>CAZTRQ010000340.1:0-1503 GCA_964616245.1 uncultured Spirochaetaceae bacterium | reverse complement strand
GGCCCTGCCGGGGACGCTCCCAAACGAGTGCTCTTACGGCGGGTCCGCCGGTTGAAGGAATTTAGAACACCGCGAGATTGGAGCGTCGGATCCCTTGGTTTACCCGGCTGTACATGCGCTTGGCGACGGCGTCGGGTTCGACATCGCTGCCGGTGTACTCACCTTCCCAGATCCGGTCCCCGGTTGGGGTATCAATAAGGGTCGCCTTGTAGAGTGCTTCGTCTTCTTCGGCGGTCTGTTCGACCAAGAGAACAGCGTTGGGGTCCGCTTCGCTTAGGAGGCTTACCAGATCGACCTGTCCGTCGACGGTTACCGCGTCCACCAGTACGGCCAGGTCTTCCCGCTGCCATCGTTCGGTCAGAGCCGTCTCGAAGTCGGGCAAGAAGCGCGTCGGAACCGAGGTTCCCGGGTTGGGATGGCCGAAGGGACCGTGGATCGACTGGAACCCCACTATTACCAAAAGCCGTTCGATTGGCCGGTCGTAGCCGTCGTTTACATGCGTCGTGGTCGTTGTGGCGCAGCTCGAGAGAAGCACCGCTATGAGGATAGATGCAACTGTGGTTATGGTTTTCAAACGCTACCTCCGTCGTAGAAGTAACATACTCACGTTTGCCGTCGAAAGAAAAACGGTCTTCGTTAAGGAGTCCTGGATTCGCGAAACCCCTGTTAGCCGGACGCCGAATCCGGTAGTGCGCCCTCGTGACGGAGGAGCCAGCGCTTCCGTGGGAGCCCGCCGCCGTAACCGGTAAGGCTGCCGTCGGAGCCGATTACCCGGTGGCAGGGGACTACGATGGATAGATGATTCCGGCCGTTGGCCGCGGCGACCGCCCTGAGGGCCGTCGGCCGACCGAGGGTTTCGGCCTGCTCGCGGTAGCTGCGGGTCTCGCCGTAGGGAATGGAAAGCAGTACCCGCCACACCGATTTCTGAAAGTCGGTCCCCACGAGGTCGAGGGGGACTTCGAAGGTCCTTCGCTCTCTAGAAAAGTACTCCGAGAGCTCTCTTTCTAGGCGGCGAAGATGCTCGTGTTCCCCGCCTACCAAGCGGGTCGAGAGTCTGTGCTCTATGCCTCGCAACTGCGTTTCGAGCATCCTCCGATCGGTAAACTCCAGCAGACACAGGCCCTTCTCCGTCGTGGCGGCTATCATGGGGCCGAGTGGCGTTTCGATGCGCTTGTAGCGCAGAAGTTGTACGTTCCTCGCCCGGGTTGGCGCGCCTCCTATGACCGCGTTGTATCGCTCCCGAAACCCGCTCAAGGAGTCGTAGCCGCTGTCGAGGGCGGCGTCGGTAACCTTACCACCCTCGGCGATAGCTCGGTAGGCCGCGTTGATGCGGAGCATGCGGTGATAGCCCTGAAACGTGAAGCCGAGGTTTTCCCGGCACCACCGGCGCACGGCGGCCGGAGCGATGCCGTCGGCTCGAAGGTCCGCGTCGGTAATTCGCCCCGTCGGAGAGGCTTCGGCACGTTCGAGGGCACGTCGAACTTCCGGCGGTGGGACGTCGAT
>CAZTRQ010000339.1:0-1510 GCA_964616245.1 uncultured Spirochaetaceae bacterium | reverse complement strand
GAAGAGATCAAGCCGATTCTTACCAAGATCAAGGCCGTCCTTAAGGATCGCGTCAAGGACGTCGTCGCTTCGGTTCGGCTCTCGGATTCGCCCTCCTGCATCGTCCTCGACGAGAGCGATCCCTCCCTCAAGATTCAGGAGCTCTTAAAGTCGATGGGGCAGGCCGATATCCCCGAGATAAAGCCTATCCTCGAGGTAAACCCGGAGCACGCGATTATCCGGCGCCTCGGCGAGATAGACGACACCGCCCTCGTGGAGGACTTGAGCATCCTGCTTCTCGAAGAAGCGATGATGGCGGAGAACGTGCCTCTGAAGGACCCGACGGACTTTGTCGCCCGGCTGAATAGGGTGATGGAGCGGGCGCTGTAGCCGAGGGATCCGACCCGGGCTCTTACTCGGGACCTGGGTTCTCCCCCAGGACGAAGCAGTAGCTCAAAGGCCCGAGGGTGATGGAATCGTCGGACAGAGGCGTGCCGAGGGCCTCCAGTTCGGCGCCGATTTCCCGTCCCGGCCTTGGGGCGCCGGCGCTCCCGAGGAGCTCCGAGCCGGGCTCGACCCCGTTGATTCGGAGCTCCCTCGCGAAAGGGTCCGGGGCCGTCCCGCGGTAGACCCGGAGTCGGCTGCTTCCGGCGAGGACTTCCCTCAGGTCGATCCCGAAAGACTCACTATCGCTGACGTTGACGGCCAAGAGGGTCTTCCGCTTTCCGGGGCCGTCGCTCTGGGCGTAGAGCCGCAGCTTCGGCGGCCTATTCTCGGCGTCCACTGCGTGGACCCGGGGTCCCATCAACCGCTTCCAGAGGAGGGAGTTCCAGTAGTCCGGATTAGGGATGTAGCTCTCCGACCGGAGCAAACCGTACTCCGAACCAAAGAGGGTCTGCCGAGCGACCCGGTCCTCGCCGGCCAACGCGGCGCTGCTGAGGGCGTCGAGCCACCAGAGCCCCGAGAGAAAGCGGTCCGACAAGCCGGGCTCACCGCCGTAGAGTGCCGGGCCTAACTCCCCGAGCCAACGCTCCCCGGCGAAACCCCGCCGCGTCTCCAGCGCTCCGATGTGTCTCGAGTACCGCGCTACCTCGTCGAGGTTCTTCGGGGCGAGTAGGCTTCCGGGCCTTGCCCACCGGGTGGAATAGGATCCCCGGTGGGAGTGGACCGGGTAGTAGTGCCAGGTGACTACGTCGCAGTCCTCCCCGGCAAAGCGGAGAAACCGGTCGATCTTGGGGTTCGGCTCCCCGACGGCGGGCCAGAAGGAGCTCGCCGGCCCGGCGGTCAAGGCGTCCGGATGTGTGCGGCGGACAAGGTCCGAGAAGAGACGGAAGGCCCGGCTGTACCGTCGGGCTCCGACAAAGTGCCGCGGGCCATGGACGAAGGGGTAGCCGTTTATCTCGTTTCCGAGGGCCCAGACAGAAGCGGGCCTCTCGAGGGCAGCGTCGAATTGCAAGAGCTCCAATGCGTTCGTCGGGTCCCACCGACCCCGGGAGCTCCAGGCGGCCTTTCCGCAGTTGAGGGTCATCAT
>CAZTRQ010000338.1:0-1522 GCA_964616245.1 uncultured Spirochaetaceae bacterium | reverse complement strand
AGAAGCTCTTCCCGGGTGTAGCCGAGGGTCTCACAGGTGCTCGGGTTTACGTCGATGTAGGGCCCCGGTGTGCCGTCGGGCCCGACCTCGTGGACAAGAATATTGTCCCGAGCCGAGTCAAAGAGCACCCGAAGACGTTCCTCTGCTTCCTGCCGCTTCCGCAAGCTCACCAGCACCTCGGCGAAGACCGAGAGCAACCCGTGCTCCTCCTGGGAGAAGACCCGGAGGTGCCGCACGCGGTCGAATCCCACCGCCCCAATGCACTCCCCGTCGGACAACAGGGGTACGGTCAACAGGCTCTTGATACCCTGGGACTCGAGTAGCCTTTGGAGCGGGCCCTCGGGGAGACCCGAAAGATCCGGAAGATGGTGGGCCCGGCCCCGACGGTGAAGCTCGACGCCGGCAGAGATGTCTTCTAAGGGTACGGCCTGCAGCTTCTCGATCTGCGGCTCGATCCCGGGGGCACACCACTCGTAGGTATTGACGGCGGTACCCCGGTTAAAATCGTAGTCGAAGACGTACGCCCGGTCCGCGTCGATGGTCTCCGCCATGGTACCGAGGGCGCTGCGGATGGTATTCGGGAGATCGGCGTCGGCCGGGTTGATACAGCTGGTTGCGATCTCGATGAGTCCGCGTTGGAGACGTGATTGCTTCTCAAGGGTCCCTTCCATCCACCGACGCTCGGTAATGTCCCGGACAATGGCGAGAACGGTGTCTTCCCCGGCTTTCGAAAGGCGGGCCTCGAAGGTGCGCAACGCACCCTCGACGGAGAGCTCGTAGTCAAAGGACTGCATCTCTCCGGTCTCCAAGCAGGCTCGGTAGAAGGCGATGTGCCACTGGGCCTCCTCGTCGCCGAAGGCGTCGTGGAGCCGCATCCCGGGAATCTCGTCGACCGGCACGGCGAGTAAGTTGGGGTCCGAAGCGTAGGCCTCCTTGAAGGTCCCGTCCCCTGACATGACGAACATCAAGTCCGGCAGGGAGTTGACAACCGCCCGATACCGTTCGACGTGCGCCTGTTCCCTCCTGTGCGCCTCGAAGAGCTCGAAGGCCATTTCTATGGAAGCGTTGAGAACGAAGTCCCCTGAGTCTTTGACGACGTAGCCGTACCGGGTAATGCCCCGGACCTTGTCCACGAGACTCTGCTCCGTATGGGAGCTCAAGAAAACGACGGGAAGGCTCCGGTCGGCGAGAATGCGCTGCGCCGCCTCGGGACCGTCGATCCCGGAACCCAAGTCGATGTCCATCAGAACCAGGTCGATCTCCCGGGAGCCGAGAACCGCCGCGACCGCGTCCTCCCCGGTATGCGCCAAAAGAACGCGATAGCCCCGGGCCTCGAGGGAGCCTTTTGTCGCCAAAGCAATAATTACCTCGTCTTCTACGAGGAGAATAGTCCTCTGCGGGGTTTCAACGTCAGTTCGCACCATTAATGGATATTTTATCCCTATTTTTTATTTTTGAAAAGATCTGAACAGATAGTTTGTGCTGGGCTGGACTGGGCACTCCCGGCGCCCCGGATCGACGA
>CAZTRQ010000337.1:0-1541 GCA_964616245.1 uncultured Spirochaetaceae bacterium | reverse complement strand
GGTGGCAATCTCGGTTTCGACGATCTTCTTCGGCAGGCGGAACTCCGGGATGCCGTAGATCATGACCCCCCCGGGCTTGTGGAAGGCCTCGAAGATCTCGACATGATGGCCTGCCTTTCGCAGGTCCGCCGCGGCGGTAAGTCCCGCCGGGCCCGAGCCGACGACGGCCACCTTAAAGCCGCTGTCCTTGCCAACAGTGGGGGGCTCGATGGCGCCCTTCTCCCGTTCGAGGTCGGAGACGTAGCGCTCTATGCGTCCGATGGCGACCGACTGCATCCGGTCCTTCGCGATCTTGCCCACGGTGCACTCGAGCATACACTGGCTCTCCTGGGGACAGACCCTTCCGCAGATGGCCGGGAGGAGGCTCGACTCCTTGATGACGTTTACCGACTCCTGGAATTTCGCATCGGCGGCGAGCCCCACGAACCGGGGGATATCGATGGCGACCGGACACCCGGCGATGCACGGGGCGTTGGCGCACTGAAGGCAGCGCAGCGCCTCCACCTGCGCCTGGAACTGGGTGTAGCCCAAAGCTACCTCGGACTGGTTTTTCCGCCGGACCCCCGGATCCTGGGAGGGCATGTCCTGCTGGGGGATCTGCCTTCGGTCTCGGTTCTTTAGCTCCCCGGCCTCTTGCCGGGGACCGTATTCGTTCCAGAGGGTTTTCGCCTCCGTGGCGAGCTCCTCGGGGGTACGATGCTCTGTCATTGTGCAGGCTCCTTTAAGCCAATGTTACACCGCTCCTTGGCGCCGGTTTCTTGCTTTTTGTAGGCCTTTAGCCGGGACATCATGTTGTCGAAATCAACGAGGTGACCGTCGAACTCTGGCCCGTCGACGCAGACGAACTTGGTGTCCTCCCCTACGGTAACCCGACAGCCGCCGCACATTCCCGTGCCGTCGACCATTATGGTGTTCAAGCTGACCATCGTCTTTACCCCAAAGGGCCGGGTGGTCTCGGCGGCAAACTTCATCATAATCGGGGGGCCGATAGCAAAGACGATGTCCGGGACCCCGGCTTCGCAGAGCTCCTTCAGTGGGACGGTAACTAAGTCCTTCCGGCCGTAGCTCCCGTCGTCGGTGCAGACGATCACCTCGTCACTCCACTTCTTCATCTCCTCCTCGAGGATCAGAAGCTCTCTATTCCGGGCGCCCATGATGGTGATGACCTTGTTCCCGGCCTTCTTTACCGCCTGGACGATGGGGTGCATCGGCGCCACGCCGATCCCACCGCCGACGCAGACCACGGTGCCCCACTTCTCGATGTGGGTCGGGGTACCAAGGGGACCGAGGACGTTGGCGATCTGGTCACCTACCCCGAGGGTCGAGAGCGTGAGGGTGGTTTTGCCCACCGCCTGAAAGATGATGGTGACGGTGCCGGCTTCCTCGTCGGCGTCGGCGATGGTCAGGGGGATGCGCTCCCCGAAGTTGTCGTCCAACTGGATGATGATGAATTGTCCGGCTTTTCGCGCCTCGGCGATAAAGGGCGCCTCGAAGGTCATCCGGAAGACGTCGTCGGAGAGTTGCTGCTTTTCTACAAGCTT
>CAZTRQ010000336.1:0-1543 GCA_964616245.1 uncultured Spirochaetaceae bacterium | reverse complement strand
CACGGTTCGGGGTCCGATAATCGGGGCGGTTACGACGGGGTTGTGGAGAAGCCACGATAGGGCGACCACGGCGGGAGGGGTGCCGAGCTCCCGGCAGAGAGCCGAAAAGGCGCTCCGTTTCGCTTCGGTCTCCGGGTCGAACTGTTGGGATGCCCTACGGCCGGCGCCGTCGTCTAAGGCGTCGACCGCGAGGGCTCCGGCCCCGAGGGGACTCCAGGGCAAGATTCCAACTCCGTATTCCCGGCAGGCGGGAACCATCTCCAGCTCGATGTCCCGGACGAGGAGGCTGTACTTACTCTGTTCGGTAACGGTGCCGAGGAGGCCCAAGCTACGGGCCCGCTCGTTCGCCTGCACGACGTTCCACGCCGCAAAGTTGCTCGAACCGGCGTAGAGAATTTTGCCCGCCAATATAAGCTGTTGATAGCCCTGCCAGATCTCTTCCCAGGGCGTACCCGGTTTCAGGTGATCCGGATAGACGAGATTCTCGACCTTGCCGTCGAGGTACTTCTTGTCGCTTTTGAAGTGGGGCAGACCACGATCGATGTGATGCATTTGGTAGAGGTCGACCCGGTCGGTTTGGAGGCGTCGGAGGCTCGCCTCGAGGGCGGCCCGCATGTGGTAAAAGCTCAGGCCCTCGTCGTTGGCCCCGGGGCCCATCGGCCCGAAGAACTTGGTGGCCAGGACGATGTTGTCCCGGTTTCCGCCGGCCTTGAGCCAGCGTCCGACTATGCTCTCCGTCTGACCGGGATCCTTCGGTAATCCGTAACGGTCGGCGGTATCTACGAAATTGATGCCGAGCTCGAGGGCCCGGTCGAGGATTCGGTGGGACTCCTCTTCGCTGGTCCGGGGCCCAAAATTCATGGTGCCGAGACAGAGCCGACTAACTTTGACTCCGCTTCTTCCGAGTTTCGTGTACTTCATACCCTAAGCTTACTCGAAATTGACTCTGGGTACCTGCCTTGCGGACTCGGGAATCTCGAAATATTCCTTCTGCTCCAAGCCCAGACGATTCGCGACAATGCTCGTGGGGAAGAGACGGATTCGCGTGTTGAACTGCCGTACCGTCTCGTTGTACCGCTGCCGCGCCACGGCGATCCGGTTCTCCGTTCCTGCGAGCTCGTCCTGGAGCCGCATAAAGTTCTCGTTGGATCGAAGCACCGGATAGTTCTCCACGATCACGAGAAGCCGCGAAAGGGCGCCCTGCAGCTCGCCGTAGCTCTCGGCCGTCTCTCCGACGGTCTGAGCCCCTGCGAGGCGGGCCCGGGCCTCGGCGATTTGCCCAAAAACTTCCTGCTCCTGGTCTGCGACGCCTTGGACCGTCGCCACGAGATTCGGGATAAGGTCGCTTCGCCGTTGGAGTTGATTGTCGATCTCGCTCCAAGCGGCGTCGACCTGCTCTTCCAGGGTCACGAGGCGGTTGCGCTGACCGACCATCCAGAGCCCACCGATAACGACCAACCCAATGACAACCGCAAGGACGATCAGTCCCGTATTCTTCTTTCCTGCCATACTCTACTCCTTAAAATCCCCGGGAGGCTCCGCC
>CAZTRQ010000335.1:0-1546 GCA_964616245.1 uncultured Spirochaetaceae bacterium | reverse complement strand
CCCCTGGAGTAGCTTGGGGAGAATTACGGACAGGGGGTAGGACTCATGGTCATCAAACCGATGATTCGAAATAGCATCTGCATGAATGCGCACCCCGTAGGATGTCGTGTCGGCGTAAAAGAGCAGATCGACTTCGTGCGGAACCGTGGAAGAATAGAGGGGCCGAAGCGGGCGTTGATTCTCGGTTGCTCCGGGGGCTACGGCCTTGCGACCAGAATCGTGGCGGCTTTTGGCAGCGGGGCGAAGACCCTCGGTGTCTCCTTCGAGCGGGAGCCGACGGACAAGAAGACGGGAACTCCCGGCTGGTACAACAACCGCGCCTTCGAAGAGTTTGCCTCTTCAGAAGGGCTCTACGCCGAGACCTTAGAAGCCGACGCCTTTTCGCCGGAAACCAAACAGCACGTAATAGATAAGATAAAGTCCGACCTCGACGGCTCGGTGGACCTGGTTATCTACAGCCTGGCCACCGGGGTGCGTCCGAAGGGGGACGGTACCATGTGGCGGAGCGCCCTCAAGCCGATCGGCGAGCCCTACCACGCCCGGTCGGTGGACCCCCAGGAGGGCACCTTAAGCGACGTAACCGTCGAGCCGGCGAACGAAGAGGAAATAGAATCGACGGTAAAGGTGATGGGGGGCGAGGACTGGCAGGAGTGGATCGAGGCGCTCAAATCCGCCGGCGTTCTTTCCGAAGGCGTCCGGACGATTGCCTACTCCTACCTCGGCCCCGATTTGACCAAGCCCGTCTACCGGGACGGTACCATCGGCCGGGCGAAGGACCACCTCGAGAGTACCGCCCGGAAGCTCGACAAGGAGCTCGAAGAGCTCGGTGGTGACGCCTACGTCTCGATTAACAAGGCGGTCGTTACCCGGGCGAGCGCGGTTATCCCGGTGGTGCCCCTCTACTTGGCGCTCCTGTTTAAGGTGATGAAGGATAAAAGCCTCCACGAGGGATGCATCGAGCAGATTTACCGACTCTTTACCGACCGACTCTACGCCGAGGGAGAGATTCCCACCGACGGCGAGGGCAGAATCCGGGTCGACGACTGGGAGATGCGGGACGATGTCCAAGGCGCCGTGGAAGCGGTCTGGCCGACGATTACCGAGGAGAACCTCGAACGCCTGACCGATCTCGAAGGCTACCGGCAAGAGTTTCTCCAGGTCCACGGCTTCGGCTTTCCTCAGGTCGACTACGATCAGGACGTCGAGCCTTAGGGCGATAACGAGCGAGACTACCGATCTATGAATATGGAAGCCTTTGTCCTCGGTTCGGGGGGCATGATGCCTTTGCCTCACCGCCATCTGACGTCGGTTCTTCTCCGGCGGGAGGGGGAGCTCTTTCTCTTCGACTGCGGCGAGGGTACCCAGGTCTCCTTGCGGGCCCTCAACCTGAAGTGGAAAAAGATAACGGCAATCTTTATCTCCCACACCCACGCGGACCACGTGACGGGGCTGCCGGGTATTCTGATGCTCTCCTCCCAGGTCGACCGGGACGAGCCGCTCTACGTAATCGGCCCCCCCCGGATCCGGGAGTTTGTCGAGAGCAGCC
>CAZTRQ010000334.1:0-1547 GCA_964616245.1 uncultured Spirochaetaceae bacterium | reverse complement strand
ATTTGGTGGGTCTTCAAGCAGCTCTGGGAAAAGGGCCTTGTCTACGAGGGCTACTACATCCTGCCGTACAGCCCCGGTCTGGCGACACCGCTCTCCAACTTCGAGGTGAACCTCGGCGGATACCAAGAGGTAACCGACCCCGCGATAACCGTTCGCTTCGACGTGGATCCGGGGAGCTCCATCGGAAAGACCGCCCTCCCGGAGAACACCGCCGTCTTGGCATGGACAACGACTCCCTGGACCCTGCCGTCGAACCTTGGGTTGGCAGTCGGGCCCGACATCACCTACGCCCTCCTCCGGGACGGCGAGAGCCACTTTATCCTGGCCGAGGAGCGGATTGCCGCCTACTACCGCTCACCGGAAGAGTACGAGGTTATCGCCACCTTCCTCGGGAAGGAGATGGTGGGGCTCCGCTATGCCCCGCTTTTTCCCTATTTCGCGGATCTAAAGGCCTCCGGAGCTTTCCAAGCACACCAGGCGGACTACGTAACCACCGAGGACGGCACCGGAATCGTCCATATCGCTCCCGGCTTCGGAGAGGAGGACTACGAGGTTCTCAAGGACTCGGGGCTCCCGATCGTCGTCCCCATCGACCCGGACTGCCGTTTTACTAATGAGGTCCCGGATTTCGAAGGGCTTTTCGTCAAGGACGCCGACAAGCCGATCATCCGGATACTCAAGGAGAACGGAAAGCTCGTTCGCCGGGAGAACTATCTCCACCCCTATCCACACTGCTACCGGACCAAGAAACCGCTGATCTACCGGGCGATCTCGAGCTGGTTCGTCGACATCGAAAAGATCAAGCCGGATATGATCGCGGCAAACAGCCAGGTTCACTGGGTCCCTGACCACCTTCGAGAGGGCCGCTTCGGTAAGTGGCTCGAAGGCGCTCGGGATTGGGCCATCTCCCGGAACCGCTACTGGGGTAACCCGATTCCGATTTGGAAATCCGATGGCGGCGACCATGTCGAGTGTATCGGATCGATCGAGGAGCTCGAGAAGAAGAGCGGCCGGAAGGTGGAGGATCTCCACAAGCACTACGTCGACGACATTACCTGGCCGGCCCCCGACGGCTCCGGGACCATGCGCCGGGTGCCGGAGGTCCTCGACTGCTGGTTCGAATCCGGTGCGATGCCCTACGCCCAGAACCACTACCCCTTCGAAAACAAGGAGTACTTCGAGGAGAACTTCCCGGCGGACTTTATCTGCGAAGGGCTCGACCAGACTCGGGGCTGGTTCTACACCCTGACGGTTCTCGCCGCGGCCCTCTACAAGAAGCCGGCCTTCAAGAACTGCGTTACCAACGGCCTGGTGCTTGCCGAAGACGGCAAGAAGATGAGCAAGAGCGAGCGCAACTTCACCGACCCGAAGGACATTATCGACAACTTTGGAGCCGATGCGTTGCGCCTCTTCCTGATGAACTCCGCTGTCGTCCGGGCCGAAGACCTTAAGTATTCCGACGACGGGGTCCGGGAGGTCTTGAAGACCGTCATCATTCCTTTCTGGAACTCCTACTCCTTCTTTGTTACCTACGCGAACATCGACGG
>CAZTRQ010000333.1:0-1547 GCA_964616245.1 uncultured Spirochaetaceae bacterium | reverse complement strand
TCCTGGAGCGCCCTCAAGCCCGAGGTCTCCTTCGACGAGGCGGCGATCACCCTGCGAATCCCCGGCCGGGGCGTCTTCCGGGTAGACAACCGAACCCTTCGGGGCAACTGCCAGTGCGCGGTCTGCGTCGACGAGTTTACCGGGGAGCGCCGGATCGGCTACGACGACGTTCCGGAGGACATCCACGCCAAGGAAGTCAAACCGCTGGGAAACTACGCCCTCTACGTGCAGTGGAGCGACGGCCACGCCACCGGATTCTTCCCCTACGAGTCGATAGTCGCCCTCTCGGAGAAGGTCGGGGAGGCATAGACTCGCCTTCGAGAAAAAGTCGGTTTCACTAAGAGAAACCCCTTGATACTCCGGGCTTCGGAGGCTAAGGTTCCTTCCGTGAGTACCCTCGCGCCAAAAGCAGTCAAGCGAAACCAGTCGGTAGAGAAGGTCATGCGTATCATCGAGCGGATGGCGGAGACCCGGGGGCCGATGCGCCTCCAGGATGTCTCCCATTTCGCCGAGTTACCGGCAAGCACCACCTTGCGGTTCCTCAACACGCTGATGCAGATGGGCTACATCACCCAGAATACCGAGAATCAACGCTACTCCCTCACCTTCAAGCTCTGCGGCATCGCCGAGCAGATCCGAACGAGCTACGGAATACGCGACATCATCCATCCCGCTCTGGAGGAGCTCACGCAGGAGATCGGCGAGTCCTCCTGCCTCGCCGTCGAGGAGTCCCGGGAGGTGGTCTACGTCGATGTGGTCGAGGGCCCGGGAAGCATGCTCCAGACCTTGCAGCGGATCGGAAAACGAGCCCCCCTGCATAGCACCGGGGTCGGAAAGTCGCTGCTCTTAAACTATTCGCCGGCGGAGCTTTCGGAGCTCGCAGCAGAGACGGGGCTTCCGGCGCTAACGGCCAACACCATCGGATCCCTCGAAGACCTGACCGCGGAGCTTTCGCGCGTTACGGCGAAGGGGTTCGCGATGGACGACGAGGAGTGCGAAGAAGGGGTTCGCTGCGTCGCGGCGCCGATTCGCGACTACACCGGAAAGGTCGTCTGCAGCGTAAGCATCTCCGGCCCGGTGAGCCGGATGAACGGTGAGCGGGTGGACGCGGTGTCGCAGCGCCTTAGAGAGACGGCGGCGGTGCTTTCCGCCCGACTCGGCTACGAGCCGGCGGAGTAAACAAGGGGGGACACCATGCACCCAAAAATTATCGTACTCGACGACGACCCTACCGGTTCGCAGACGGTCCACAGCTGCCTCCTTCTGACTCAGTGGGACCCGGACACCCTCCGGTACGCCCTGGAAGATGATTCGCCGCTGTTCTTTGTCCTTACCAACACCCGGAGCGTTTCCCCGGATCGTGCCGCACAGATAACGAGGGAGGTCTGCAAGAACCTCTCGAAACCGCTCGCCGACTACGGCCGCCCCTGGCTTGTCGTAAGCCGGTCGGATTCGACCCTCCGGGGCCACTACCCGGTCGAGACGGATGTCCTCTCCGAGGAGCTCGGCCCCTTCGACGCGCATTTTATGACGCCGGCCTTCTTCGA
>CAZTRQ010000332.1:0-1553 GCA_964616245.1 uncultured Spirochaetaceae bacterium | reverse complement strand
GTCACTTCCGTTGCCGGCATGGTCTTCGCCACGAAGGTGGTCGAATCGGCGCCCGAGGGAGACGCCGGGCCTGCGGAACCGGCGTGGGCCGGGGAGCTCGCTTGGCCGCTGTGCGCCGACGGTGGTGTCGTCGGGGCCGGGGCGCCGTCGGCGATTAGCGGCTCCGGGGTGCTCCCGGGCTCGCCGGCTCCGGCTTCGGCACCAGCCGCGTTGCCGGCGCCCTGATACTGCCGTTTCTGGGTAAAGCCGTACTTCTTGGCGTCGAGGGTCGATTTCTCGATCTGCGAAGCGCCGAGGGACCTCAGATAGTAGGTCGTCTTGAGCCCCATCTCCCAGGCGGCCATGTAGGTGTCGTGGAGCTTCTTGCCGGAGCTCCCCCGGATAAAGACGTTGTGGCTCTGGCTCTGATCGATCCACTTGCTCCGAACGGCGGTCAGGCGCAAGAGTTCGACGGCGTCGATGTCGAAGGCCTCCTTGTAGAGCCGTTTAAGCTCCTCCGGGACGTCCTCCATCAGCGATACGTTACCGTCGTAGTACTTAAGCTGATCCAAGGTCGCGTCGCCCCAAAGGCCCCGCTCCTTTAAGTCCCGGACGAGGTACTCGTTGACGATGGTGAACTCGCCGGACATGTTCGACTTTACGTAGAGGTTCTTGTAGATCGGCTCGATGCACGGAAAGCAGCCGGCGATGTTGCTGATGGTCGCCGTCGGGGCGATAGCCATGGTGTTGGAGTTCCGCATTCCGTGTTTGGCGACGTGCTCCCGCACCGGGGCCCAATCGAGGCGGCTCTTTCGGTTGACCTGAACCTTCTCGCCCCGTTCGGCTTCGAGGATGTCGAGGGTGTCGATGGGAAAGATTCCCCGGTCCCACTTGCTCCCCTTATAGCTCTCGTAAGCGCCCCGCTCGGCGGCGAGCTCGCTGGAGGCCAGTATTGCGTTGTAGGAGATAATCTCCATAACCTCGTCGACGAAGTCGACGGCGTCCGGGCTGTCCATGGGATACCGGACCGTAAACAGGGCATCCTGGAATCCCATCACCCCGAGCCCGACGGGGCGGTGCCGCATATTGCTCCTCCGGGCCTCTTCAGTGGGGTAGTAGTTGATGTCTATTACGTTGTCGAGCATCCGCATCGCGGTCCGAATGGTCGCCCCGATGGTGTCGGGGTTGATGCCTTCGGGGCCGACGTGCCGGGCGAGGTTTATCGACCCGAGGTTGCAGACCGCTGTCTCGTCTTCGGAGTTGTTCAGGGTAATCTCTGTGCAGAGATTGGAATTGTGAATGACGCCGGCGTGGTCCTGGGGGCTCCGGATGTTCGACGGATCCTTGAAGGTAATCCAGGGGTGCCCCGTCTCGAAGAGGCGGGTAAGCATCTTCCGCCAGAGCTTGAGCGCCTCGACCTCCTTCCACTTGTGGATCTTGCCCTCCCGGGCCAAGCGCTCGTACTCGAGGTACCGGGTTTCGAAGTTCTTCCCGTAGGTCTCGTGAAGATCGGGGACCTCGTCCGGGGAGAAGAGGGTCCACGTTCCGTCCGCCTTTACCCGTTTCATAAAGAG
>CAZTRQ010000331.1:0-1560 GCA_964616245.1 uncultured Spirochaetaceae bacterium | reverse complement strand
GCCGCGGCTGCCTACGACTACGACCGCAGAAAGGATAACGGGGATGAAGAGAGTTGATGTAATGATTACGGCGTTCCGGGACGGCTTTCAGTCGGTCTACGGCGCCCGGGTGCTAACCGCGGACTTTCTCCCGGCCTTGGAGGCCGCCAAAGAAGCGGGGATTACCCACTTCGAAATCGGCGGCGGGGCCCGGTTTCAGTCGCTCTACTTCTACTGCAACGAAGACGCCTTCGACATGATGGACGCCTGCCGGCAAACCGCCGGCCCCGGGGCCAACTTGCAGACCCTCGCGAGGGGGGTCAACGTCGTCGGCCTCGATTCCCAATCGAGCGACATCATCAAGATGCACGCCGAGCTCTTTAAGAAGCACGGGGTGACCACGGTTCGGAACTTCGACGCCTTAAACGACGTGGAGAACCTCGACTACAGCGGCCGCTGTATCCACGACGCGGGGCTTCAGCACGAGGTCTGCGTGACGCTGATGGGCCTTCCCCCGGGGGTCTCCGGGGCCCACGACGAGGCGTTCTACACCGCGACGCTACAGAAGATTCTCGACGCCGGGGTGCCCTTTTCCTCGGTCTGCTACAAGGACGCCTCGGGAACCGCGACGCCGGAGACGGTGTATCAGTCGATCAAGGCGGCCCGGAAGCTCCTCGGTCCCGACGTCCATCTGCGTTACCACACCCACGAGACCGCAGGCACCAGCATTATCTGCAACAAGGCGGCCTTGGAGGCCGGGGCCGACGGCATCGACGCGAGCATGGTTCCCGCCTCCGGGGGCACCGCCCAGCCCGATATTGTTGCCATGTGGCACGCCCTCCGGGGGACCGACTACGACCTCGGGATCGACATCGACAAGGTTCTCGAGGCGGAGGAGGTCTTCAAGGAGCAGATGGCCGACTACTTCCAGCCCCCCGAGGCGGCGACCGTCGAGCCGATGATCCCCTTCTCCCCGATGCCCGGCGGAGCCCTGACGGCGAACACCCAGATGATGCGGGACAACGGCACCTTGGACCGCTTTCCCGAGATTATCGGGGCGATGGGCGAAGTCGTCGCCCGGGGCGGTTTCGGAACCTCGGTAACCCCGGTAAGCCAGTTCTACTTCCAGCAGGCCTTCAACAACGTCTTCTTCGGTTCCTGGAAACGGATCGCCGAGGGCTACGGAAAGATGGTCTTGGGCTACTTCGGCAAGACTCCCTTGCCACCGGACCCGGAGATCGTCGGGATCGCCGCCGAGCAGCTGAAGATGGAGCCGACCACCGAGAGCGCCCGGGAGATAAACGACCGCGACCCGAAGAAGGGCCGGGCCGCCGCGGAGGCGCGCTTAGATGAGGCGGGCTTGGAGAAGAGCGAGGAGAACGTCTTTATTTCGGCGACCTGCCTCGAGAAGGGCGTCGCCTTCCTCAAAGGGGAAGCCACGGTCAACGTCCGGAAGAAGAAACCCAAAGAAACCGGGCCCCGGCACTACGGGGTTACCGTCGACGGGACCAGCCACACGGTAACCATCGACGGCGCGACGGTGAGTGTCGGCGGCCGGCAGGTGGCGGTAAAGGTCGCCGA
>CAZTRQ010000330.1:0-1586 GCA_964616245.1 uncultured Spirochaetaceae bacterium | reverse complement strand
CCCGGAGCTTTCGCCGGAGGCATCCACACCTCGTTAAATGGGGTGGAGCCCTCCCGGCGCCAATAGAGGTACCGAATCGGTACGATTTCGAAGAGCCGCTGCTCCGGACGGCGGGAGAAGTGGGCAAAGGAGCCCGGGTGGGCGGCCCGGTAGGCATCGGAAATCTCGGCGTAGGCGGCGTTTAGGGGATGCCCTATGGAGCGTGCCCGGCCTTCTACGGTAAGCGGCCCCCCGGAGAGAGCCACCCGGGAGTTCCACCGGATCTGCCGCGCTTTGGAGGACCCGGCATGCGTCTGAAAGTAGAGGCGTTCCCGGAAGAGAACCACCGAAACCATCCTAACGGTTGTCCGGCGCCATCGACAGGTGGCGAGTGCCAGGTTTCGGTTGAGCTCCGGCAGGTTCAGAAAGAACTCCCTGAGCTCCCCGGTGACCGCGGGGGACAGCGTCTCGACAAAAGGCTTCACGCCGCTGAGTGTATCACCTCCCATCCCGCCCTTGAATCCCCGTACCATTAGTGTTCTACTGCGACCATGGCAGACAAACGATTGATTCCCCTCGGCAGCGACACCGCCAGCACGCCGACGGAGGGCATGCGAAAGGCGATGGCGGCGGCCGAAGTCGGAGACGAGCAGCGCCGGGAGGACCCGACGGTCAACGCTCTCTGCGAGCGGGTGGCCGCGCTTTTGGGTCACGAAGACGCGCTCTATCTTCCGTCGGGAGTCATGTGTAATCTCGTCGGGGTAAAGGCCCATACGTATCCCGGGGACGTCGTATTCGCCGAGAGTATGTCCCACATTATCCGAGCGGAGTCCGCGGGAGCCGCCCTCGCCTCGGGGGTTCTTATCGAAGCGATTCCCACCGAGACCGGCATCTTTACCGCCGCGGACTTCGTTGCGGCTCTGGAGGAGAGCCGGTCGGCCCCGTACCCCTACGCGGCCCCGGCCCGGTTGGTCTGCTTAGAACAGAGCCACAATTTTGGCGGCGGTACGGTCTGGACCCTCGCCGAAACGGAAGCGGTAGTCGAGACGGCCCGGGAGAAGGGGCTTGCGACTCACCTCGACGGTGCCCGGCTTTTTAACGCCACGACGGCTTTAGGAGCCGACCCGAAGGATTTCGGAAGGCTCTTCGACTCGGTGTGGATCGACTTTTCCAAGGGGCTCGGGGCGCCGGTCGGAGCGGCCCTTGCGGGAAGCAAGGATTTTATCGCGGCGGCCCGTCGCTTTAAGCACCTCTTCGGCGGTGCGATGCGCCAGGCGGGGGTTATCGCCGCCGGTGCCCTCTACGCCCTCGATCACCATGTCGCGGGTCTCTCTAAGGATCACGAGAACGCCCGGCGCCTCGCCCGGGGACTCGCCGGGCTTCCGGGAATTGAAGTGGCAAACCCGAACCCCTCCACGAATATGGTCTTTCTTTTGGTAGACGAAAAACTCGGTGGGGCCTCCGGGCTTGCCGAAGGCCTTTTGACCCGCGGGGTCTCGGTTAGCGTCGTAACGGGACGCATTCGTATGGTTACCCACCTCGACGTAACTTCTGAGGACATCGAAACGGCGATCGCAGCCTTTACCGAGCTTACCGGGGGATAAGGT
>CAZTRQ010000329.1:0-1605 GCA_964616245.1 uncultured Spirochaetaceae bacterium | reverse complement strand
CGGCTTCTCACTTGCACACCGGTCCCCGGAAGACTACGCTTTTAGCATGAAAGCAGTTAAGTGGGGCGTTTTGGGCGTTGCCGGAATATTCCGCAAAAAAGTGTTTGTCCCCGGGCGGGACTCGGAGCTGGTTACCTGGGACGCGATAGCTTCCCGAGACCAGAAGAAGGCGTCGCAGGCGGCGGGGGAGTTCGGGATACCGAAAGCCTACGGAAGCTACGAGGAGCTTCTAGAAGACGCCGAAATAGAGGCGGTGTACATCCCGTTGCCGAATAACCTCCATCTCGAGTGGATCAAGAAAGCCGCTGATGCCGGGAAACACATCCTCTGCGAGAAGCCGCTCGGCCGAAACGCCGCCGAGGTAGAAGAGGCGATTGCCCACTGCGGAGCCAAGGGGGTGCTTTTGATGGAGGCCTTTATGTACCGCTTCCATCCCCAGTGGCTTCATGTTCACGACCTCGTCCGGAGTGGAGCGATCGGCACCATCCGGGCGGTTCAGTCGACCTTCTTTTACAACAACCAGGACCCGGCAAACATTCGAAACCGTACCGAGACCGCCGGAGGTGCCCTCTACGATATCGGGTGCTACAACGTCTCCTCGGCCCGCTTTTTGGTCGGGAGAGAACCGACGAGGGTTCTTTCGCTGATTAACCGACACCCGGAGTGGGGTACCGACACCCTTTCTTCGGCAATTCTCGATTTCGGAGACGCCCAGGCGACCTTGACTGCCGGGACCTTGACCCACCCTCACCAGCACGTGGCGGTCTACGGCAGCTCCGGTGGGATCGACGTGGCGGTGCCCTTCAATACGCCGGCGGACACCCCGGCCGTGGTGGTGGTAACCGATACCATCGGAACCCGGGAGGTCTCCTTCGAGGCGGTGGACCATTACGGCGAAGAGCTCGAACTCTTTTCCCTCGCGCTTCGAGGCCAAGAGCCAGAGGGAATCACACCCCTCGCCGACGCTTTGGCGAACCAGCGTGTCCTCGACGCCCTCTTTGCCTCGGAGGTGTCCGGGAACTGGGAACGAGTCTAGGGCGACCTGTCTCGACAAGCCTTCCACTTTAGGATATCAACGTAGGTGGTGCGGTTAGGGTAAGCGGTGCGTTTAGGCGTTTTTTCTGACACTCACGGAAACTCGGTTGCTTTGCAGGCGGTGTTGCAGGATGCGAACGATCGCGGTGTAGAACGGTTTATCTTTCTCGGGGACGCGGTAGTCAACGGGCCCGACCCGGAGGCCGTTTTCGATCTACTGTCGAAGCTGGAAATGGAGGCATGGGTTCAGGGAAACACCGACGACTGGTTCGACGATATCTCCCCCGACTGGAAGCCCACGACGCCGGAGGAGCAGCGCGCCCTTGAATACTTTCGGTTCGCGAACGAACGGCTCTCTTTGGAAGCGGTCCATCACCTCGGGCAGCGTCCCTTTTCTGAGTCCCTCGAGCTCGGGAAGAGCAGCGTGCTCTGCGTCCACGGCTCGCCGCGGTCCTTCTCCGAAGGGATCGGCCCCTCAGTGGATACCGACGAAATCGTCGAAATGACCTTCGATGTAGCGGAGCAGGTGGTGCTCTGCGGTCACACCCACGCGGCCTACGAGGGGTATGT
>CAZTRQ010000328.1:0-1608 GCA_964616245.1 uncultured Spirochaetaceae bacterium | reverse complement strand
GCGGTTCCCGCGTCTTCGAGACCCGAGAGAAAGCTGTAGCCTTCGGCTACTTCGGGCAATACCCGGAAGGCGGCGAGGTATGCGTCCCGGGCGGCGCTCTCGTCGCCCCGCCGGGCGTACTCCTGGGCATCCTCGACGTGGCCCCGCAGCTCGTCGAAGAGCGCGTTGGTCTGATCGAGGACCTCTCGGTCCGCCATCTGTTCTTGAATCAACGCCTCCAAGGCCCGGGCGACGGTCAGGTCGACTTCGAGGCGCTGGCGCATTCCCGGGAGGGAGGAAAAATCCGGATCGGTGATAAGGGTCCGCAAGGTCGCAAGCTGATTGAGCGCCCGGGTATACTCCTCGTCGACGACCCTTTGGGCAATGTCCCGGTAGAGGCCGTTTATCTGGGCGTCAACCAGAGCCTCCTGATTCTCTTCTTCGGAGATTCGGGCAAGCTCCGCCCGGGCCGCGAGGAGCTCAGGAGAATCCGCCGGGGGCGCTTCCATAACAAAGGTTCGGGGGGCCGTCTCCGCGGTGCCTCCCTGGGCCTGCCGGACGACGATCTGCTCCCGGATCTCCTGCTCCCGGACCTCCGATTCCCGGGAGATCGCGAGACGCTCCTGCTGAAGCGCCCGGAGCTCGTCTTCGTACTGCCGTTGGAGGGCCCGAAGCCGGGCCAGATTCGTCGCGTACTCCGCCTCGAGCTCGGCTTGGAACTCGGCGAGGGCCTCGGCGTTTTCTTCCGCCAGACTGTTCTCGAGCTCCGAGAGGCGGTCGGCTATCCGGGATTCGGATTCACCGGCCCGGAGGAGGCGTTCGCGCTCGGCCTCGAGCTCTTGGATAAGCGCCTGCCGTAGCTCTTCCTCCCGTTGGCGGACCCGCTCTTCTATCTCGCCGAGAATCTGGTCCCGCTCGAATTGTACGTCGGTCAGCTCCCGTTGGACCTGGACCATCTGTTGGTCCTTGGAGCTAAGCTCCTCCTCCGTCTGGCGCCGCAGCTCGGCAATCAGGCGCCCCTCGGCGGTGG
Source organism: uncultured Spirochaetaceae bacterium (assembly GCA_964616245.1). Taxonomy (GTDB): domain Bacteria; phylum Spirochaetota; class Spirochaetia; order DSM-27196; family PWMO01; genus CAYPUT01. Next base: position 599 of record CAZTRQ010000328.1, on the reverse strand, counting down.
TAAAGGTTCCCTGGGACGAGGAGATTTCAGCCTCCCGTTGCTGAAAGGTGAGATAGGCGCCGAGAACGCCGAGGACGATCAGAACCAACCCGACGACGTTCGCGAGGATCGGAAGAGTCGCGCTCCTCCGGGTGCCCTTAAAGGTAAAGAGCGCCGGTGTGACTTCGATACGGCTTTCCCGGGCTACGGCTTCGATGCGCTCGGATATCTCTTTCCGGTCCTCTTCGGAAATCCCCGACTCGTCACCAAAATCATAGTCTTTCGTCTGTTCGTCACTCACCTTGAGAGAAATTATATTCCATTTTCTTGGATGTTGCATCCAATTGTCCCCGCCCATTTTGTATCGACGGGACACTCGGTGTAGAATGTGGCGCCATGCAGGTTATCACCGTAGCGGCCCTCCTCGTCGGGGCGCCACAAGCATTCGGCCCCAGCGGCCGAAAGAGCGCTATCCGCAAGCAGCCGGTTACCGGGCCGGTTGCCATCGGGCTCCCGGGCCTCGCCGGGGACTTCCAGGCGGACAGGCAACATCACGGGGGCCCGGATCAAGCGGTCCATCACTACGCCTACGACCACTACGAACGGTGGCGAAGGGAGTA
>CAZTRQ010000327.1:0-1611 GCA_964616245.1 uncultured Spirochaetaceae bacterium | reverse complement strand
CGGGTCTGAAGCGCGAGCCGGAGTGCCCGGCCGCCCCGGCTGTCCCGGCTAACCCCCACCAGCCGACCGGGAAGCTGCCGCTTCCAGGAGTCCCGGGTCGCTAAGAAGGCGGCGTGGGGTCCGCCGTAGCCCATCGGCACCCCGAAGCGCTGGCTGTTCCCGACAACGACGTCGGCTCCCCACTCCCCGGGGGGCGACAGCAGGGTGAGGGCCAAGAGATCCGTCGCAACGACAACCGATGCGCCTGCCGCATGGGCCTCCGCGGCCAGCCGGCTGTAGTCGTGGGCGCGGCCCCGGGTGTCGGGGTACTGCACCACGACTGCAACCAGACCCGGGACGATCTCCGGCTCTTCCGCTATATCGACCCGGAGTCCCGCAGCCTCCCCCCGGGTTCGAATGTGGGCGATGGTCTGGGGATGGAGCCCCGTCGAAAGAGTCACCGACGGCTCCTCGTTTTCGTTCTGCTTATGCCGCCGGAAGGCCATCATCACCGCCTCCGCCGCGGCGGTTGCCTCGTCGAGCATCGAGGCGTTGGCAATCTCCATCCCCGTCAGGTCGGCGACCATCGTCTGAAAGTTCAGAAGCGCCTCGAGACGTCCTTGGGAAATCTCGGGTTGATAGGGGGTGTAGGAGGTGTACCACTTGGGGTTTTCGAGGATGTTCCGCCGGATAACCGCCGGGGTGATCGTATCCGAGTAGCCCATGCCGATCAGGCTTCGAAGCACGCGATTCTTCCCGCCGAGCTCGCGCATACGCCGGAGGAGCCCATCCTCGGTCAGCGGCGCCGGGAGCTCCATCTCCGTATCCCGCCGGACCTCATCGGGGATGACTTCTTGGATCAGCTCGTTGACCGACGCTACACCGATCGTGGAGAGCATCTTTCGGCGTTGGGCATCATCGGCTACGCCGAGATGCCTGCCCGAAAACTCCGAGCTCCTGTCGAGCTGGTCCGGCGCCGGCAAAAGCGTTTCGTAAGCCGGGCGATAGAGGGGCCCTCGATGCTGTTCCGCGGGCACCCGGCGCCCCCGGATCTCGACGGCCAACCGGTCGGACGACGGAACGCCGGCGTCGACGTAGGCGTTCGCGAGGAAGAGATCGAAGGAGGGTGCCTTACCGCCGGAAACCACAGCGCCCACCCGCCGGCCCTCCTCGTCGAGGACCGGAAACCCCTCCCGGGGGACTCCCCCGCTACGCACCACCAAGCGCCTCAAGGTGCGTTCGGGGCCTGCATCCCGGCGCCGGAGAATTGCCTCCCGACCCACAAAGTCGTGCTCTAAATCGCAGGCCCACAGCAGTCTCGCTTCCACCGGGGTTATCTCCTCGGAGAGCTCGTGGCCGTAGAGGGCGAACCCCGCCTCGAGGCGGAGGCTATCCCTCGCGGCGAGGCCTGCGGGCACGCTGGGCACACCGGCCCGGTCCGCGGCCCCCGAAAGGCCCGACCAGCTCTCCGCAGCCTGCCCGGCACCGACCATCAACTCAAAACCGTCCTCCCCGGTATACCCCGTCCGGGAGATCCACCCGCCCGCGGGAAGAGCCACAATCCCGAAGCGCTCGAGATCCGCCGGCGACCGGCCGTCGGCGGCCCCGAGAGAGCCCCCGAGAGAGCCCCCG
>CAZTRQ010000326.1:0-1617 GCA_964616245.1 uncultured Spirochaetaceae bacterium | reverse complement strand
TGCTCCACGCCGATGCCGGTTTCGCCGATGGCCGTCGCCAGGGCCCGGAGCTCCGGAAGGTGGACGTCCTTTAGGCGCACCAGGGCGGCTTCCGGCAGGGGGCGTCCGTACGGCAGGAAGTGGCGATAGGTTGGCTCGTCCATAGAGAAGGGACGGACGGCGATGCCCGTTCCGGCGGTTAGCTCCTGGAGGATTAAGAGGCCGTCGGGGTCCATGTCGCCGAAGTGCAGGACCGCCGAAGCCTCCCGGGCCAACAGAACGAGCAGGGCCCGGACCGCGTCCCCGGGGTGTCCCGCGGTGTACACGACCGCAGAGGGCGGCGCACCGCCGCCGGCAGAATCATTCCACCCCCGGCGGGCCGCCTCGGTCACGGCGTAGAAGCTCTCTTTGTTTTCAACCGAGAGCACCCAGGGGGACCCGGTGCGCTCTGGGCGGCGTAAGTGGAGCGCGCGTATGGCCCGGATGGTCTGAAGCGGCACGGTGAGAGGTTCTCCCGAGAGCTGCCAAGAACCGGAGGCCAGGCTCGCAGAGCCGAAGAGGGAGAAGCCGGCCTCGGGGTAGGATCGCTTTAGCCCTAAGCGGGAGGAGAGCGCCTCGCCGTCGGCCTCGCCCGATAGCTTGTCGGTTGCCGGCAGGAGCCGTTCCAACCGCTTGCTGTCTCCGAAGAGGCGGATGCTTAAGGCCCGAAGCGGCAGCCCCCGAACGTCGGCCTCGGTTAGAAGAAGAATCCGGCCGAGGTCGGTAAGCTCTCCGGCTTCGGAGACGGGCAAGGGATGGTGCTCCTCCAAGAGGGATCGGAGCCGATCGGAGAGCTCCGCCAAAGCGGGCTCCGTCCACGGGGGACGCCCGAGGGCCGAGAGAAGCTCCTCCCGGCGCTCCCAGGGCGTCGTCGCGCCGATCATCCCGTAGAGCTTCTCCGGATCCTCGAGGTAGAGGGCATCGACCGATTCCCCCACCCGAAAGCGCTCCCACTTGACCGAAATAACCCTCTCGGCCGCCAGGGCCTCCACCGCCGACAGGAAGGCCTCCCGCTCCTCCACGTCCTGTTCGATTTCCGGAAGGCGCCGGGACCAGTTGCCAAGGCGAAGCTTTTTTCCTCCGCGGTAGTGGGCGGAGCTCGGGTAGGCATCGGCGAAGGCGGTAAGGATCGCCCGCCCGAGGGAATCGAGGATCACGGCTCGGCGTCCGGGATGTGCTCGTAACGGCGCACGAAGGCGTCGTAGTTCTTGCGGATAACCAGGTTCGTCACGTCCATGTGGGGGGCGACGGATTCGATCTTCTCCGTCGGCACCGCCGTAACCACCTGCATGTTGAGCTTCCGGAAGAAGTCGAGCATCCGCCCGATCCGCTCGTCGTCCATCTTGTTGAAGGCCTCGTCGAAGCAGACCAGGCGAATAGCCTGGGGGTTGTCCCGGTAGAAGCGATGGAAGCTCGCGGCGATGGCGACGTAGTAGGGGGTCTGGGTCTCTCCGCCGGACTTCTCCCGGAGCACCTTGGAGAGGTAGGACTCTAAGGGCTTGCCGCTTTTCTCGTCGACCCGCTCGCTGTCGCGAATCCGGATGTCGTAGACGAAGTACTGCCGGTAGTCGCAGATCTCCTGCACCTCCGGAGAGTCGA
>CAZTRQ010000325.1:0-1621 GCA_964616245.1 uncultured Spirochaetaceae bacterium | reverse complement strand
CCGCATTGGAGGCATAGTAGTGGGTGGTACCGCGGAGTGGCTACCCCGGCGGCGCTATTCGTTGCGCCGGTGATAAGCGCGAACCAGGCTCTCAGCTTTTTAGAGCCTTTTCCAAGAGGCTTCGTAGTTCGGTCTCGTCCTGCTTTACCTGGACCACCTCGTCAAGAATCCAATTGACTCCCTGGGCGTCGAAGCGCGACACAAACTCACGATCGGCTTGTAGTTGCTCGCCGTCGGCGGGTCTCTTACGAAACCGGACTGCCGAAGCAAAGACCGTCAATAGCGGAGCTGGGTCGAGCCCGGCGCTCATGGCCATTCGAATAGCACCGACGACGCGGTCGTCTCTGTGCAACTTTCGTCGGAGATCTCTGCCAACTCGGTGGATAGTGTCGCCCAGCGCACGGCTCCGGAATCGCGCAATAAGGTCTTCCACGTGGTCAGCCAGCTCTCCTCTGGTGAAGGCATCGGGGTAGCGGCATCTCAGAGCCTCCGCCGAACGCGTCATCGCGGCGTGAACTTGGCTGCTTACGGAGCTCGTTTGGAGCACCTCCCAGAGGTACTCTGCTTCCGGGTTGTGGACGAAACCGAGGTAGGACGCAGCCGCGTGTCCAAGGTTGTGGATGTAGAGTTTCCGATCCACCCAGGGTTCGATGGGCGCCACCGTGAATAAATCCGCTACGTCCGGAATCGGATTTCGAAAACCGTCTCTGTCGACTATGAGGGTGTTGTACGGCTCCGCCCAGCACAAAAGTGGATCCCGTTTTCGAATAGCCGACGGCATAACCGGAACCATCTTGCCGATACTCGACTCTACGAACCCAAAAGCACCCGATATCTTGCCTAGGTCCAGCCCCTTTTCCTGCATTACAGTCCGGGCTCGGGTCCCGGCGTGGTGGATGTTCTCGGCAAGTACGATGTCCAAGGGTTCCGAACGAGTTGCCGCTGCTCTAGCGATGGAGCCAATAACAGAATCGAAGGCGCTTTCGCCGACGGCCGTCGCGGCCAGCCTCGCGTCGCGCAGCTCTCCGCCGACGGCCTCCGTGTCGTCGACAAGGACACCCCGGACAGGACTGACTACGCTTTCGCGGTCTGGCTTGCCGTCCTGCTTCTCGACGACCCGATACGAGTTTCGCAGATTGAGCTCGCGAACTATTTCTTTCGAGATATCCACGAATACGATCTGAAAGTCGGACCGGGCGAAAACAGGAGCTACAAAGGATCGCCCTATACTTCCGGCCCCGAAGATGACCATCTTTGGTCTCTTCATTTCACGCGACATCCGGGGACTCGTCCAGAACTATTCTCTCCGCTTGGGCATTCCAGAGCCCCCCACCCGTAATGACGGGTCGAGAGGCGGTATCTTTCGGCACTCGCTTGTGCTCAGAGCCCTGGAGGAGTGCTTTATACGTCGCCGTGCAGACGCTGTCGGTAACGATTCGAGCGCAAAGCGCCCCCTCGGCGAGTGGGGGAAGAGTGAACGATTCAACCCGAATGTCCCGAGCGCCATGCATTCTGGCGGCGGTTGTTTTCAACGATGCTCCCCTGGGAGTACGGATTTCTGCGACCCGGAGTCGCTCGTACGGTTTATACGTAAACAAAACTATCTGCTTTGGCAAGCGGC
>CAZTRQ010000324.1:0-1623 GCA_964616245.1 uncultured Spirochaetaceae bacterium | reverse complement strand
CCGGCGTGGTAGCTCGACCGGACGAGGGGCCCCGCCTCGCAGTGGGTAAAGCCCTTGGCCAGGGCGGCTTCCTTTAGCCGGGCGAACTCCTCGGGGGTCCAGTATTTCTGCACCGGGATGTGGTTCCGAGTCGGCTGGAGGTACTGACCGAGGTTTAGGAGGCTGACGTTGTTGGCCAAGAGGTCGTCCATCGTTTCGAGAATTTCCTCTTCGGTTTCGCCGAGGCCGAGCATCATGCTCGACTTGGTGACCGCTTCCGGGTCTATTTCCTTAGCCAACCGGAGGAACTCCAGCGACCGGTCGTAGTTGGACCGGGAGCGTACCTGTTGGGTCAGACGCCGGGTGGTCTCGATGTTGTGGCTGACGATGTGGGGCTTGCTCTCGCAGACTACCCGGATGGCCTCAGGATCCCCCATCAGGTCGGAGGAGAGAACCTCGATGCCACACTCCGGGGCGAGCTCACGTATCTTGGTGACCGTCGCGGCGAGGACCGACGCACCACCGTCGGGCAGGTCGTCCCGGTTTACCATAGTGACCACCACATGTTTGAGACCCATCTGGGCCACCGAGGCGGCGAGGCGCGCCGGTTCCCCGTAGTCTACCGCCCCGGGCATACCGGTCTTTACCGCGCAGAAGCGGCAGCGCCGGGTGCAGGTGTCCCCGAGGATCATGAAGCTTGCGGTCTTGTGCTCTCCCCAGCATTCGTGGATGTTCGGGCACTTGGCTTCCTCGCAGACGGTGTTGAGCCGCTCGTCCTTCATCAGGTTCTTGAGGAAATTATAATTGGCGTTGCTATTGAGCTTAACCTTGAGCCAGTCGGGCTTTCGAAGGTGTGGATATGTTGCCATAGAGGATCGCTCCTTTCTCGTGGTAGTGTAGCACGTACGGCGTTAAGAGGGCAGAGGTATTGTTGACGGAAAGGGTAAGAAAAGGTGAAATTCCGGGATGATTTTAAGGATTTGCGATATCGGGCGCATCGGTTACGAGGACGCTCTAGAGATGCAACGTCGCGCGGTTACACAACGGCAGCGCGAAGAAATCCCCGACACCCTCTACCTTCTCGAGCACCCCCCGGTTATCACCATGGGCAAGAGCGCCGTCGAAGCCGATATTCTCGCCCCCCGGGAAGCCCTTGCGGCGGCCGGGGCGACGGTGCACTACATCGAGCGGGGCGGGGAGACGACCTACCACGGCCCGGGGCAGCTCGTGGGGTACGTTATCTTTCATCTCTATCAACACCAGCGGAAGCTCAAGAAGTTTGTCGAGAACTTAGAAGAGGTCTTTATTCGCCTCTTGGCCGCGGACTTCGGGGTCGAGGCGGGGCGGGACCCGGAGCACCGGGGGGTCTGGGTCGGTAACGAAAAGATCGCGGCCATCGGAATCGCCGTCAAAGAGGCGGTGACGATGCACGGCTTTGCCTTTAACGTCGCTCCGGACCTTTCCCACTTCGGCTGGATAATCCCCTGCGGCATCCGGGACCGGGGCCAGACCTCCCTCGAACGGCTCCTCGGCCACACCCCGAACCCGGAGATGGTAAAGGACGCCGTCGCCGAATCCTTCGCCGAGGTGTTTGGCTACGACGAGGTCCGCCTCGAGCCGGACGGGAGTTGACCGGCTGCCGGC
>CAZTRQ010000323.1:0-1629 GCA_964616245.1 uncultured Spirochaetaceae bacterium | reverse complement strand
ATTCTAACAGATGCGGAGCTCCCGGTGATATACTTGTCGTCGGAGTGGGGAAGACCCACGCGGTTCGGCTTGACGATATAGCCAAACGGCTATAGTTTATGGGGAGAATGATTGAAGGTTCGTTTCTATCCGGATCTGTCGGGCGAAAACACAGGCGCCACATCCGTATTCAGGACGATCGAGAAACTCAAAAGGAAGCACCAAGAATTGTATTCCCTTGTCCGCGAGGTGCTCCTAGACGTGGAGAAAAACTGCGATGACCTCTCCATGTACCAAAAAAGGGCGCAGGTCAGCCGCCTTCGAAATAGCTCGGAACCGATCTGGGAGTTCCGCATTCCGAAGACCAGGCGAGGCGGCGTGGTCAGGATATACTTCTGCTACCACACGGGTCTCTCCGGAGATCCAATGATCGTTCTGTTGTCGATGGAACTCAAGAAGACGGCCCGCGCCGACAGACAGGTGGTCGCGGAGGCAGAGCGAAACTACCGGGAGTTGATGAGAAAATGAGCGAAAACGAACCAAGGACAAGCCTGTCCGTCGGCGACCTCCTTCCGTCTTTGGAAGAGCCTGAAGAAAACGGTATCGCCGACTACTGGGGCCCGTTAAGCAGGATAATTGTCGAGTTTGCGCATATGCGAGAATCGAAAGACCTAAGCCAAGAGGATGTCGCAGGTGCCATTGGAAGCCGTCAGTCTGTGGTGTCGCGTTTCGAGAACATGGGGCGCAAACCAAGTTATGACTTCCTGGTAAGGCTCTCCAATGCCGTCGGTGGCCGGCTGGGTATCACGTTGGACGCAGATTACATGGTGATGGTACCGTACCGCCAACGGCAAGCGGCCAAGTCGCTGGCCGCTCGTAATGGTGTATCGGTCAACGAAGTGCTTGAGCGGTCTCTTTCCGAGGGCATCAAACTGCTCCGACGACGGACAAGTCCCCGGCCGGATATCGACCGGGTTGGGACAACTGCGTCTTCCGATGCAATCGAAGGCTCGGCCTGTGCAAACGCAACGAGCGACAGTACTTCGGGCCGGATACTGCAATTTCCGGGCAACGCCTCGGGCCTGACCCAGCCGCCGAGGGTGGAAATGGTCACTGCGGAGTAGATCGGAAATAGGAGCAAGCCCGTGGACAAGTTTCTTAGAGACTACATGAAGAACGAGTTCGAGATTGCCGTGGAGCATATGCGATCCGAAAGCTCCATTCACGAGGTCCTCTATTTTATGAGCGCGGCGTACGGAGCCATAAGTCGAGTGCAGAACATCGAATACGATCGAAGGTTGGCGTTTTCGCATTCTGTGCTCAACGCGGCGCATGGCACGATGTCCCAAGCGGTCAATCAAGGACCCGGGCAACGCGAAAGATCGATCCGTCTCTTCGCGGAAGTCATCGACACGCTAGCGGATCGAGTAGAGGACCTTGGACGGGCACTGCATGCCGGCGAGTCTACGTACGAGATTTTGGAAGCAATAGCGGAAATCGCGTTCGCATTCACGGGAAACGGTAACTATCTGCACTCCAAAGGTACACTCAAGATCCCGGCTTCCCGGCAAGCGACGGAGCGATTTGAGTCAATCTTGAGCGATAAGGTGGAGCCGCTATAGTCATTCACGGACCGGGCTCTATCCGGTC
>CAZTRQ010000322.1:0-1659 GCA_964616245.1 uncultured Spirochaetaceae bacterium | reverse complement strand
CATGCCCGGAACCAGGCCTCGGTGGGGAATCCGGCCGATGCCGGGAACCAGACCCCGGCCGAGAGCTCGGCCCCGGGTAACAACCTATCACCCGGCGGCTCTATCCGGAGTCGCCGTACCGACGTCCTGATTATCGGCGGAGGGGCCGCCGGGATGGCCGCAGCGAAGGAAATAGCGGCGGAGGGCTTGGAAGCGGTCATTCTCGACCGAGAAAGCCGCCCCGGAGGCGTCTTGCGGCAGTGCATCCACAATGGATTCGGAATCCACGAGTTCGGCGAGGAGCTGACGGGCCCGGAATATGCCGAGCGCTACGTCTCGGATCTCCACGGTACCGGTGTCCGCTTTCTCGCCGGCACCACGGCTCTCGGTGTTACTCGGGAGAACGGCGGCTTCGACGTTCGGGCCCTCTCGGAAGAGCGGGGTCTCGAGAGGATACATGCCCGGGCGATGGTCCTCGCAATGGGAAGCCGAGAGCGTAACCGGGGAAGTATTCGCATTCCCGGGACCCGGCCGGCCGGGGTCTTTACCGCGGGTGCGGCCCAGCGCCTTGTCAACATGAACGGCTACGTTCCAGGACACCGTGTGGTTATTATCGGATCCGGGGACATCGGACTGATTATGGCCCGGCGGATGAAGTTTATCGGCGCCGAGGTAGAGGCCGTCATCGAGATCCAGCCGGTGCCCTCGGGGATAAACCGGAACATCGTCCAGTGCCTCGACGACTTCGGCATCCCCCTCTATCTGGGTCATGTCGTAACCGAAATCCACGGTGCCGACCGCGTCTCCGGGGTGACCGTCTGTCCCCTAGAGAACGGCGTTCCCCGGACCGATTCCAGCTTCGACCTCGAGTGCGACACCCTTCTTCTTTCGGTCGGTTTGATCCCGGAGAACGAGCTCTCCCGGGAGATCGGCGTCGCCCTCGATCAACAGACCCAGGGACCGGTCGTCGACTCCCGCCTGATGACGAACATTCCCGGCGTATTTGCGGCGGGCAATGTTCTGCACATCCACGACCTGGTAGATTTTGTCGCCGAGGAGTCGGCCCGAGCCGGGAAGGCGGCCGCCGAATACCTGAAAGGCGAAGCCGATCCCCGGGAGCTGCCGATCGTCGCTGGGAGTAACGTCCGCTACGTAGCCCCGGGAAAGATCCGCCTCGACGGGGAGAACCACCTCTATCTGCGGAGCCTGATCTCTAAGGTGGGGGCGGTGGTCGAGGTGCGCCTCGGCGGCGAGGTCTGGAAGCAGTTCAAGCAGCACCACGTCCAGCCCTCCGAGATGATAAGCATCGAGCTCTCGGGAGCGGAAGCCGAAGAGCTTATCCGAGACGGAGAGCAGGGAGAGCGGGTCGAAGTTGCGCTGGTGTAGCGGCCGCACAGTACTGAGGACAGAAGTGTGATCAAAGAGAACCAAAAACTGATACGACTTCGGAGCGAAGACAAAGAGCTAACCTGTATCGTCTGCCCAATCGGGTGCCAGATGTCCGTGGACAAACAACCCGACGGCGAGCTGAAGGTTACCGGTAACCGGTGCAAGCGGGGCGCCGCCTACGCCGCGGAGGAGTTCAACGACCCCCGGCGGGTCGTCACCGCTACCGCCGCGGTTTCCGGAGGCGCCATCGGGCGGCTTCCGGTCCGCAGCGTCGGTTCCGTTCCCGTCGAT
>CAZTRQ010000321.1:0-1661 GCA_964616245.1 uncultured Spirochaetaceae bacterium | reverse complement strand
AGGAAGCGCTTGATCTTCCGGGTCGGGGTTCGTTCGAAGGGCTCCCACTGGAGGACCATCCTGCTGATCCGGGCCTGCCGGCTTACGCTGGCGTTCACTTCCTTGCGGATCTCCTCGAGAATTTCGTCGGCTTTGCGGCCGAGGGCTCCGGGCTCCTGGCTCTGGTCCCCGAGCTCGGCTTCGAGGGCCTCTATGTCGACGTGGACCCGGGCGACGAGCTGCCCCTGCCAGTCGAAGACGACCGACTCGCTCGCGAGGGGGTGGGAGTCGATGATGTTCTCGATATCCTCCGGGTAGATGTTCTCGCCCCCGGAACCGACGATCATGTTCTTAAGGCGTCCCCGGATGTAGAGGTAGCCGTCCTTGTCCCGGGAGGCGAGGTCCCCGGTCCGGAACCACCCGTCCGGCGAGAGCACCTCCCGGGTCGCTTCCTCGTTCCGGTAGTAGCCCTGCATGACGTTGGGGCCCTTCACAAGGATCTCCCCCTGGTCTCCCTTTTCTGAGTCCGCCTCGATGCGAACCTCGACCCCGGAAATCGCCGGGCCGGTGGACCGATAGCGGGTGTTCGCCGCGTCGGTCCCGGCGACAAGGGGAGAGGTCTCGGTAAGGCCGTAGCCGATGGAGTAGGGAAACCGCGCCTCCCGCAAGAAGCGTTCGGCGTCCGGAGAGAGGGGGGCCCCGCCTATGCCGTAGAAGTGCAAGGCTCCCCCGAAGGTCGCGTACACCTTGCGCCCCGCCGCCCGGTGGAGAAGACGCCGGATCGGCCCGATTCTTCCGGCGATCCGGGTAATCACGTTTTTCGCGAAGAGCGGCTTGATTTTCGCGGAATAGAGCTTCTCCATAATCAGCGGAACGGTAACCATCATCGTGGGCCGGACGTCCTCGAGGGCCGGCAGGAGAGCCGAGAGAACCGGAGGCTTACCGAGGTAGGTTACCGACGCGCCGCTGGAAAAGGGAATAAGAAACCCAATGGTGCACTCGTAGGTATGCGCCAGGGGCAGAATGGAGAGAAACCGGTCCTCCGGGGTAATCGTCACCAGGGTCCTTGTAGCAATGACGTTCTGAACGATGTTCCGGTGGGTAAGCATCACCCCTTTCGGAGTCCCGGTGGTTCCCGAAGTATAGAGAATGGCCGCGAGGTCCTCTTCCGAAGGCGCCGGGGCATTCTCCGTCGCCGTCGCCGGAGCTCCCATCCCGCCGAGGCTCTCCAAGGTGAGCCGAAAGCGAAGCCCCTTCGGTTCCCCGATCTTCTGCGAGAGCGACTCCGAAACGATAATTCCCTCGGCTCCGGAGTGGTCGAGAATCCCTGCGATTTCCGCCGGGGCAAAGTCCGGAAGGATCGGGACGATAACCGCGCCCATCCCGGCAACCGCGAGGTAGGCGATACCCCACTCCGGCTTGTTCTCCCCGAGAAGCGCCACCCGGTCGCCGGGCTTGACTCCCTGGGTGCGGAGCTCGCCCCGGAGCCCCCGGATGCACTCCCCTACCCGGGCGTAAGAAAACGTCTCCCCCTCCCGGAGGGAGAGCGCGAGGTAATCACCGTAGCGGCCGACGCTGTGGTCCGCCATCTCTCGAAGCGTCTTGAGACTCCTGACATCCTGGGGCACTGGCTTTGGTTCCATGCCCCTATTTTAATAGCAGGCTCTTGGGGTTTCCAGGGT
>CAZTRQ010000320.1:0-1669 GCA_964616245.1 uncultured Spirochaetaceae bacterium | reverse complement strand
GCGCCTATTTCTCGGTCATGTTCCACACGCCGTCCCAATCCGCCGGCGGCGCCTCGAAAAGGGTCTTGCACTTCGCGGTGTATTTTTCCGCCGCCGGATCGACGCCTCTTATCTCTTCGAAGGCGGAGAGGGCCCCGGCGAAGTCGCCTCGGTAAAAGGCATCGCGGCCGCGATCGAAGGTTTCGAGGTGGCTGCGGCGCCGGGCATAATCTTCGGCCGTCATCGGTTCGTAGACCACTACGGGGAGCTTTTTTCCGACGACCCGGACCCGGGAGATTTCCCGGTAGGCGAAGCTGTCGCCGGCGAGGGCCCGGGTGGCCTCGGAAATCATCGTGTAGGTACCAAATTGCTTGTTGATCCCCTCGAGGCGGGCGGCTAGGTTTACGGCATCGCCGAGCATCGTGTAGTCAAAGCGCACCGTGGAGCCCATGTTGCCGACGACTGCCGGCCCGGAGTTCATGCCGATGCGCATGTAGAGCTCCTTTCCCGACCGCTGTTCAAACGCTGGACGAAGCTCCGCGAGCTTTTCCTGACAGCGAACCGCAGCCCGGACGCCCCGGAGTCCGTGATCCTCCAGGAAAAGGGGGGCGTTCCAGAAGGCGATTATCGCGTCTCCCTCGTACTTGTCGATGGTACCACCTTCTTCTTGGATGATGTCCGTCATAGCCGAGAGATAGTCGTTCAAGAGTGTCGTCAACTCTTCCGGAGATAGGCTTTCCGAGATGCTGGTAAACCCCTGAAGGTCGGAGAAAAAGATCGAAAGCTCCCGTCGTTCGCCTCCGAGGCGAAGCCGCTCGGGGTGGCTGATGAGCTGTTCGATAACCCCGGGGCTTAAGTACTGGCTAAAGGCACCTTTGATAAAGCGTTTTTGACGACCCTCTGTGGCGTAATTTACGACGTTGGAGCTGACCAGCGAGAGCAAGGCAGCGAGCTCGACGGCGACAAGGGGAATCCAGAATCCGCCGGCGTAGGAGCCGAAAGAGGCCAGAACGGGGAGCGGGACGACGACAAGGTAGAGCAGCGCCGTGTTCCGGGCTCCGGTAACCCAGGAGCCCAAGAGGGCGACCCCGAGAGCAGAAACCAGAATCAGCGCCACTACGCTCCAGGGGGCAACGATGGTCATGGTGGTGTCGGTCAGGAGGTTGTCTAAAAGCGTGGCGTGAACTTCGACCCCCGGGGTAGCCGGCGCGAGGGGGGTGGGGCGGAGGTCCAGAAGTCCAGGAGCGCTAAAGCCGAAGAGGACATACTTTCCCGCAAAGAGCGCCGGATCTAGGTCCGGCGTGGCGCCTTCGCGTATCTGGAGCTCGCTATTCAGTAGGGCGGAGGCACTGTAGGTCCGAGACTCGCTGCGCTTCTTAAAGCGAAGCACGACGTTCCCGGCTTCGTCGAGGGAAATTGCCTGCCCACCGAGGCGAATCTGGCCTCCGGTTGTAACAGAGAGGCCCTCGGATGCGTCGTTCCCGAGAAGATACGACGCGAGACCGAGGCCTGGAACGACCCGACCGTCGAAGAGAACGAAGAGGGGCCCTCTCCGGAAGATGCCGTCGGAGTCCTGCGGGTTCTGTACGTTTGCGAGAAGCGTAACGTTGGTTGCGATCTCGGGTATCGGGAAAAGACCCCGGGGGTAGGAAAGGGCCTCGGTAGTCGCCAGGGGCAAACGTTCCAGGCC
>CAZTRQ010000319.1:0-1671 GCA_964616245.1 uncultured Spirochaetaceae bacterium | reverse complement strand
AAGAAGAGCGCCACGTCCGGATCGATTATTCGATACGTCAGGGACTCTGCGAAGTAGAGGCCGACCGACTGGGTGTCGTGCTTTTCGTAGCCGATCGATACGTCCTGACCCAGAACGAGCTCTATGTCGCCACCCCGCTGGGACACCAGGAATGGCTCCTTTACGAACTGACTCAAGAGAACCGGACCGTCGAGGATGTAAGTTAGGTGATGCCGAAGTGGCCGTCCCTGGATGGTGCTCGAAAGGTAGGTCCACATCTCGGGGCCGACGACAAGGGCGTAGGGCCCTTCCACCGGAGTCGTTTGAAACTGAGCGAGGGCTTCGGCGACGGTGCTTAAAAAGACGTCCGGTTCTTCGGAGATCTTCATCCCCTTCTGCGTGGACGCCTTCGAGAGCGCAGGTATTCCCGCTTCGGTGGAGCCGTTGTAGAGCAGACCTTCTTCGAATTCGGCGATTTTTCGAGCAGCCTCCTCCATCGAACCGAGGTCGATGTCCTCGGCGCCCCGGGTCACATCGTCCAAGTCCCAAATATCGAGAGAAAAGGGGACCCGAACCTCGACGAGGGGCTGGATCCTCCGTACCCCGTACCCCGGGCTTCCGGCGGCCTTGTCCTTTACCAAATCGAGACGACCGGTCGAAACGCCGGCAAAATCGAGTCCGTAGGGCCCCTTCACATCGCAGAACTTGCGAGCGGTCAAGAGCGACTTTAATACACGGGTTGCCTGGGCTTCGATCTCGCCCCAGGCTTCGTCGCTAATCGGTGCGAGAGCTCTTCGAAGTAGATCCATTATTTTTCCCCCTTCAAGCTGCCGATACCGAGACTGCCGGTTCCGGCGCCACGCCCCGATCCTCCGGGGGCACTCGTTCGGCTCATCGCCTCTTCTTCGAGCTCCGTAATGTCCCCCTCGGTAAAGAGGTAGGTCCGAAGCGCCTCGTCCCAGCCGTCCATATTACGTCGGAGGTACTCGAGGGCCATACAGGCGTGCTCCATTTCCTCTTCCTTGTTGTGCTTCAGAATGTTGGCGGCGTTAGGGTCGGTGCACAGTTCGATTCGCTGGTTGTACCAGTCGATCGCTTCTATCTCTTCTTTTAGGCTAACGAGAATCCGTGTGAAGTCTCGGGTCTGTGCCGCCAGCTCTTCGGGCGGCTCGTGGTATTGGCTAGACATTGTTCTACTCCTTAGGCTAAACATACTCTTAGCTCCCATTTATCGTCGTCCCCAATTTGCTATTCCGGCCCGAATTTGCATAGGTTTTAAGTATGGCTGATCTAAACACCCCTTCCATCGAGCTTTCCAAAGAAACCCTTCGGCGCCTTGCCAACTACGAGGATTCTCCGGCACTCAGCATCTACATGCCCATTCAAACTCCTTCGGCAAAGGCCACCAGCCGGCAAGAAAACACCATTCGGATAAAGAATCTTCTCCGAGAGGCAGAAAAGGATGAAGATCCGGTCCTCGCACCGGTAATCGCGAACATCCGGGAGACCCAGGAGAAGGCTGGGCGCCTCTGGGACCCAAAGGACCAAGGCATCGCGATATTCGCCGCACCGGATTTTGCCGAAATTGTCTCTCTTCCGACGACGGTGCCTGAGGAGGTTGTCTCGGACAACCATTTTCATCTCAAACCGCTCTTCCGGCCCGGGGCCCTTCCGATGGATTTCTATCTCGTC
>CAZTRQ010000318.1:0-1675 GCA_964616245.1 uncultured Spirochaetaceae bacterium | reverse complement strand
CTCTCCGCACACATTCACGGGAGAACCCATTGATTACAGCAGCAAACATTACGCTTCAGTACGGTAACCGCGTTCTGTTCAAGGACGTCAACATAAAGTTTCGCCCCGGCAATTGCTACGGCATTATCGGCGCCAACGGGGCAGGGAAGTCGACCTTCGTAAAGATACTCTCCGGGGAGATCGAGCCGGATTCCGGGGAAGTAATCGTTTCGCCGGGAGAGCGCGTCGCGGTCCTGAAGCAGGACCAGTACGCCTTCGAGGAGCTCATCGTACTCCACGCCATTATGGTCGGCCACGAGAAGCTCTACCGGACGATGATCGAGAAAGACGCGATCTACGAGAAGAGCGAGTTTACCGAAGAGGACGGGATCCGAGCGGCGGAGCTCGAGGCGGAGTTCGCCGAGCTCGGCGGCTGGGAAGCCGAGAGCGAGGCAGGTCGCCTTATCTCCGGGCTGGGGCTCTCCGACGACGTCTTAACCCAAAAGATGAGCGCCCTCGACGCCGGCCAGAAGGTCCGGGTTCTCTTGGCACAGGCGCTCTTCGGCAACCCGGACATCCTCCTCCTCGACGAGCCGACGAACAACCTCGACCTCGAGTCGATAAACTGGCTCGAGGAGTTTCTCCTTAATTTCAAGAACACCGTTATCGTCGTCTCCCACGACCGGCATTTCTTAAACCGCGTGACGACCCACGTGGCGGATATCGACTTCGGAAAGATTCAGCTCTACGTCGGGAACTACGACTTCTGGTACCACTCGTCCCAGCTGGCCGGCCGTCAGCAGCGGGAGGAGAAGAAGCGCCGCGAAGATAAGATCGCCGAGCTGAACGCCTTTATCCAGCGCTTCTCCTCCAACGCCGCCCGGTCCCGGCAGGCGACCAGCAGGCAGAAGCTCGTCGAGAAGCTCTCCCTCGACGACATTCGCCCGTCGAGCCGGAAATCGCCCTACATCGCCTTCTCCCCGGAGCGGGAGGTCGGCAAGGTCGTTCTGTCCGTCGACGGCTTGACCCAGGAGGTCGAGGACGAGCCGGTCTTGCGGGACTTTAGCCTTACCGTCGACCCGGGGGACAAGATCGCCTTTATCGGACCCTACCATCAGGCAAAGACCGCCCTCTTCGAGATTCTCGCGGGGCACAAAAAGCCCATTTCCGGCCAGATAGACTGGGGCCAGACCATCTCCACCGGCTACTTCCCGAAGGACAACAGCCCCTATTTCGACTCGCACCAGTCGATTACCCAGTGGCTCCGGCAGTTTACCGAGGTGGAAGAGGAGACCTACGTCCGGGGCTTCTTGGGGCGCATGCTCTTTAGCGGGGACGAGGCGGCCAAGTCAGTAACCGTTCTCTCGGGAGGGGAGCGGGTCCGGTGCATGCTCAGTAAGCTGATGCTTTCTGCGCCTAACCTCCTGATCATGGACGAGCCGACGAATCACTTAGACCTCGAATCGATTACCGCCCTAAACGACGCGCTTATCGCCTTCCGGGGCGTGGTGCTCTTTACCAGCCACGACCACGAGTTCGTCCAGACCGTGGCCAACCGCATCGTCGAGTTTACCCCCACCGGCACCATCGACCGCCGGATGGCCCTCGACGACTACCTCCGGAGCGACGACATCCGCGCCATTCGGGACAAGCACTACCACGGGCATCAGTTGTTGCAGATATAGGGGCGCGGCCC
>CAZTRQ010000317.1:0-1676 GCA_964616245.1 uncultured Spirochaetaceae bacterium | reverse complement strand
AAGGGCACCGTGCGGGAGGCCCGGGGGTTTACCTCCAAAACGTAGACGTCGGACCCCTTGACCGCGAACTGCAAATTGAGAAAGCCGCGAATTCCCAAGCGCCGGGCGATGGTCGCGGTGGCCTCCCGAATCCGGGTAAGCGCCTCGGCGTCCCCCTTGTACGGGGGAAACACCGCGGCGGAGTCCCCGGAGTGGACCCCGGCCGCCTCGATGTGCTGGAGAATCCCGGCGATGTAGACGTTCTCTCCGTCGCAGAGGGCGTCGACGTCGTACTCGAAGGCGTCCTCGAGGAATTGATCCACCAAGAGGGGGCTTTCGGGGGTGATGAGGATACCTCGATTCAAAAAGGCGGTAAGCTCGTCCCGGGTGTAGACGACGGCCATGCTCCGCCCCCCGAGGACGAAGGAGGGGCGCAGGAGCACCGGAAAACCGATCTCCTCCACCGCCGGGATAGCGTCCTCCACCGATCGGGCTACCCGGTTCGCCGGCTGCTTTAGGCCTAGGGTTGCCACCGTCTCGGTAAAGAGGGAGCGGTCCTCCGCTCCGAGAATCGCCTCTAGCGGCGTTCCGAGTATCTCTGCCCCCTTCTCCTCGAGCTGCTTCGCCATGTTCAGTGCAGTTTGACCGCCGAGCTGAACCACGACCTTCGTGGTTCCTTCCTTCTCGAGGACGTCCTGGACCTCCTCGTAGGTAACCGGCTCGAGATAGAGGCGCCGGGAGACGTTAAAGTCGGTGGACACCGTCTCGGGGTTAGAGTTGACCATGATGCTCGGACGACCTCGGTTCCGAAAAGAGAGAGAGGCCATCGTGCAACAGGTGTCGAACTCGAGACCCTGACCGATTCGGTTCGGCCCGGAGCCGACGATCACCACGGACTCCTCTCCGAGGGAGCCACGCTCGTCTGTCTCTCCGAAGGTAGAATAGAAGTAAGGGGTCTCGGCCTCGAACTCGCCGGCACAGGTGTCCACGATGTGGTACACCCGGCGAACTCCCGCCGACTTTCGCGCCGCTTCGACCCTTTGGGCGTCGGTGCCGAAAAGCACCGCGAGGCGGCGGTCGGAGTAGCCGAGACGCTTTGCTTCCATCAAAAGGTCTCGGCTCTCGACACCGAGAGCACCCGATCTCCGGCGCCCCTCGACTGTAAGCATCTGCTCCACCGCCGCCTGCCGGGCCATCTGTTCCAAGACCCAGGGATGATACGCCGTCCGTGCCGACAACTCTTCGATTGCCTCGGCGCCCCGCTCCAGGAGGACCGTATAGATCGCGAAAATGCGCCGGGGATGGAGGGAGTCGATAATCCCGTCTAAGGCGGAGGAAACCAGGTCGAGGGGCTCGAGGCCCTCGAAGCCGAACTCTCCGGCGCGAATTGCCTTGTTCAACGCTTCGAGAAAGGAGCGGCCGATCGCGAGGGACTCGCCGACCGACTTCATCTGGGTACCGAGGCTCCCGTGCCGCTCCTGGAATTTGTCCGTTTCGAACCGGGGCACCTTGACGGCGCAGTAGTCCAACGCCGGCTCGAAGCAGGAGACCGTCTTCCCGGTAATGTCGTTTATGACTTCGTCCAGGGAGAACCCGACGGCAAGACGGGCGGCGCACCGGGCGATCGGAAAGCCCGTGGCCTTGCTGGCCAGTGCGCTCGACCGGGAGACCCGGGGGTTCATCTCGATGACGACCTG
>CAZTRQ010000316.1:0-1679 GCA_964616245.1 uncultured Spirochaetaceae bacterium | reverse complement strand
CGGCGGTAGCACCACCGGCGGTCCGGAGGGCCCGGTTTACCAGGTTTCTCGATTTCCGGTCCGCCTGGTTGGTGACGGTGCAGCTGTTTATCACATAGACATCGGCGGACTCTTCGAAGGGCACCACTCGATAGCCCCCGTCCCGGAACCGGGAGGCGAGGGAGTCGGTTTCGTACTGGTTGAGCTTACATCCGAGGACCGCGAAGGCGACCCGGGGAGACATCACGCCGTCGCCGCCTCAGCCGGAAGATAACCCTCGGCGCTCCCGACAAGCTCCCCCTCTAAGGAAAGAGTCGCGGAGCCGGTAATCCGGACATCTACGAAGCGGCCGATAAGCCGTTTGTCCGTATTCGAAAACCGGACGATCAGCCGCCCTTCGGTCTTTCCGGAGAGATAGCCGGGCTTTCGGTCCTCACCGTCTACCAAGAGCCGGCGGGTCGTCCCGACAAGCCGCCGGTTGTATTCCGAGGAGTAGCGTTGAAGAACGTCGGTCAAAACCGCCAGACGCCGCCGCTTCTCGGCGTGGTCGACGTCGTCCTCCCACCGGGCGCTCGCGGCCCCGGGACGGGGGGAGTACATCGCGATGTAGGCCATGTTGTACCGGAACTCTTCCATCGCCCGCAGTGTGTTCTGAAACTGCTCTTCGGTCTCCCCGGAGAAGCCCACGATGATGTCGGTAAAGAGGGTCGCCTCCGGGAGGATGCGCCGAATGCTCTCGACCACCGAGCGGTACTGACCGAGGTGGTAGTTCCGGTTCATCCGGATAAGCACCTTGTCGTCCCCGGACTGAATCGGCAGATGGATCTGCCGGGCCAGGCAGTCGTATTCGGCGATCACCTCGAGAACTTCGTCGGTCATGTCCTTCGGGTGGGGTGAGGTAAAGTAGACCCAGAACTCCCGCCCCGACTCCCGACCGATCTTTCCCACCTTCGAGAGAAGCTCGGGAAAGCTGATTTCGCTGCTCCGGCGGTCGAGTCCGTATGAATTGACGTTCTGTCCTAAGAGGGTGATGGACTTATATCCCTTATCCACAAGGCCCCGAACCTCCGCGAGAATCTCCGCCGAGGGCCGAGAGACCTCTCGACCCCGGGTAAAGGGAACCGCGCAGAAGGTGCACATCTTGTCGCAGCCGTTCTGGATCGGAACGTAGGCCTCGAACCCCGAGCCGTAGGTCGGCCGGACCTTCCAGTAGTCGGTGGCCGGGTCTCCGGGGGCTGTGTTTTCGCCGGCCGCGTTTCCGGGGGCCGGGGCCGTTGCCCGAGGCTCGGCCGGCCGCCCGTCGGAGAGCGGGGTCACCACCCCGAACTGCCGAATCATTTCCGGGAGCTCCGGTAGCTCGTTGATGCCGAAGAGCAAGTCGAAGCGGTCGAGAAACTTCTCCCGGTCGGCGGGAAGGATGCACCCGGAGACGAAGGTGACGAGGTTCCGGCTATCTTTCCAGCTGTTCCACTTGTGGATCCGAGAGTAAACCTTGTCGATCGCCTTCTGCCGAACCGAGCAGGCGACTATGCCAAGGAGGTTGGCCTCCTCCTCCCGGTCGGTCGCTTCGAATCCGACCTCCTCGAGGACGGTGCGTATGCGCTCGGAGTCCGAAAGATTCATCTGACAGCCGAGTTGGACTAAATGGTACTTCATATCGCTTAGAAATAGACTTCCGCAAAAAGGTGTTCCGGCGGGAC
>CAZTRQ010000315.1:0-1680 GCA_964616245.1 uncultured Spirochaetaceae bacterium | reverse complement strand
TTCTTGGTGGGGGTCCGTTCGAGCTCTTCGGTCTGGAGAATAATTTCCGCCAGGCGGGAAAAGTGGTTCAACCGGGCGTTGACGCTCCGCTGAAGACGCCCGAGGGCCTCTTCGGCGGCGCTGCGCACCGCTTCGACGTCGACCTTGGAAGCGGCGACCCCAATCTGTTCCGCGAGAGCCTCGAAGTTCAGCCGGACCAGGGCGACGAGCTTGTCCCCCTTGGAAAGAACCAGGGACTCCTCCACCAGCGGCTCGGCGTCTATTTCGGCCTCGATCTCTTCGGGGTAGATGTTCTCCCCGCTCGGTCCGACGATGACCGATTTGGCCCGGCCTTTGATGTAGAGATAGCCGTTCTTGTCGAAGGCGCCAAGATCGCCGGTCTTAAACCAGCCGTCGTCGGTAAAGACCTCGGCGGTCGCCTCGGGGTTCCGGTAGTAGCCGAGCATAATGTTCGGTCCCCGGGCCTGGATCTCCCCCTCCTGCACCGAATCCCCGGCCTTCTCCAGCCGCAACTCGACGTCCCGAAGCGCCGGGCCCGTCGACCGGTAGCGGGTATCCCGTACGTCGGTCCCGGCCAACAGAGGCGCGGTTTCGGTAAGCCCGTAACCCACGGCGTAGGGAAAGCGCCCTTCCCGGAGGAACCGCTCCGTCGCCGGGGAGATAGCCGCACCCCCGACCCCGAAAAAACGAATCCTCCCGCCGAACTGCTTCAGAATCTTTTTGACGGCGATACGGTGAATCAGCTTCCGAACCGGAGGAAATCCGCCGAGCCATTTCGGGAGCTTCGCGAAAATCGGAAGCACCCGGGAGCGGTAGATCTTCTCCAGGATAAGCGGCACCGAAAGGACTATCGTCGGTCGCACCGTCGAGAAGGCGGAAAGCAGCTTGCTGATGGTCGGCGGTCCGCCGAGGTAGGTTATCGATGCCCCGCCGAGAATGGGGGTTAGAAACCCGATGGTCCATTCGTAGCTGTGGGCTAAGGGGAGAATCGACAGAAGGTTGTCCTCGGTGTTGATCGGAAAGAGCGTAATCGCGGCCTGGGCGTTGGAAATAAGGTTGCGGTGGGAAAGCATGACGCCCTTGGGATTACCCGTAGTTCCCGAGGTGTAGATGATGGCCGCCAGGTCGTCGGGCGCCGGGGTGCCGGAACCGGCACCGGAATCGGTAGACGCCGCGGTAGCCGGCGCCAGCTCGCCAAGGGACGCCACGGGATAAACCGGCGCCGGCGAGCCCGCGACCAGAGCTTCGGTGGAATCCCCGGAAACGACCAGGGCCGGTTGTGAATGCTTGAGGATGTTCTCGACTTGCCGGGGATGGAAGTCCGTCAGCACCGGGACAACGACGGCGCCTGCCGCCGCAATTCCGAGGTACCAGATCGGCCACTCGGGCCGGTTTTCCGAGACCAGGGCGACGCGGTCGCCCTTTGCGACTCCCTTGCTCGTGAGCCAGGCGGAAACCGCCTGGGCTCGCTCTCCTACCTCCCGGTAGGTCATCATGGACCCGTCGAGGGATCCAAGACCGGGATTGTCGCCATAGCTCTCCGTGATAAAACCGAGGAGCTCCGGAAAGGTTCGAATCGATTGCTTATCCATCACCCCTCTATACTAACCCATTTGAGCTGGATAGAGAAAGAATTGGACGCCTCGCCTATCGGCTAAACCGCGGTCGTCCGCCGCCCCG
>CAZTRQ010000314.1:0-1683 GCA_964616245.1 uncultured Spirochaetaceae bacterium | reverse complement strand
GGCCGGACGTAGACGAAGATATCAGCGCCCAGGGAATGTTGACGGGAACTCCCGCCAAGCCGCCAAAGCATCGAGTCTAGCGGCACGGGCGCCCATTGATAACAGCCCCTCCCCCGGCTATTCTTAGACCTTCATGACAGAACTGATCAAAGCCTTCGAAGAGAAGTACCAGACGCCGCCGACGGGTCGGGTTCGCTCTCCCCTACGGGTGTGCCCCATCGGGGCCCACGTCGACCATCAGGACGGGTTGGTTACCGGGATGGCCTTAACCGAGAGCGTCAATCTGCTCTACCGCCCCAACGACGACGGCTACGTCCGGGTCCAGAGCCTGGACTTTCCCGACGAGGAGTACTTCCATCTCGACCAGGTTCCCGACATGGTGCCGACCTTCTGGGGCAACTACCTCCGGGGCGCGGTCCTGTCGCTCCAGGAGCAGTACAAGCTGCAGCGGGGCCTTACCGGCGTTATCCAAGGGCGGCTGCCGATCGGGGGCTTGAGCTCCTCCGCCGCGGTCACGACGGCCTACCTGATGGCTCTCTGTGATGTCAACGACCTTGAGGCCGCTCCGAAGGAGCTTATCGGCTTTAGCCATTGGGTGGAGACGGGTTTTATCGGCCTGAACAATGGGATTCTCGATCAATCGGCCAACATCTTGAGTCGAGACGGCAAGTTGATGGTGATGGACTGCCGAACCGAGGACGCAGAGCTGGTGGACAAGGGTTCTTCGATGCCTCCCTTCGAGATCGTGATCGTCTACTCGGGAATCTCGACGACGCTGATAAAGACCGATTACAACAACCGGGTCGACGAGTGCAAGGTCGCAGCCTGGAACCTTCAGGAGCTCGGCGGCCTACCGGTAACCCCCTTCCGGGAGGTGACGCTTCGCGACATTCCGGAAGACGTCTACAAGGGCAACCGGGAGAAACTGCCCGGACGGTTTCAGCGCCGGGCGGATCACTTCTTCTCGGAGAATCAGCGGGTCCGGGACGGTGTCGCCGCCTGGGGCGCCGGGGATCTCGACGCCTTCGGCCGCATCGTTTTCGAATCCGGGCAGAGCTCGATCGACAAGTACGAAAGCGGCTGCCCGGAGCTCATAACCATCTACGAAACCCTAAAAGAGTCTCCGGGTGTGTACGGAGCCCGTTTTAGCGGCGCCGGGTACCGCGGCTGCTGCATCGGCCTCGTCGACCCGGCGTACAAACAGGAGATCCGGCGACGGATGGACGCCGTCTACCCGGAGAAGCACCCGGGCTTTGCCGATGTCTACGACGTCTTCTTCTCCCAGACCGCCGACGGCGCCGAGGTGCTATCCCTGTGATCGCCGTAGTCCTCGCCGCGGGTTACGCGACGCGCCTCTATCCTCTGACCCGGGATTTTCCGAAACCGCTTCTGGAAGTCGCCGGACGGAGCATTATCGACCGGATTCTCGACAACGCCCTGCGGATTCCGGATATCGAAGCGGTCGTGGTGGTTACGAACCACCGCTTCGTCGGGCATTTCGAAGAGTGGCGCCGGCGGCGAGGTGCCGAAGGGGCGCCGGGCACCGGCTCTCCGGCTCCGGCGCAGGAGGCTTCCGCGCCGGAGCCCACTATCACGGTCCTCGACGACGGATCGACGGACAACGACAACCGCATCGGCGCCCTCGGGGACCTCAAGCTCGCCGTCGATTGGCTCTCGGGGGCG
>CAZTRQ010000313.1:0-1685 GCA_964616245.1 uncultured Spirochaetaceae bacterium | reverse complement strand
GGGATGATAATCGACGCCTTCGGGCACCGAGGTCCTAAGGCGGTCGACCGTGGCAAGCTCCCCGGGCGCGGGAATAACCAGGCGGTCTCTCATATGGGCCAGCATCTCGTCGAACAGAAGCACCACCGGCGTTCGGTAGGTTTCCGCAAGGTTAAAGGCCGTGACGGTTAGCTCGAAGAGTCGCTGATGGGTCGAGGCGGTGATGGCGATAATGGAGTGGTCGCCGTGGGTTCCCCAGCGCACTTGGTTGATATCGCCCTGGCTCCCTTGAGTCGGCAGTCCGGTACTCGGGCCGCCCCTCATCACGTCGACGATAACGCAGGGTATCTCCGCCATAATGGCGTACCCGAGGGCTTCCTGCATCAGAGAGAAACCGGGGCCGCTGGTCGCGGTCATCACCTTGCTCCCGGTCAGTGAGGCACCGATGATCGCCGCCATGGAGGAGATTTCGTCTTCCATCTGGATGAACTTGCCCCCGCGCTCCGGGAGCTTTCCGCTCAAGAACTCGGCAATCTCGGAAGAGGGGGTGATGGGATATCCGGCGAAGAAGCCGAGGCCCGCATACAGCGCCCCCTCTGCGCATGCTTCGCTGCCGGGCACGAATATGGTCCGGCCGGTGGAGCTCGCCGTGACACTATTCACCGAGGGGCCTCACCGGCGGCGAACTCCAGGTGGATAGCCAGGTCCGGGCAGATGCGCTCGCAGAGCTCGCAGGCTATACAGGCGTCGAGGCGGGCGACGACCACCGTGCCGTCCGGTTCCGCGTCGAAAACCGTGGTGGGACAAAAAGAGGAGCAGATACCGCACCGCTTGCACCATTCGCGATTCACGACGATGTCGACGACCTTCTTCCGCGGCATGCGACTCCTTCCTCGATTAAAACACGGGATGGCGGCCCGGGTAAACCGATCCCGGCCGCAGCCGGGGACCTAAGGGCGCCCCCTCCCCTTCCACCTCCGGACCACCTCGGCAAGATCTTCCGGCAGGATCGTCATGACCTTCTCTTCCACCGTTTCCGGAACGCCGCCGTAGAAGGCGTCGGCGATACCACCGGCGATACAGGCCTGGGTGTCCGCGTCCCCGCCGAGGGAGATGGCGGCCCGGACGGCTGCCTCCCAGGAGTCGGTGTCCAAGAAGCAGACGATGGCCTCGGGAACCGATCCCTGGCAGGAGACGTCGAAGTGGTAAGCCGGGCGGATCTCCGGGACCGACCGGGATAGGTCGTACCCGGTAGCCTCGGCGACGGCGTCGCGTATGGCCGCCTTGCCGTGCCCTTTCCGCGCCAGAAAGACCGAGAGGGCCACCGCCCGGGCGCCCTTGACGCCTTCCGGGTGGTCGTGGGTCGGCATGGCGCTCGCCGCGGCTTCTTGCATCACCTTCTCTTCGGTGTCGAAGGCGAAGCCGACGGGGCTTACCCGCATGGCCGAGCCGTTTCCCCAGCTGCCGTAAGGCCCTGCATCGTCGCGGCCGAACCAGGACCGGAAGGACCCTCCGTACCCCGCGTGGGGATACCGCCGGGCAAACTCCCGGATAACCTCCCCGTAGGGGCGCTCGGACATGATGGCCTCGGCCACCGCTATGGTCAGAACCGAGTCGTCGGTGGGACGGCACCTGGGGTCGAAGAGCGGAAAGTCGGTGGTCTTTATCCCGGCGCCTTCGTAAATCGAGCCGACGATGTCTCCTGC
>CAZTRQ010000312.1:0-1688 GCA_964616245.1 uncultured Spirochaetaceae bacterium | reverse complement strand
ACCGTGCCTTCGTTAACGGTGGTCCGCTTTGTGTCGAAGGAGAAATCGGTTCCGCGGACCGACGCCGTGGCGGTACTGCTGCGGAGGCGGAACTCGTTTTGGATACCTTCGGTCGTCTGGACGTTCGCGCGGACCCGGCCGACCCGCACAAAGAGGTCCGTCGAGACGGTGTCCGAAGTTTCTACGAGCTCTTCGAGGGTCATCCGAGTAAGAGGAGCGACGTCGACTACCGAGTTCGCCAGACGAAGCTGAGCCCGGGAGTTGAAGCCGGTGGAGAGGGTAGTGCCTCGGTCTATCTGTTGTCCTTCCTGAACCGCCTGCCAGCTACCGCCGGGGGGCCGGAACTCTACGCTTCCGGAAACGCTCTCTACGGTTGCTCGCGTTTGGCCGAAGGCGGCCACCGTAGTCAAAACAAGGAGTGCTGTTATCAAAAATCGCCTCATATGTGGGCCTCCAGTAACAAAATCTATCGCAGTCGGTTAGAAGCTAAAGGTCGCATCGAAGGTAACCTTGTACTCGTTGCCTCTCGCGTCTTCCAAGAAGGCGGCCTCGCCCCCGGTGTTCGGAAAGAACACCCCATTCCGCAGGGACATCCCTAGGTCCGAGAAGGGGCGGAAGTTCAACGCCAGGTCGACCTCCGTGCCGAGGTAGAGGCTGTCGGACGCCGGATTGATGCCGACTTCGGAGATAACGCCGGTGGTCGGGCGGAAAAAGCCAAGAACGCTCAACGCGGTCTGCAGCTCCTTTAGGGGCTTTGCCGAATAGCCCAGGCTCGTCACCATTAGGTTTCCCAGGCGGGGAGAAAAGACGACTCCGAGATTCGGCGGGGTTAACCCGATAAACATCGTCGAGTTGTCTACGGTGTTGCCGTCGTAGAAACTGCCGTGGTCCTTGTCCCCGCTCGAATACAAGTACCCGAACGAGAGAATCGATTCCGCGGCTTCCGGAAAGAAGTATTGAAAATTGACGCCGGCGAGGTAGGAGCGCAAGGACCGGTAGGTCAAAAAACCGCCGTCGTCGGTCGGGACGGAGCCTACCCCGAAGTAGCCGTAGGCGTCGTAAAAGAGGGTCGGCCCTAGTGGTCCGCTAAAGCCACCTCCGAGGTAGCCGGTGTGGACAAGCCCCTGGTCTTCGGAGAGATCGTCGGGGTCCCGGGCGTCGTACTGGAGGATAAACGCGAGATCTAAGCTCTGGTCTGGTGCGACATCCGGGAAGGAGAAGGCCATCATCCCGAGGAGCCGGGGTGGTGCAAGGTAGACATCCGCATCGGCGTCGTCGGTCACGTCGGCCTCGGAGAGCAGCAGGTTCGAGCTTTCCTTCATCAAGAGCCCGGTGTAGCCCCCGCCGAGGGTAAAATCGAGGAGAGGTGTCTGGTAGCTTACCCGGACCCCGTCGAGGCGCTCCCGGAGAAGGGCACCGGAAAACTCCCGCAAGACGAAGCGCCCGAGCTGGGCGTCGGTAAGAACAGCTCCCGCGCCGGTCGGAGTCGAAAAGCGCCCCCGGAGGTAGAGGGCGTCTAAGTCGCCTTGCCACCAGTCGACCGCCGTATCCGCATCATCTCCAAAGATGGCGTCGAGGCGGTATTCGTATCGAAACCGGGCGAATGCCTCGATCTCTTCGGTAAGGGCACCCCGGGCAAAGAGCGCCAGGCGGTTTCCCTGGCCCAGAGCCGGATCGCCGTCGAAGGG
>CAZTRQ010000311.1:0-1699 GCA_964616245.1 uncultured Spirochaetaceae bacterium | reverse complement strand
GCCGCCGTCGCGAGTGCGACGAGGATGAAAGTGCTTCTCCTCTTTCCCAATTTCTTTGGTTCCATGTTTTCTCTCCGAGTTAGTTTAGACGGGGGATCGACGCTAACAGAATGCGCGAAGCATACCCGCCAAATTCTTTCTACACCCGAACTTAAGAACTGTCAACTTTTTTGCAATACCTGACTGTGTCACTACGATACACTTAACCGAGGAGGCGGGGCCGCAGGAAAAGCTGTCGGTTTCCGGGGTGTCCGGAGAGAGCCTGAGCTAGCTCACCTCCCCGAAGGAGGGCTCCCAGTGTTGCACCAGGGCCCGCATAATCTTGGAGGTAACCGCAGGGTCCTTCGAGGCAAGGTCCTGCGCTTCCTCGATGCTCTCCACTTGGAGAATCGACATCCCCCCGGCGATGTTCGCAAAAGGACCGCCTAACTTCAGGCGCCCGTCCCTTGCGAGGGATAGCTGGTAGGCGTTATGCGCCTCCAACTCCTGCTCCCGGGCCGGGCGGCCCTTCTTCCACTCGGGTCCGGCGGTGTAGAAAACAACGGCGTACATGTTTGCTCCTCCTAAGAAATGGTCGACGGAGAACCGACGAGAAGGTCCCGGAGGGCCTCGGCAATTTTCGCCCCTCCTGCCCCGGAGGGTTCTATGCCGTTGACGTAGTCCCCCGCATCGGTGCAGACGCTCCGAAGGTCGACAACCGGCAAGTCGTAGCAGTTGGCCAGGCGGTAGATCGCGTCGTTAAAGAGGGAAACCGCTACCGGGGCGACGTCGCCGTAGGGAGCAGGGAGGTCGCCGTTGTAGATGGTACAGACGGCGGTTCGCTCGTTCGCTCTCAGAAGCGCCTTTAGGAGCGTCTCGTAGTCTGTGGCAAAGCGGTCGATGGCTTCGCCGAAGACGGTGAGTACCTCGGCGTAGCTTGCCGCTTCGGCCACCAGAAGCTCCTGATGCCCAAGGGCGTCGTTCCCACCGGTAGAGAGGACGAGCCAATCCGCATCCTTTGGGATTCCTGAAAGCTGCTCGTGTACTTGGCGCGTCAAACTTCCGTCTACCGCTAAGAGGGTAACTTTCCAATCGGAACCTAGCTCGTGACCAAGGCGCGCCTGCACACCGGGATCCGGCGCGGCGTAGGCGGCGTTGTCAAACACAGAGTCTCCGACTAGGGCGACGTGGGGCATAGCTCTCCTCCGGAGAGACAGGATACCACATGCGCCCGGAAAGCGGTATGTGGGTGTATGATAGAAGGACCATGTCGTCGAAAGTTGTCTACTATTCGGTCTACGGAAACTGCCGGTTCGTCGCCGGGGATCTCGCAAGACGGCTCGATACCGAAGCAATCGAGTTGGTGGAAGCCCGGGGGCCCCGGAAGGGACTCGGAATATTCTGGGGCGTAATGAAGGCGCTGCGGAACAAGGGGTCGAGGCTGGCCGGGGATCCCTGGAGCCACGTCCGGGACGTCGACACCGTCTGGCTGGTCACCCCAATCTGGGCATCCCGGGCAACCCCCGCGGCAAACGCCTTTTTGGACGGCGCCCATCTCGCAGGAAAGACAGTTAATCTCATCACCCTCCAGGCCGACCCGGAGGGAAATGACTGCGACCGGGTCCACGGGCAGCTGGGGGACAGGGTCGTACGGGCCGGCGGGAGAGTCGGTAAGGCAATCCCCCTCCATTCGGCCCGGCCGGGGGTCTTCGCCGGGGAG
>CAZTRQ010000310.1:0-1701 GCA_964616245.1 uncultured Spirochaetaceae bacterium | reverse complement strand
GGCCTTCGAAGAACGAAAGATCGAGTTTGCCTTTCCGACGAGGACCGTCTATCTGCCGGGGAGTCCCAAGTAGCGGCACCCCGCGAAACGGTGTCGGAACATATACGTGGCGACTGCATTTTTATTGACCCCGCTGGGGGTGCATGGTAGAATCCGCGCCATTCCCCGACCGGAGGTTGCCGATGGACACTGTTAAGTATGTTCTCCCCGAAGAGCGAATTCCGAAGACCTGGTACAACATTCAGGCGGATCTTCCGTCGCCGGCTCCGGCTGTCTTGCACCCGGCCACCAAGCAACCGGTTGGGCCGGAGGATCTGGCCCCCCTGTTCGCTATGGAGCTGATCAAACAGGAGGTCAGCACCGACCGGGAGATCGAGATACCCGGACCGGTTCGGGAATTCTACCGGCAGTGGCGCCCCTCCCCCCTCTACCGGGCCCGGCGCCTGGAGCAGGCCCTCGATACGCCCGCGCGCATCTACTACAAGTACGAGGGCGTAAGCCCCGTAGGCAGCCACAAGCCGAATACGGCGGTGGCCCAGGCCTTCTATAACAAGGAAGAGGGCATTACCAGCATCTCAACCGAGACCGGCGCCGGGCAATGGGGTTCGGCCCTTTCGATGGCGTGTTCGTTCTTCGGCATGGAGCTCAAGGTGTTTATGGTCCGGGTGAGCTTCCAACAGAAGCCCTACCGCCGGGGTTTGATGGAGTCCTTCGGCGCGACGGTTATCCCGAGTCCGAGCGAACAGACCGACGCCGGGAAGGCCATATTGGCCGAGCATCCCGACTCGACCGGTTCCCTCGGTATCGCCATCTCCGAAGCCGTCGAGGTTGCCGCGAAGGACCCGAAGACGAAGTACGCCCTCGGGAGCGTTCTGAACCACGTACTCCTCCACCAGACCGTCATCGGCCTCGAGTCCTTCGAGCAATTCGAGATGGCCGACGACTATCCCGACGTTATCGTCGGGTGTACCGGTGGCGGGTCGAACTTCGCCGGGATCGCCTTTCCCTTTATCGGGAGGAAGCTCCGGGGAGAGCAGGACGTACGGATTGTAGCCTGCGAGCCGGCAG
This sequence comes from uncultured Spirochaetaceae bacterium, assembly GCA_964616245.1. Taxonomy (GTDB): domain Bacteria; phylum Spirochaetota; class Spirochaetia; order DSM-27196; family PWMO01; genus CAYPUT01. Next base: position 633 of record CAZTRQ010000310.1, on the reverse strand, counting down.
CCTGTCCGAGCCTTACCAAGGGACGCTACGCCTACGACTTCGGCGACACCGCGCATCTAACACCCCTGGTCAAAATGCACACCCTCGGAAGCACCTTCGTGCCCCCCGGCTTCCACGCCGGAGGGCTCCGGTACCACGGCATGGCACCCTTGGTGAGCCACCTCCTGGAGCTCGGACAGATCGAGGCCACCTCCCTCAATCAGATGGAGACCTTCGCCGCCGGCGTTCAGTTTGCCAAGGCCGAGGGAATCCTCCCGGCCCCGGAAGCCAACCACGCCGTGGCCCAAACGATTGCCGAGGCGCTCCGGTGCAAAAAGGAGGGGAAGAGCGAATCCATCTTCTTTAACCTTTGCGGCCACGGCTATTTCGATATCCAGGCCTACATGGACTATCACGCCGGGAAACTCCACGCCTACGAGTATACCGAAGGAGAGATTGCGATGGCCCTCGCCGGGCTCCCGAGCGTGGGGTAGCCCCGGCGGCCGGGCCCAGGCCCGGTTCCGGTAAAACGAGGAGCAGTATGGCACCATTTGATCGCCTCTTATCCCCCCTGGAGCTTGCCCCGGGTGTCTTGTTAAGGAACCGGATCGTCATGCCGCCCCTCGTTATCTGGCGGGCCGACGAATCGGCCGA
>CAZTRQ010000309.1:0-1704 GCA_964616245.1 uncultured Spirochaetaceae bacterium | reverse complement strand
GGCGGTAGAGCTCGAAGAGAATGTCGAGGGCTTTCTCCAACTGCACCTGGGAGAGGGTTTCGGCGGCTTGCGTGTAGAGTTGCGTCTCGTCGAAGCCAAGAATACCCGGTCGGCGAACCCCACTCTTGTACAGCAGAAGTGCCCGAATATGCTCGGTAAGATCGATTACCAGCTGATCGACGTCGACCCCGGCCTCGACGAGGCGATGAACCGACGAAAGCGCCTCGTCGGTTTGTCCGGCGGCTATTGCCGCCACGAGCTCTCGGATCCGCTCCGGTTCGGAGAGACCGAGTGTCTCAGAAATAGCGGCGGCGGTAATCCTTCCCTCGGTCAGGGAGGCAATCTGGTCGAAGAGGGTGTAGGCGTCCCGCAAGGATCCCCGGGCTTCCTTCGCTATCCACCCAAGGGCGGCGTCTTCCACGTCGAGGGAGAGCTCCGCAGCCGCCTCTAGGAGCTTCTCGTGGATAATCTCGAGGGGTATCAGCCGGAAGGAGAAGTGCTGGCACCGGGACCGGATCGTCGCCGGGACCTTCTGAATCTCCGTCGTCGCGAAGACAAATATGACGTGGGGCGGAGGCTCCTCGATAGTCTTCAAAAGCGCGTTGAAGGCGCTGTTCGAGAGCATATGAACTTCGTCGATTATGTAGATCTTGTACCGTCCGCTCTGAGGCGGAAAGAGAATCTCTTCCCGAATGGTGCGGACATCGTTTACCGAAGTATTCGAGGCGCCGTCGATCTCGATAACGTCGAGGGAGGTCCCTCGAATAATGGCGTCACCGTCGCCGAACTCCGGGCAGCCGGCTGGGTCCGGGCCCTCGGGACAGTTGAGCGACCGAGCGAGAACCCGGGCGGCGGTGGTCTTTCCAACACCCCGGGGTCCCGAAAAAAGGTACGCGTGGGCCAATCGCCCTGCTTTCAGAGAGTGTCGTAACGTAGCGACGACGAATTCTTGCCCGGCGATTTCTTCGAGTCTCCGGGGCCGTTTTCTCGTGGCGGTTACTTCAAAATCCATGGTGTAAGTAAAACCCCTCCAGCTCGCGCCAAGCTTTCTGCGGCACGTCCCTTGTTGCTTACCGCTGCTTCCTTCCGGACCTGACGGGGTTGGGCAGTAGGTAACTGCACAGGACCTAACGCGGGGACTGAAGGGGCAAAAGCGGAGAGAGAGGGATTCGAACCCTCGGTACCCGGATGGGTACACACGCTTTCCAAGCGTGCACCTTCGGCCACTCGGTCACCTCTCCTATTCAAATATCGCTTCCGCCGATTTTGCCGGGGCGGAACCGGCCAACTCGGAGAGAGAGGGATTCGAACCCTCGGAGCCGCAGAACGGCTCAACGGTTTTCGAGACCGCCCGATTCAACCACTCTCGCATCTCTCCAGCACTGTATGCCCAAGAGGACTCGAACCTCCGACCTTTAGATCCGCAATCTAACGCTCTATCCAGCTGAGCTATGGGCACACGATCTTTAGAAGCGGAGAGGGAGGGATTCGAACCCTCGGTACCCGAAAGGGTACAACTCCTTAGCAGGGAGCCCGATTCAGCCGCTCTCGCACCTCTCCGAATTCTCTCGCGGAGAGAGTGGGATTCGAACCCACGGAACCTTGCGGTTCAACGGTTTTCAAGACCGCCTCCTTAAACCACTCGGACACCTCTCCACAGCCCGAAAACTATAGTCATATCAACCCTGCAATGTCAACGAAGGC
>CAZTRQ010000308.1:0-1711 GCA_964616245.1 uncultured Spirochaetaceae bacterium | reverse complement strand
TGAGTGGTAGCCCAAGCTCCCGGGCTAGTCGTGCCGGATCGTTGCTGATAAGACCCGCGGCGCCGTTCTCGAGGCAGTAGCGGCCGAGCTCCGCGTCGTTGATGGTCCAGGGGATCCACGGTATCGTCTGTCGCCGGAGTTCCCGAGCGAGGCCGCGAAAGCAATTGCGCCTTTGGAAGAAAGCGATATCGGGTTTGAGGTAGGCCGGTGCGATGCTTCGTCGGTGGAGCGTCCGCCAGCTGAGGTAGCGCAGCGGGTAGCTCGGGGTTAGGATTGGAGCCATCGACGCGAAAACGCGGCGGTGGCCCACCAATTGGGGAGAAAAGGAAGAGACAACCGCTCGACGCGTCAGGCCATACTTTTCCAGGAGTTCCGCTACCTTGTTGACGATGCTCCGAGAGACAACTTTCAACTCGATGTCGTAGTAGACGGAATCACCAAGAAGGTCCAGGACATCCTCGAGGTGCGGCACACGCTCGCCGGCGAACTGCGGTGCAAACCAGGAGCCGGCGTCGAGAGCTTTGAGGTCCCGGTAGGTCAAGTCGGAGACGGAGAGGCGACTGCCGGCTACTCGGGTCATTGTCGCATCGTGGACGACGACCGGCTCCCCGTCCTTTGTGGCTCGGATGTCGAACTCCACGCCGGGAATCCGTTCCTCGAGAATAAGCCGAAACGCGGTCAGGGTGTTTTCCGGTGCCTCGGCGGAGCAGCCCCGGTGGGCAAAGAGAAGAGGGTAGCGGGCGTTCGCCAGGATGTGGTCGGCCGGTACGTTAAGAATGCTTTATGGTGTCGAAAACTCGCCGTCTCTACAAGGCGGGGAACAGGCGGGGAACAGGTATGGAACCTCTTCCCGGCCCCGGAGTACCTTCTCGAATATGATACAGAGCGCCAAGGATGATCCAATTGTCGCCCTTGCGACCCCGCCGGGGCGGAGCGCCATCGCTCTGATTCGCGGATCCGGAAACGGGTCGATAGAGGCGCTTGGCAGACTCTTCGACAGGGCGGAAACCTTAGAGCGGGCGCCGGGGCATTCTTCGGTCGTCGGATACCTTCTAAACCGCGAAGGGACCGAGCGCCTCGATCACGTGGCCGTGACGGTGTACCGTGGCCCGCGGAGCTACACGGGGGAAGACTCCTTCGAAATCGGCTGCCACGGCAACCCTCGGGGCGTCCAGCGTATTCTCGAAGAGCTGTTCCGGGTCGGTTTCCGATCCGCGGAGCCCGGGGAGTTTACGCTTCGGGCATTCCTCTCCGGCAAGATCGATCTTACCCAGGCGGAGGCGGTCCACGAAGTGGTGACGGCCCGGACGGACCGGGGACGGCAACTCGCCCTGGAGCGCCTCGACGGCAGCATAAGGAGACAGATCGACTCGATAAAGGATGAGCTGGCCGAATTGATGGTGCAGGTGAACGTGCAGCTCGACTACGGGGAGGACGAGGTCGAGGAGATGCCCCTGGATCCGGACCGGATAACGGGAGTCGTCGAAGGGATGCGCCGGCTGCTTTCAACCTACCGAAACGGCCGGCTTTTCCAGGAGGGTGCGACGGTGGTCCTCGCCGGTGCCCCAAACGTAGGCAAATCTTCCCTCTTTAACGCCATGGTTCAAGAAGAGCGGGCGATTACCGACCCGACTCCCGGGACGACGCGGGATTATCTGGAGGTTGCCCTCGACATTCGGGGGATTCCCCTCCGGCTCTTCGATACGGCTGG
>CAZTRQ010000307.1:0-1714 GCA_964616245.1 uncultured Spirochaetaceae bacterium | reverse complement strand
CCCTGGACGGGGCCCCATGATATCGATGCAAGACCTCCACAGAACCGTCAGCCGAAAAATCGACAAGTCTATCTTCGACTACAACCTGATCGAGGCCGGGGATCGCGTTCTCTTGGGGATATCCGGTGGGAAGGATTCTCTGGTGCTCCTGCGAATGCTCGCGGAGAAGCAACCCCGGTTTTCGATACCCTTCGAGTTACACGCGGCCCATGTCGGGACCGAGTATTCGGTTTCGACTGCCGTCGAGTTCGTCAGGGAGCAGTGCGCGCTCTGGGGGGTACCCTTCCACCTGATTCCGGTTCGCCTCGCCTCTCGACTGCAGGAGGGCCGGTCGCTGAGCTGCTATTGGTGCTCGACCCAGCGCCGAACGGAGTTGCTACGCTTCGCCGAGGAGCACGGCTTCCACAAGATCGCTCTTGGGCATCACATGGATGATATTCTCTCTACCTTCCTGATGAATCTGACCCACAAGGGCGAGCTGTCGACGATGCTGCCCCGGATGAGCTACGACCGATACAGTCAGGCGGTAATACGCCCCCTTGCCTGGGTCGACGAGAGGGAGATTATCGAGCTCTCGCAAGAGTTTGGCTACGGGAGGTCGGTCTGCCAATGTGGCTTCGACACCACATCGAAGCGCAAGGTCGCCCGAAAAACCCTCGCACTCCTCGAAGAAACGCACGGAGAGGGTGTTCGAAAGCGAATTATGGAGGCCCTTCACAAGCCGAAGCTGCGTTACCTTATTCGTCGAGCGACCTCGCCGGAGGAGGACACCGGGAAGGGTCTCGAAGGGCAACCGGAATAGGGAATGACGCCTCAGACGCTCATCAACGCGACGCTTCCGAGGGCCAGGAGCAAACCCGAGATACGGATGGGCCGCAACCGCTCCCGGAAATAGAGAGCCGCGAGGAGCACGGTCGGTCCGGGATAAAGCGAAGCTACCACCACCGAAAGCGTCAAGAGACCGCTCCGGGCCGCCAGTAGAAAAAAGACGTTTGCCACCATATCGAGGGCCCCCGCCGAGGTCGTAGCCCTCCAGGACCGCCGGGGAACTCTGGGGAGCACTGATCGAAGTACCCCGAGAACAAAGAGAAGGGAGATCGAGCCTACCCGGGCCGCAGCGAGGGGCCAGAGCCCCGACGTCTCGGAGGTCTCGGCGATCAGGATAAAGAAGAACCCAAACCCGACCCCCGCGAGGCATCCAATGCCGAAGGACCGCCGAGTCTTCCGCCTCGACCCGTCTTCTCCCGCGGGCTCCCAAGACAACAAGAGGATCGCGGGAAGAGCGAGGCCGATCCCGAGCCAATCGACTGCGGCAAGACGCTCTCCGGCGACAAGCCCGAAAATGAGAGGAACGACAGCCCCGAGCATCGCAGCGGTGGGAGAGACGATAGCAACCAAGCCGGTTGCGAGACCCCGGTAGAGAAAGAAGAGGCCAAAGGCACCGGCGACCCCGGCAAGGGCGCCGAAGAACAAGTCCCGAGAGACAACGGCCTCGGAGCCGAAGAGCGGCGCCAGCGCCAGTGCCAGGACAAGCCCGACTATCTGCGAATAGAAGATGACCGACGAGGCGGCTGCTCTCCGGGAGGCGAGGCCACCGGCAAAGTCGGCGGCCCCGAAGGCAAGCGCCGAAAACAAAGCGAGGACGGTTGCGATCACTGGGGCCGAATCTCTACGTACACCAAATCGCGGAACCGCACGTCCTCGGCTCTCCCGG
>CAZTRQ010000306.1:0-1736 GCA_964616245.1 uncultured Spirochaetaceae bacterium | reverse complement strand
TTCAGGAGGCTCCGAATGCACGCTCACAGTGAGGCCTTGGTCCGGGAGATTTCCCGGAAGGCCCTCGAATACCGTCTTGATGTTCTCAAGATGGTAATGACCAACAAGTCCGGCCACATCGGCGGGGCGTTCTCGATCGCCGAGATCGCCACCAGTTTGATTCATCATCACATGAAGTTGGACCCGAAAAATCCCAAGTGGCCCGACCGGGACCGCCTGGTCTTTAGTAAGGGACACGCCTGCGCGATGCTCTATTCCAACTTAGCGCACCGCGGATTCTTCGACCCGAAGACCCTTACCACCTTTCGCAGCTTCGACAGCAAGCTCCAGGGGCATCCGGACCCGGAAAAGACCCCCGGCGTCGAGGTTGCCGCCGGTCCCTTGGGCCACGGCGTCGCGATCGGAACCGGCATGGCCCTGGCGTTGCGGAAACGCAGCGCCAAGCCTTCGAGCCAGAGTTCTCCGTCGGCCCGGGCGACCGCCGGAAAGGTCTACGTGGTCTTGGGCGACGGCGAGCTCGGCGCGGGCGTTATCTGGGAAGGCGCTATGGCGGCGAGCAAGTTCCGTCTCGGCAACCTTACCGCAATCATCGACTACAACGGCATCCAGCAGACCGGTGCCGCCTCGGACGTTCTTCCGACCGAACCGATCGCAGAAAAATGGAGAAGCTTCGGCTGGTACGTCATGGAAATCCACGGGCACAACGTCCGGGAGATCCTCGATGCCCTCGACCGGTGCGACGAAGTCCACGCCCGGCCGAGCATGATTATCGCCCGGACCGTCAAGGGAAAGGGCGTCAGCTTTATGGAGTACGACCACCGATGGCACGGCCAGTCTCCCAGCGACGAGGAGTACAAGGCGGCGGTCGCCGAGCTCGAAGAGGAGATTAAGAAATGGCAGTAACCAACACACCGGCGCCGGGGACGAAGCTCTCGATGCGCCTCGCATACGGGGAAGCGCTGGTGGCCCTCGGCCACGCTAATCCGGACGTGGTGGTCTTGAGCGCCGACGTGCAGAACTCGGACCACAGCTATATGTTCGAAGACGCCTTCCCGGACCGTTTTTTTAACGTCGGAATTTCCGAGCAGTCGCTGGTCGACGTCGCGGTGGGCCTCGCGAACGGGGGCTATATCCCCTTCGCGAACACCTTCGCCTTTCTCTTTGCCACCCGGGCGGTGGAGATGATCCGGACCCATCTCTCCTACGGCGGGGCCAACGTAAAGCTGATGGGCGCCTACGGCGGAATCTCCGATTCCTTCGACGGCCCGACGCACCATTCGAATACGGATCTTGCGATCCTACGGAGCCTCCCCCGGATGACGGTTATCGTCCCCGGGGATACGACCAGCGTGACCAAGATGCTGCCGGCGGCCGCCGCGCACCAGGGCCCGGTCTACGTACGCCTTAACCGAAACGAGGTTCCCCTCCTCTACGGGGACGACTTTGCCCCGACCATCGGTAAGGCGCACCAGGTACAAGACGGCAAAGACCTAACCATTATCGCCTGCGGATTGATGGTAAGCCGTGCCATGGAGGCATCAGATGTGCTAAGATCCAAGGGACTCGATGCCCGGGTTCTCGACATGCACACGGTAAAGCCCATCGACGTCGACGCGGTTACCTCGGCGGCCCGGCAGACCGGGGCTATCGTTACCGTAGAGGAGCACACGGTCCTCGGAGGCCTCGGCGGCGCCGTCGCGGAAGTTGCCTCGGAGGTACATCCGGTGCCTATCCGG
>CAZTRQ010000305.1:0-1740 GCA_964616245.1 uncultured Spirochaetaceae bacterium | reverse complement strand
TCGCCGTCGAAGGGCAGGGTAAACTCCGTCGTGTTGCCGAAACTGCCGCCGTAGTCCTGGGCGACAACAGGGACAAGAGCCAGGGGCAGAAACAGGGTGATAAGCAAACTCCGACGCATCGCTACTGTTCTTCCTCTAGGTAGGCGAGGGCCTGCCCGATGGTGTGGAGCATCTCCTCTCCGGATACTTTGCGATACGGTGAGCCGTTGCCGAGAAAAAAGTCGAGGTAGGCGAGCTCTCGGGCGGCGTACCGGGGTCCCGGGGCAATGCCGTACATAATGCCGCCGGAAATATCCAAGCTTTCCATTACCAGGTAGGAGAATTCTCCGAGACTCACAGGTTCGTCGATGCCCTTCCGAGAAAGGTTCCATCTGCTCCAGTCCAGGCCGGCGTAGACCTCTTCCACGGTAGCCTCCGGCGCTACGGAGCCGGACGCGAGAAACGACAAATAGGCGGCGTGGCCGAAGGTCGCCTCATCCTGTAATAGAACTTGGTCTATAACCTCATTCGACTGGGATAGGCCGACCGTCGCCGCAAGAGCGAGCATAGAAAGCAGTAACAGTCCTCTTCGCATTTCTCCTCCTTGGTAGGTAAATGTATATCGTAAAAGTCAGGATCTCAAGAAATGAGGGGCAAGAGGTGAAACTTCCAAAAAAAACCCCGGGCTCGGTGGCCCGGGGAGAGGAGAAGAGAAACAGCGCTCGAGAGATCGGCCTTAGGCGGCCAACTCGTATCCCTGCTCGCGGCTCAGGATGGTCGAGCTCGTGTTGAGCATCGCACCGTAGATGACCTTAGATCCGATGTCCGCGACGGTAAACGTTATCTGCTGGGCGACGATGGCAAAGCCGTACCCGGCTATCTCCAGCTCGAGGAGAAGCGGCATAAGGTAGGCACCGGGGTAGAGAAACCAGGTTATAAAGAAGAGCGGAAGGATGCCGCCGAAGATCTTTCGTGCCTCCGAGTCCTTCATGTTTCGCTTTCCCTCTCGGATAACCTGGGTTATCAGAATAAGCACCCAGACAAAGAAGACCGTCGAAATAGTGCCCCAGACGAGCCATCCGACGATACTCGCGCTGATCCGTCCCGGTTCGTAGAATTGGCCGACGTAGCCGGTAAGGATCATTAAGGCGCCGGCGGTGGTAAACCGGCTCATGTAGCGGCCGAAGGCCTTCCCGGAAATGCCTGCTACGAAGAGTATCTGGATTAACAACATCGGAACGTCGATAAGCCAGTTTAGGTAGCGGAACCCGTTGGTAAAGAGGTCGGCGCCTTCCCGAAGGGCGTAGGCCGTACCGGTAAAGACGTAGGCGTTCTCCCAGCTTTTCTGTTGAGCGTAGAGCAGCAACAGAGCCGACACCATGACGACGACCGAAAGCACCGAGGACATCTGGTACTTGGGCATGTTCATGTTCTTCGTCAAAACGAAGTAGAGCAGTGCCGCCCCCATCGCCGCGTAGCCGAGGGTCAGAATATGGCTGACGACCTCGTACGCCTCTACTGAAATGACAAACATTGATGCGTCCACAACACACCTCCCGAAGAAGAAGTTAAACGAATAGTTTTAGGTCCCTATCGCATGGTGAATATCATTCCTGACGGATGCAGTCGTCAACCCGTTTCGCAGGGTTCGCGGCTTGCGCTTCCGCCGGGGAAGGGTGCTTAATGGGCATGTGAAACGCATCGGTATTATCGGGGGGATGAGCTGGGAGTCCACAGTAACGTACTACCAGCTGATGAACA
>CAZTRQ010000304.1:0-1744 GCA_964616245.1 uncultured Spirochaetaceae bacterium | reverse complement strand
ATGATACCCGAGCCGATCTCCTTGAACTGCCGCCAGTAGTCCTGGGGCCTAATAATCATCAGGTGGGCCTCTAAGGGCATTCCGGGATACGCCCCGGCGATACCGGAGAGCACCGAAGGTCCGAAGGAGATGTTCTCCACGAAGACTCCGTCCATGACGTCGAGATGAATCTCGTCGATTCCGTCGGCGACATCGTCGATCTCTTCCTTTAGCCGGAGAAAGTCGGCGTTTAGGATGCTCGCGGCAATCTTGTATTCCATAGTCAAACTATACGGGGCGGCCGGAACCCGGTCAACGAACCGGAACCCGGTCAACGAACCGGAACCCGGTCAACGAAGCAGCCGCCGGAGGACCGCGTCCTTCTTGCGCCACTTCGGATTTACCTTTACCCGAAGGTCCAGGGAAACCGGATAGGGAAAAAGCTCCCGGAGGGTCTGCTCGGCCCCTTTGCGGATGTCGCGAATCATCGCGCCCCCCTTGCCGACGACAATTCCCTTTTGCGATTCCCGTTCGACGTAGATGACCGCCCGGACCGCAAGCCGCTGCGGCCCCGGGCCCGCCTGGGGGGATCTGCCTTTCGGTGACCGAATATCCTCGAAGGCGCTGTCGAGAATATCGACGTAGACGGCGTGGGGTACCTCCTGGGTCGTCCGGCGCATTACCTGCTCCCGGATGGTCTCGGAGATGCGGAAGCCCGGATCCTGGTCGGTGTAGAACTCCTCCGGGTAGAAGAGCTCTCCTTCGGGGGCATTCCCAAAGAGGGCAGCGGTAAGCTCGTCGACGGCGTTTCCGGTGGCGGCGCTCACTTCGATTCGAGGTGCCGCGGGAAACCGTTTTTCGAGGAAGGCTACCCAGGCGGCGGGTACGGCGGGGCGCCCCGGGGCTTCTTTCTTGGACGCCGGTTCAGGGGGTAACAGGTCGGTCTTGTTTATCGCGACCACTGTCGGTTGGGGCGCCGCGACGACGGCGTCGGCGATCATCGCTTCTTCCTCCCCGGGTTCCCGGGTAAGGTCGGCGACGTAGAGCACCAGATCGACCTCGTCGAGACTCGCGAGCGCAACGCGCTTTAGCTCCTGGTTCATCTTCTGATCGGAAAGGTGAAACCCCGGGGTGTCGAGAAAGACGAGTTGTCCCTCCGGTCTCGTCAGGATGCCCCGAACACGATTCCGGGTCGTCTGAGGAACCGGGGAGACGATGGAAACCTTGTGGCCGCAGATGCGGTTGACCAGGCTGCTTTTGCCCGCCGAAGGGCGTCCGACGACGGCTACGAATGCGACTCTCATATTTTAACCTTTTGCAAATCGACGATCTTTGCTAGTATATTCACGCCTATGTGGAACATATCCCAGAGACTCGAAGAAGAAAACGACGAAGAAAAGCAGGACCCCAATGCCGGTGCCAGCGAGCAGTTCATGCAGAAGATGCTCAAGACCCGGACTATCCTCCTTTCCGGCGAGATAAACAAGAACTTGGCGGAGCGCGTTGTGCGGCAACTCCTCCTCCTCGAAGACGCGAGCGACGAGCCCATCCGGATCTTCATCGATTCTCCCGGGGGCGACGCGGACGCAGGGTACGCCATCGTCGACATGATCCGCTTCGTAAAGCCGGAGGTATTCGCAATCGGCATGGGGCTCGTGGCGAGTGCCGGGGCTTTGATCCTTCTCGGTGCGCCGAAAAAACAACGCCTGGGCCTCCCCAACTCGCATTATCTGATCCACCAACCCTTGAGCGGAATGCGCGGTGT
>CAZTRQ010000303.1:0-1758 GCA_964616245.1 uncultured Spirochaetaceae bacterium | reverse complement strand
ACCGGATTAAGAACAACATGACGGCGATGATAAGCCTGTTGTCGCTCCAGGCCGGTATGGCGGACGACCCGAAGGTCGTCGTGGCGCTTACCGAGGCGCAGAGCCGAATGCATAGCATGACGGTACTCTACGACAAGCTCTACCGCTCCGAGAACCTATCGGAGATCTCCATTGCCGACTACCTGCCTCCCCTGGTCCGAGAAATTGTTGCAACCCACGGCGCCGAAGGGAGGGTCACGTTGACCTTCGACGTCGGTGAGTACACCCTTCCGGTCTCCTCGGTCGCCGGACTCGGCGTTATCGTCAACGAGCTGATCACTAACGCCCTCAAATACGCCTTCCCCGACGGAGGGCGGGGCACGATTACCGTCACGGCCGACCGCGGCGAGGCCGCGTGCTACGCCGTCACGATCGGTGACGACGGCGTCGGACTCCCCGCTTCGGTGAGCCTCGGACAGTCCGGTGGATTCGGATTGATGCTGGTAGAGAGTTTAGCGGACCAACACGGCTTCGCGGTATCGATCGAGCGGTCCGGGGGGACGAGGTTCGTCATCGGCCTTGGGCAGCCGGGTGCTCCGGCCGGTCGGCCCGGGTAGCGCCGAGGAGCAAGCCGACGCCGAGGCCCGCGGCAACCAGCGCCGGCGTCGCGTAGGAGCCGGTGAGGTCCCGGCCGAAACTAAAGACGTAGGGGCCGAGTGCCGTCCCGGCTACATTCATCGCCATCGCGAAGCCGGCGACGGCTCCCAGGTGTCGCCGGCCGAAAAAGCGGGGCCAGGTTACATTGGCGAGGATTCCGAACATCCCCTGCATCATCCCCATTCCCAAGATCAATCCGAAATAGGCGATTCCCGGCCCGAGAAGGGCGATGGAGGCTGCGAGAACTACCAGACCGACCAGTTCGACCATCGCCATGTACTTGAGGCGGACGAAGTCCGAGAGGTAGCTACCGATTACCTCGACGGACACGGCGACCACCGCTGCGGGAAGGAACACCCCGACCGCCCGCGCTCTGTCCATCCCCGCGTCGGCGAAGATCGACACGATGTGGAAGGTGTAAGCGGTCATTACCAAGCCGGTTAGGACCAGGGTCAGGGTAAAGAGCCAGAAGGTGTAGGTGCGCCGGGCCTCTTCGGGCGTAAAGGACTCCGACGGGGAGGTCTCGGCGTGTCGGCGTTTTCCCTTGCCGTGGAGCGGTCCGTCGGGGACAAGGCCGTGCGCCTCCGGGGTGTCCCGGTAGAAGACAAAGGCCGCCCCGGCGAAAAGACCGATACCAAGCGCCAGAGCTCGCCAGGCTCCCTGCCACCCGAAAGCGCCGATTAAGCCGTCGAAGGCCCGGGGGGCCGCCGAGAATCCGAAGGAGATCGAGACGCCCATAAAGGCGTTGGCCAAGCCCCGGCGCTCGTCGAACCACTCCATCACCATGTTTCGCGAAGCGAGGGTCAACATCCCCTGGCCGGTAAAGCGCAGGAGAAAGAACCCCAGGGTCATAACCGCCACGGCAAGGACGCCGCCACCTAAAGCAGCGGCCGGCCCCGGTGCCGCGGTTAGCCCCACGAGTACCGCGGCCAGAAGTAGCGCCGCCGCGGTCCCGAGAACTCGGCCTCCGAAGTAGTCGTAGAGCCTGCCGGCCTGGGCCAAAAGCAGCGCGCTCGCGATGGTGCCGATTAGATACGCCAAGCTCAGCTCGGTCCGGGAGATAGCGAGGGCCTCGATGAGGTGATCGGTAAAGACCGAAACGCCCACAGTCTGCCCCGGGGT
>CAZTRQ010000302.1:0-1776 GCA_964616245.1 uncultured Spirochaetaceae bacterium | reverse complement strand
TCGGTGCAAGTATCAAAAAGAGCAGTAGTCGTTTCATCGTTCTTCCTCCACGATCCGCGTCCCTAGGGGCGTCCGGTTTCGAGAAAGCGCACCGAGAAGAGGCCCTCGGGCAGGTTCTCGTTGTAGGCGAAGTTCGTCACTCGAAGCTCGGTCCGGTGTCCGGTTCGAAGGTTCTCCATCGTGTTTTCGATGATGGTCGGGTAGCCCTGTACCGTTTCGATCCGCCCGACGCGGTTGACCTTCGACACCTCGCCGTCCTCCCCGTAGAGCTCGATGCGGACGGGAATCCAGGTTTCGGGGTCGACGAAATGGACGATCCGGGAGTAGGCGACGTCGGCCCCGGGAAGCGGTGTCGCCTCGACGACGTGGGTGTTCCACCTACCAACCTCCTCTCGCCGGAGAAGCTCGTAGGAGAAGTCCTCCAACTCCCACCCTTGGAGATCGTCGTAGCTAAAATCGGTCCCCATAAAGGAGTTTCCGCCTTCGCTCCCGGCGATCCTTCGAACGCGTCCGAGGGCCGGCAGATAGATCCACTGATCGTCGTCTCGGTCGGCGCGCTCGATCGAGAGAAACCGGGTTCCCTCGACCGAGGCCGGCCGATGAAAGACGATGACGTTACTCGAGTTGCCGTTGGACTCTCGGCCGTACTGCTCGATGATCCGGGACTTGGTCTCGCCGTCGGCTTCGACCAAGACCATCTCGACGAGCGCATGAGTCGTGTCCCCGGCCTCCCGGTTCTCGACGTTCTCGGCCACCTCTCGGCCGGTAAGGCTGAGGGCCGGCAGGGCGCCGACGAGGACGAGGACGGCAACGAGGGTTCCAAATCGGGTGTTGCTTCCTATCATTTTGCTACCTCCTTTTGGGAATCGCTTTTCATAAAACGTGGGTTGATCACCTCCAAGAGCACCGGGAGGATGGTTACCGCCGCGACGCTGGAGACGAGCATGGTAAGTGCTATGAGTAAACCGAGGTACCGAAGGGGTACGAAGTTCGACAAAAGAAGCACCGCGAACCCCGCCGCGACCGAGCCGGCGTTAAAGAAGATCGCCTTCCCGGTAGTCGAAAGAACCCGGACGGCCGCTTCCTCGGCGCCGTCGCTCCGGCGCCGCTCCCGGTGGTACGACGAGAGAAAATGGATCGTGTAGTCGATGCCGATACCGATGGCGATGGACGCCACCATCGCCGTGCTGACGTCGAGATTGATGCCGGCGAAACCCATCACCCCAAAATTGATGAGGATGGTGATGCCGATAGGAACGATTCCGAAGAAGCCGGCGACGAGGGAGCGAAAGGTAAGGGCCACGACCAAGAACACGAGGGTCAGAGAGACGGCGATGCTGTAGATCTGCGCCCGGGAGATAAGTCGGGTAATCGCCATCTCGACGATGGAAAAACCGGCGGACCGCACCCGGTAGCCCGGGGGAAACTCCGCCTCGACGTAGTCGTCGATCTCCCGGACGAGCTCCTCGGTAAAGAGGTTGCCGGTCGTTCCGAGCTGGACGAGCATCCGGCCCCTGCGGGGCTCGAGGGGATCGTCCGCCCATTCGTCCAAGCTGCCGGAGTAGACCAAGAGATATTGGCTGACGAGATTGGAGAGCTCTTCGGTGGTTTCAAGACCGTAGCGCCGGGGTTCCGAGGGGATCTCGTAGTAGGCGGCACCCTGGTAATTCGTCTCCCGGCCGACCAAGGAGACCAGCTCCCTCGCCGATAGGTCCGCCCGGTCGGCGCCGCCGAGCGCCTCGGCAAGGAGGGCGGCAACCCCGTCCCGGGGAGCCG
>CAZTRQ010000301.1:0-1778 GCA_964616245.1 uncultured Spirochaetaceae bacterium | reverse complement strand
AGGGCGGTGGCGTCCCGCCGCCGGAAACGGTAGTATGGCTACCGTGAGCCTGCGAATCCTCTTTCTCGGAGAGCTGGTCGGCAAAGCCGGTATCTACTGCGTCAAACAATCGCTTCAAAAGCTCAAGACAAGCCGGGAGATCGACTTTGTCGTGGCCAACGGCGACGGGGTTACCGGCGGCTTCGGGCTGGGAAAGAGCCACTCGGTGTATCTTCGAAAGCTCGGCGTCGACGTCCTGACCGGAGGGGACCAGATCTTCTACAAGAAGGACATGGTCGCCTCCTTCAACACCACCCCTTCGGTCCTCCGGCCGGCGAATCTGCCCCCCGGAAGTCCCGGACGGGGATGGCGCCACTACGCCGTGGGCAAGATACGCGTCGGGGTGATCAACCTGATCGGGCAGAGCGGGTTTTTGAGAATGCACGGGAGCAACCCCTTTACCTTTCTTCCGGACATCGTCTCCCGCCTCAAGGAGGACGCCCCGACTATTATCCTCGACTTTCACGCGACGACCACGGCGGAAAAGCAGGCGATGTTCCGGATCGCCGACGGGATGGTTACCGCGGCCATCGGGACGGGGCAGCGGGTTATAACCGCCGACGCCCGGGTAACCGAGGGGGGTACCGCCACCTTGTGCGACGCCGGGCGAACCGGTAGCATTCAGAGTGTCGCCGGCTTGGACCCCGAGGTGGAGATTCGTCAATTTCTCCGGCAGGTTCCCGAGCGTTCCAACGAAACCTTCGAAGGACTCGAGATTCAGGGAGCCATTATCGACGCCGACGACACCGGACGAGCCACCAACATCGAGACGATCCGAATACCCTGCGCGCCTCCGGAAGACAAAGAGGAATCCGCATGATCGAAAAGGCGATAGTCATACGTACCGAGGGGGAGCGTGTTATCCTGGCCTGCCAGAGCCAGGGGTGCAAGTCCTGCTCTTCGATGTTTTGCAAGACCGGGGGGGAACGGCGTGAGTTTACCGCGTTGAATCCCCGGGGAGTGGCCCTAAATACCGCCGACGAGGTGGAGTTCTACGTAGAGCCCGGCCGGGCCATCCTGGCGGGGTTTATGGTCCTGGTTATGCCGTTGATCGCCTTTGGAGCGGCGTATTTCGCAATCGGCGGCCTCCTCGAGGAGCCGTCGGAGCAGGTTCGCGTTCTGTCGGGCCTTGGGGGACTCTTCCTGGGCTTCGGGGTGGCCTACCTTCTCGGCCGCCGGGACAACCGTTACCCGGTGGTCGTGGCGGCTCCGGAAGAAACCAGCTCCCCGACGACCTGAGCGATCTGCGATAGCGACGCCTGGCGCTCGACGGCCCCCAATTCGAAGGCGGCCCGGGGCATTCCGTAGACGATGCTCGTCTCCTGATCCTGCCCGACTGTATGACCTCCGCGCTTTCGGATCTCCACCATGGCTTCGGCTCCGTCTCGTCCCATTCCGGTCATAATGACCGCCAGGGCGTTGTTCCCGTACTCCTTCGCGACGGAGTGGAAGAGCACGTCGACCGACGGCCGGTGACCGTTCTTCGGTGGATCGTCGGAGAGCCGGAGGATGGCGCCTTGGTGGCGTCGCTCGACCGTCAGATGCTTATTCCCCGGGGCGATGTGGATGCTCCCCGCCTCGGCGAGCGCCCCGTCCTCGGCCTGCCGAACCGAGAGGCTGCAGATCTTGTCGAGGCTCTTCGCGAACTCTTCGGTAAACCCCGCGGGCATGTGCTGCACGACCACGATCGGCGCGGGAATGTCCGCCGGAAACTCGGCAAAGACCTTCCGCAAGGCGTT
>CAZTRQ010000300.1:0-1781 GCA_964616245.1 uncultured Spirochaetaceae bacterium | reverse complement strand
CGCGCGCGAGAGAGACTGGAAGCTCAGGGCGTCGAGGCGGCTCTCTTGGCCGCCGTCTACTCTGCCCCGGGAGAGCTTTACGGCTTCGTCGGATTCGCGGCCCGAGAGCGGCACGACTGGGACGAGACCGCCGTCGAGCTGGTAAAGACCTTGTCGAGCTCGATCGCCGCGGCGCTGCGGCGGCTATCCCTCGAAACAGAGGTCCGGGAGACAAACGAGCGGCTCCAGGCGACCCTCGACGGGACCGGAGCCGGCACCTGGGAGTGGAATGTCGCCACAGGCGAAACGTTCTTTGATCAGGGATGGGCGGACATGCTCGGCTACACCCTGGAGGAGCTTTCCCCGACGCGCATCGAAACCTGGGAAAACCTTACGCACCCGCAAGATCTTGCCCGGGCGGGCGAAGCCCTACAACGGCATTTCGCGGGTGAGAGCGAGCGCTACGAGTGCGAGCTCCGGATGCGCCACAAGAACGGTCACTGGGTCTGGATCCAGGACCGGGGGCAGGTGGTCGCCCGGGCGGACGACGGGTCCCCCTTACGCGCCTTCGGCACCCACATCGACGTTTCCGCTCGAAAGCACGCCGAAGCGGAGCTCGAAGAGAGCCACGCGCTTCTCGAGAGCGTATTCGACGGGATGCAAGACGGCATCAGTGTTCTGGACGCCGAAATGCGGGTCATCAGGATGAACCACTGGATGGAGACGCGGTACGGTCCCACCGGGACGCTTTCCGGGAGGCACTGTTTCGAGGCTTTCTACGGCCGATCGCAGGCCTGCGAAGTCTGTCCCGCCCCGGCCGCCCGACGAAGCGGCAGAGCGGAGTCCGAAGACATAGACGCTTTTGACCGAAGCGGAAACAGGTTGCGGATTCAACTAACGGTCCATCCGTTGCTGAAACCAGATGGCGCCATCGGCGGGTTCGTCGAGCACCTCAAAGACATTACCCGGGAAAAGGTCGCCCAAGAAGCATTAGAGAAGAGCGAGGCAAAGTACCGGAGCCTCTTCGAGCACATGTCTTCCGGCTTCGGCCTCCACGAGGTCGTCACCGACGACAAGGGGACGCCGGTAGACTACGTCTTTCTCGAGATAAATCCTGCTTTCGAAGAGATGACCGGCCTGACCCGGGAAGCCGCCATCGGAAAGTCCGTCCGGGAGCTCGTACCCGGAACCGAATCGGATCCCGACGACTGGATCGGCCGCTACGGCCGGGTGGCCTTGACCGGGGAGGCCATTCAGTTCGAGACCTACTACCGGGAGCTCGGTCGGTGGTTTTCGGTAACCGCCTACAGCCCGATGCCCCGCCATTTCGCGACGGTCTTCGAAGACATATCGGACCGGAAGAGCATCGAAGAGTCCCTCGAGGCAAAGACCGCGGAGCTCGAGCGCTTTTTTACCGTCTCCCTGGATCTTCTGGCCATCGCCGACACCGAGGGCCGCTTTCTGCGCCTCAACGCCGCCTGGGAGAAGATTCTCGGCTACCCGATCGCCGACCTCGAGGGACGTCCCTTTCTCGACTTCGTCCATCCGGAAGATGTCGACGCGACCATAGAGGCAATGGAGGCCCTCGGGGAGCAGAAAGAGCTTATCAACTTCGTAAACCGTTACCGGGCCGCCGACGGGAGCTACCGCTGGATAGAGTGGCGCTCCCGGACCGAGGGGACCACCGTGTACGCCGCAGCCCGGGATGTAACCGACCGTATCGACCGGGAGGAAGCGGCCTTGGAGGCGAGCCGGGCGAAGAGCAGCTTTCTGGCGAATATGTCCCACGAGCTCCGGACGCC
>CAZTRQ010000299.1:0-1786 GCA_964616245.1 uncultured Spirochaetaceae bacterium | reverse complement strand
TTACCCCCAACCGGAAGAATAATTGGAACCGGTTGTCGTTCCGGATCAGGTGGACTCGAATACAACGCCGGCGACCTCCGGATCGTCTAGGATGCGGTCGATTTTGTCGCGGAGCTCGACGTCCCGTTCCTGAACCGCGATCACAACGTCCACTTCCCGGCAGGTGGTGCTCACTACCGCAATTTCTCCATGAAAGAATCGTTGTGAGAGGTAAGTTCCGACGCGGCGTTCGGTAATGACTCCGTCGACCTGCCCCCATATCAGCTTCGCGATGCCCTGGATATCGTTTTCCACGGGAACCATGGTGACGTCGATACCCGGCATGCAGTGCTCGGTGTAACTGCCACTTTGGTAGGCCAGGCGCCGACCGGCAAACACTTCGGGGTCCCGGAGCATGTCGGCACCGTCCTTCTCTCGGGGCTTCGCGAATACCACCGGTTCGAAAGAGGCGAAGGGTTTTGTCGCAATCGCCCCCGCCTCTTCCAGGAGTGGATTCGGCCAGCCGACATTGAGTATGACCCGGGTCTTGCCGGTACGAAAGTCTCTCAGGACATCAGTGAACTGCCGGGGCTGAAAAGAGACCGCCATTCCGAGTTTTCGTCCGATCGCGGTCATGAGTGCGACGCTTATTCCCGCGGAGGCTCCTGATTCCACAGAGCACCACGGTGGATACGCAAGGTCGTGTCCGACGACGAGCTCCTGGCCCGTCGACCAGCCGAATCCAGCTTCGCGCAGCGCCCCGGCAACTGCCTGCAGGGAGTCTCGAAGCCGCGTGTCGTGGCTTCCAATCTCGCCGAGAATCCGTTCCTCCTCGACCAGGTTGTCCAAAATGTGCCGGCTACTGCTGGTGACGTTCTGAACGGACACCGAGAGACGTTGGAGTTGATCCTCCATTTCCTCCACGGCGCGGTTCTGACTGACAAACTCGTCTCGGAGCGTGTTCATCCCCGAGGACGTAGACCCGAGCGCCTCTCCCGAGGCGGTCAGATTGGTTCGTGCGTCCGCCGCCCGGGCGCTAATCTCTTCCCGGATCCCGGCGAAGGATCCGAGCCCCTTGGTGGTCTCCGAAACGCTGGATGTCAGACTCGAAAGGAGATCCTTGATCGTACTCGTCAGAGTGGAGCTCTGCTCGGCGAGACGTTTGACCTCGTCGGCAACGACCTTAAAGCCCCTGCCGTGCTCCCCAGCCCGGGCCGCTTCGATCGCGGCGTTGAGCGCGAGCAGGTTTGTCAGCGCCGAGATATCTTCGATTGCCAGGACGGTCTCGGAAATGCTCCGTGCGGCGGCGTTGACCTGGTCGAAAGCCCGACGAACGATCTCGAGCTGCCCATCGAGCTCTTCGACCGCCGCGTCGAAGCTTCCAATCGTCTCGCCGACCATTTCAAAGGGTCGCGTGGAAGCACCGATCGACTCTACTGCGGACTCGATCTCGATCACGAAGGCCTGGGTCCGGTCGGCGAGTTTCCGGAGCCCGGTAGCCACCGACTCGGTCGCCTTCGCGTTTGCCTCGTTAGAGCTCACCATCTCCCGGGCGAAGGCCTTATTCAGGTTAAGGACCGAAACAAGGTCCCAGACGGAGCTCGAGAACCGCAGCGCCGCCTGGTTAACGGCCTTCGCCGAAGGTGATACCCGCGAAAGGTCGGCACCGGCCGGCTCCACAGGTCTTTCCTCGTGTTCGGTCATAGAGCCTCCCCAAGCACCCGTTGCAGACCGCACTGCCAACCCGCTCGGGGTGCTCTTCTAATCGTACATCGCTTGGATGAGAATTTCTTTGGTTGTGATGCCG
>CAZTRQ010000298.1:0-1805 GCA_964616245.1 uncultured Spirochaetaceae bacterium | reverse complement strand
GAAATAGCGATAGAACGAGACCCCATCGACGTTTACTTCCGCGTCGAGTTACCATTCGTCGAGACGTTGGATTTTCACAAATACCGTGAGATTCTCGACCAAGCGGAGCGGCGAGTTAAACCGATTTCGGGAAGAAGTCTCTTCTAAACTCGGCCTCTAGGGCTGTGCCTCTAAGGCTGCGCCTTGCACGACTAGAACAATCACCTTATCGTAACAGCGAAGTGTTCTACTAAGGGGGATACGATGGAGACCAAACGACTCTACGTCGATGGGGAGTGGGTCGATACCGGCGATTGGTTTACGGTGGTCAACCCCGGTACCGGGGACCCTATTGCACAGGTGTCGTCCGCGGGACGCGATCTGACCCGGAGAGCCGTCGAAGCGGCGGATAGAGCCTTTTCCGAATGGCGCCGGGTAACCGGGAAGAAACGGGGAGACTATCTCCTCGCCGTTGCCGACTGCCTGCGAGACCGTAGCGAAGAGGTCGCGACGACCATTACAAAGGAGAACGGCAAACCGCTCGGAGAATCGAGAACCGAGGTCGCGGCATCCATTGACCACCTGCGGTGGTTCGCCGAAGAAGCCCGGCGGGGCTACGGCCGCATCGTGCCACACCAGGCCGAAGGAAAGCGGCATCTTATTCTCAAACAGCCCGTAGGTGTCGTCGGCCTGATTCCCCCTTGGAACTTTCCTCTCATGCTCTCGCTCCGCAAGGCAGCCCCGGCCCTCGCTGCCGGGTGCACCGCGATCCTACGGCCCGCAAGACAAACTCCCCTCTGTGCCATACAGTTGGCCGAATGCTTCGAAGAAGCCGAAATACCAAAGGGCGTCTTTCAGGTTATCACCGGACCCGGGGAGCCGATCGTCGACGAGTTTATGGAGAACCCCCTGGTCCGCAAAGTAAGCTTTACCGGGTCCACCGAGGTCGGAAAACAGCTTATCGAGAAGTCCGCGAAAACCGTCACCAACCTCTCCCTGGAGCTCGGGGGACACGCTCCGGTTCTCGTCTTTGCCGACGCCGACATAGACTTAGCGGTGGAGGGTTCCCTAAAAACGAAGTTCCGAAACACCGGACAGTCGTGTATCGCCTCCAACCGCATCTATGTCGAACGCCCGATCTACGAGGAGTTTCTCTCACGCTTTGTCCGGCGAACCGAGCAGTTGAAGGTGGGAAATGGCCTCGAAAAAGACGTGGACATCGGACCGGTGGTAAACGAAGCAGGTCTGTCAAACGCCTTATCCCACATCGAAAACGCGCGAAAGGCCGGTGGCCGGGTTATGTGCGGCGGTAAGCGCGTCGAGAGCCTTTCGGGGTTCTACCTCGAGCCGACGGTAATCGCCGACGTACCCGACGACGCCGCGTGCATGCAGGAAGAAACGTTCGCACCGGTTGCGCCGGTTACTGCTTTCGAAACCGAACGCGAGGCCATCGAGAAGGCCAACAACACACGCTACGGCCTTGCGGCCTACGCCTACACCAACGACCTTAACCGAACCCTACGCCTCGGCGAACTTTTGGAGGCCGGGACAATCGGCATCAACGACGCGGTTCCCTCGACGAGCAACTGCCCCTTCGGCGGGATGAAGGAGAGCGGCCTCGGGCGGGAGCTCGGCCTCGAAGGGCTGGACTCCTACCTCGAGACAAAGCATCTCTCGATTGGAAATGTAGATGAGCAGCCCTAATTCTGTTCGGCGGCCGGTTGGCCGTCGTCGTCTGCCGGACACCCGTCCCGTCGTATGTCTGGTTCGTCAACGCCGACCGCCCCTTCGCAGGCCTGCTATATGATCTTTCCCGGATTCAAGAT
>CAZTRQ010000297.1:0-1806 GCA_964616245.1 uncultured Spirochaetaceae bacterium | reverse complement strand
GCGAGCGCGCCTCCGGCGATGTACCCCTACGATTTCGTCGAATGGGCCCAAGCAGGAAGATAGGCGTGCAGGTCGAAGCCGGCGCCTCGGAAGCCGTCGTCGTGCGGATCGAGCGTTTTATCGGCCACGGCGCCCATGTCCATGTCTCCATGCGCGAGACACGCTCACCCGGCGGAGATAGGGGCCGGGAGCGCTACATGAAGTTCCGCAGTCGCCGCCGCGCCCTGCAGTGGGTCGAAGCGACCTTCCGGAAAGAGTTCGACCCGGAGCGCCAAGAGCTGGTCTTCGCCGCAGAAAGCACCCGCCGCTGGTTCTACGGCGAGGGGGATTAGGAGACCTCGAAGATTGCCTCGATCTCGACGGTAATGTCTCCCGGCAGCTCGTTGGTGCCGATCGCGGATCTGGCGTGGCGCCCCGCCTCGCCGAACACGTCGATAAGGAGCTGGGACCCACCGTTGATAACCTTCGGCTGGTCGTTGAATCCCGGGGCGCTCGCGACAAAGCCGAGAAGCTTGACCACGTTCTTTACCCGGTTGAGGTCCCCGAGGTGCTTCTCGACCTGGGCGAGGATGTTCATCACGCACATCCGGGCCGCAGCCTGTCCCTCCTCGAGGGTTCGATCGGCCCCGACCTTCCCGGTAAATACTGGTTTTCCCTTCTCCAGGGGACCCTGTCCCGAGGAGAAAACCAGGTTTCCCACCTGCTTCACTGGAACGTAAAGGCCCATGGCGTCCGGCGCCTCGGGCATCGCCAGACCCAATTCCCTCAGACGATCGTAGATATCCATGCCGGAAGTATGCCACGACGGCGGCGCATGGGGTAGACTGATGCCATGGAAATGCGGCTATCCGACTACCCCATAGGCGCCCCTGAGACTATCGCGTCGCCGGCTCTTCTCTATTTTCGCCGTCACATCGAAGAGAACATCGACAAGATGATACAGATTGCCGGGGGGCCCGACGCCGCCCCTCGGCGCCTCCGCCCTCACATAAAGACCTTTAAGACGATGGGCGTCGTCGACCTTCTCCGGAGTCGCGGGGTGTCGATGTTCAAGTGCGCCACCGTCGCCGAGGCGGAGATGCTCGCCGCCGGGGGCGTGACCGACATCTTGCTCGCCTATCCGATCGTGGGGCCGAACGCCGCCCGGGTCGCCACCCTCATCACCAGCTACCCGCAAGCCCGCCTGAAGGTTCTCGGGGACGATGTGGAAGCCCTCGGGGCTCTTTCGCGGGTCTTGGCCCGAGTCTTGGCCCGGGCGTCGGCCGGGGAACAGGCCGGCGGGCAGGCGAG
This sequence comes from uncultured Spirochaetaceae bacterium, assembly GCA_964616245.1. GTDB lineage: Bacteria > Spirochaetota > Spirochaetia > DSM-27196 > PWMO01 > CAYPUT01. The sequence goes on along the minus strand of CAZTRQ010000297.1, from coordinate 516 downwards.
CCCTGGGCGCACCGTCGAAGTGTTGATAGACCTCGACCCGGGTCTCCACCGCACCGGGGTCTCCGTCGACGACGCCCCGGGGATCGTCCGGTTTGTCGCCGAAGCGGCAGGGCTCTCCTTTGGAGGGCTCCACTACTACGACGGGCAGAACCATCAGAGCGATTTCGACGAGCGCATGGCCGCGGCGCAGGCCGGGTACGACGCCGTCGCCGCCCTCGCCGACCGGTTGGCGTCCGAGGGATTTAAGGTTCCCCGGATGGTGATGGGGGGCACTCCGACCTTTCCCTGCTACGCGCGATTCCCGGATGCCGAGCTCTCCCCGGGGACCTCGACGATCCACGACTGGGGCTATAAGACGAGAATGCCGGACCTTCCCTTCGTCCCGGCGGGGCTTGTTCTCGGCCGGGTCGTCAGCCGCCCCTCCCCCACCCGCTTTACCATCGATGTTGGAAGCAAGGCCATCGCCACGGACCCGAAGGGTCAGCGGGGCATCATCCTCGGCTACGAAGAGGCGGT
>CAZTRQ010000296.1:0-1806 GCA_964616245.1 uncultured Spirochaetaceae bacterium | reverse complement strand
AGGGCTTCGGTCAGCTCCACCAATGCCGCGTTCTCATTGCCCGGGGGCAGCGCCGCGTCGAACACCATAATGGCGTAGACCGGAGAGGTCTTCTGCACCGGGCCCTCTTCGAATTGCACCACCCCGCCGACCGTCACGTCCCCGGCGAGCCTTGTGTCCTGCGTCACCAACATCTGCGGCACGTCGCGCCGGATGCCGATACTCGCGTAGGCGACGTCCCGCGTGCCCTCGGTCATCGGTCCAATGCTGACGATGGACCCTGAGTAGGTCATCATCAGGGCGCCGGCAGCCTCGTCTTTGGAATACGACTCGACGCCGATCATGCCCCGGGAGGAGGTGTGGTGTTCGAAGGCCTGCTGCTTCTCCAGCCACCCTTCGGCAAGGAGCTCTTCGCCTCCCTCCACGTCCTTCAGCCCCGCGGGCTCCACAAGCAGGCGCAGGTGCCCGCGAACCGGCTCCGGCAGTTTGTCGAAATGTTCACCCATGGTTCTTAGAGTGTAGCGGTTGGGAAGAGGTTTTCCAAACGGGGGGTCATTTCATCGGCGTGCACCCGACGCCGCCGTGCCCCGCTCGGCAATCCTCCCCGCCATCGCCCGCCTCTCCTTCGCCGAGAGCCGGGCGACCAGCTCGTCGTAGACGGGGCTTCGGCCCCGGCCGATCTTTTGCGCAGCCCTCTTCCTGCGGAGATCCCGGGCGACCTCGTGGGCCGGGCGGTGGTCCCGGAGCTTGAAGGCCCGGTTGATAAAGTCGTAGACCTTCTCGAGAAGCTCTTGGTCGTTCGCCAGAATCTCGCTCAGTTGCCCTAAGAGCTTCTGCCGCTGCTCGTCGGAGAGCCGGGACCAGGCTGTTCGCATTCTGCGTTCGGCGTGGGGACGGGGCACGTGGTCCAGCTCGCAGACGGCGGTAAAAAACTGCGCCCGGCGCGGGTCGTAGGCGCGCTTCATCGATTGCACAAAGTTAGACGCCGCCTGGCGGTACTCACCGAGGTACATCCGGTAGAGGCCCATGTTTCGGTTCAGGATGGTGCTCTTGGGGTTGAAGTAGAGCCCCCGGCGGATTAAGGGGATGGCCTTCTTGGCCATCGAGAGGGGAAAGACCCGGTAAGGGGATTGATCGACGAGCTGGAGGAAGATCTTCCCCGAAATGGTCAGCGCGACAGCGTCGACGGCAAGGCCGGCCACCAGCCCAAGAGTACTGACGCTCGTATTGTAAATACCGTGGATCAGCGCCACCAGGGCGACACCTTTGTAGGCACTCCGGTAGGATTCCGGGTCCCGGGATTGGAGGTTGCTGTAGAGAGCCTGGGAGTAGAGCCCGCCCCAAATTGCCGCATAGGTCATGTGGCCGCCGGTAGTGAGCACCGGACGCACGAGCATGAAGAGGTCACGATAGCGCTCGATGTAGGTGACGTTCTCGATGGCGCCGAAGACCAAGCCGACGATGGCCGCCTGGATTACCCCGTCCTGGGGCTCCCGGACGGTCCGCAGGGTGTGGGCGACGAAGAGAAAACAGACGAACTTTGCGAGCTCCTCGATCACCCCGGTGACCAACACCTCGTAGAAAAAGACCGAGTCGTAGATAAAGGGCACCAGAAAGGGAAGCGGATAGACGCCGTGCAGGATAAAAGTAACCACGATGCTGAGGGCACCGGCAAAGAAGAACTGCGCCAGGATGCCCGGCTGCTGCTTGTCGGCGAGATAGCGCAAGCGGCGAAAGAGAAAGTACATCCAGAGTCCCGTCGCGACGATGTTCCAGAGATGAAGAAAAACGATCACACAGTGTCCCTCAACGGTAAGCTATCACACG
>CAZTRQ010000295.1:0-1807 GCA_964616245.1 uncultured Spirochaetaceae bacterium | reverse complement strand
CGTAGATTGACGCGAAAACGGACACCAGTTCTTACTGCCGGCGAGGATTTTCTTCGTTCAGGAAGCTGTCCGAAATCACCGCAGTACACAGAGGCGCGCCCCGCGTTCGTGGAGCTATGCGGCGTCCTGTAGAACTTGTTCGACGCCGCAGAATCCAACGACCGTTTCTTCCTCGTAGATCGGTCGACCGGTAATCTCAACTCGAAACCTGACCCCACCAAGGCCTCGCTTAAGGAGTCGGTGTCGGGTCACTTCAGCTCCGCCGATCACGGCAAAAAACAGTTGGTCGGCAGATAAAAGATCCTCTGGAACGACGTATGCGCTATAGTGCTGCCCGAGAATCGTGCCCGGAGAAACCCCAATCTGCCGTGCGATCGCCTTTGACACGTACTGCAGCTTCCCGGCCAAATCGAGCTCAAAAACAATCGCCATTTCCGGATCTGCCCGTTCCACGAGCTCGACGCATCCCTGGGCAGCACAGGGCGCCGGGCTAATTCTCGTCGACGCGTAGTCCACGGCCCTGCGCACATGGAAACCGGGTTTGCTCTTGTCCACGAATCCGAGATGGTCGATTTGCCGGGCCCGTCTAACCGTTCCGGGGCGAGTGTTTGCGGTCCGGAATACGACCGGTATGCCCCAGGTTGCTTGTATCTGCTCCGCGCATTCGAGACCGGAGATGCCAGGCCCAAGATCGACGTCCATAACGACTACGTCTATCGATCGGTTGGCGTGGATATACGCGAGGGCCTGTTCGCCGGAACGAGAGACTTCAACTTCGTAGTCATGCGCCCGAAGATCTGCCGCGGTCGCAAGTGCGATTATTGATTCGTCTTCGACGATCAGAATTCTCTGTCGTTTGTACTCCACTAATTACTCCCCCCATTCGTGTTGGGAGTGCGAAAATTACTAGCTCGATAATGGACGGTCAATAGGGCAGCGTCTTACCCTTTTCCTACTATCACAGACTCACGCCACCAGGATCAGTCCGGCCACTGTTACGCACTCGGCACCTCCTTTAAGGAGCGATAGACCGAGATACCCCGCTCGGTCGCCTGGCGCACGTCCTCATCGGCACCGTTGGACGCTCCTTCAATCCTCAAGATCGCGTCACAGATCGAGATAAGCCGGGAGGCGACGGGGTAGGCGTACGAATCGTAGATCCGGTCTCCGACGCTCCGCGATCCCGCGGCCCTCATCAGTGGCAGGGCCACCCACTCGCCTATGAGAGGAAGGTGGCCTTTCCGGTACACCTCCAGGGCATAGGTCTCCAACTTCCGAAGGTTTTCGGCCATGTGCGTTGGGTCATCGTTAGTGCCGGATCGATAAGGCCCAGCTATCAGGATTGTCTGTTGTGCCATGTGGTCTCCTTGTTCCGCCAAGTTATACCGGTAAACGCGTAAAGACAAGCGAATTCGTGCATATCTAACTGAATTCTGCCCGAGATATGACTAAGATGCACGAAAACACGTAAAAACAGGCAAAATGAATTGCCCGAAGTCGCTGTTGATGGTATTCTTAGACTGGAGGCTCAGGATGCTCGCGAGCGAGCGAAAGCAAGAGATACTCAAGCGGCTGGAGCTATTCGGACAGGTACAGGTGAACGTTCTGAGCGCTGAGTGGAACCTCTCCCAGGACTCCGTGCGCCGGGACTTACGGGATCTGGCAAGTGAGGGGCTCGTGCAGCGGGTTCACGGCGGTGCGTTACCAGCGGCCGCGGCTTCAGCCGACTACACCGGAAGAGAGCGACTCTCGACCGGCGCCAAGGAGCGGATCGGACGGACCGCGGCATCTCTGGTGCGCCCGGGGC
>CAZTRQ010000294.1:0-1808 GCA_964616245.1 uncultured Spirochaetaceae bacterium | reverse complement strand
GAGCTCGGCGCGGTTACCTCGGTCTTAACCCTCGTCATCGTCCTGGTGATGTACGGGGGAATCGCGGTAGCGCTTCGGTGGATCGATACCGGGCGTCTTTGCCGAGCAGGGTGTTCCGCCGGCGGCTAAGGCGGCGGTTTCGGGGGTCCACAAGGCAGCCCACGGCCCGGATCCGTCGGATGGAAGAGGCTCTTCTTTCGGGATATAGTTCTAAGGGCGGCCAAGGCCGGCAGGCGAAGAGGAGGTTACGATGAGGCAGCGGATTCTCACGAGTGTGGCAGCGGTTCTCGTAGTAATGGTGATAGCCGGGTGCGCGAGCTCCGAGGCCCGGGCGGTCCGACGGGGGGATATCGACGCGCTTCGGGAATACGTCGCCGACGGCGGAGACGTAAACGCCCGGCAGCGAAACGGCCAGACCCTTCTGATGATCGCTTCTCAGTCCGGACAGTTCGACTCCGTCTCCTTTCTGATAAGCCAGGGGGCCACTGTTACCGCCCGGGACGACAGGGGCCGGACCGCCCTGATGTACGCAACCTCCGGGGGATACACCGCCATCGCCGAGCTGCTCCTCGACGCCGGGGCAGAGGTAAACGGCCAGGATACCGGCGGCTTGTCTCCCCTGATGCTCGCCGCGGCCGGGGGGCACGTCCAGGTGGTGCAACTGCTTCTGGTTCGCGGTGCGGAGGTGACGCTCCGGGGGAACGACGGCCGGAGCGCCATCTTCTGGGCCCTCGAGTCCGGCCGCCCGATGGTCGTCGAGCTCTTGCTCCAGGCCGGGGCGGACCCAAACGCAACCGACGCGGGGGGCCTCCACCTCGCCTTCTACGCGGTTGGGCCCGGACAGACGCCGGCGCTCTCGGTTCTTATCGACTACGGGATGGAGGTTAGGGTCGAGGACGGCGCCGGCCAGACTCCCCTTATGATCGCCGCCGCCCGGGACGTTGCCGACAGCGTCGCCCTTCTGATTACCGTGGCTCCGGAGTCGGTTAACGCTCAGAGCCGGGACGGGTGGTCGGCCCTTCTTCGGGCCCTCGAGGGAAGTGCGGCCCAGCCTACCGGGATCAACCGGTCGGCGCAGTTGCTCCGGCAGGCAGGGGGAAGGGTTCCCGCTTTCGGAGAAGCCGTCTCCCAGGTGGCCTTTAGCGCCGCCCGGTCGGGGAACGCCGACGTGCTGTCCGTTCTCTTGGAGGCGGGGCTCGATCCCCGCCTGCGGTCGGCCAACGGAGAGCTTCTGTTGATCGCAGGTCTCGGCAACCCGGAGTTTACCCGGCGGCTCCTAAACGCCGGAGCCCCGGTCGACGCGACCAACGGGCAAGGGGAGACCGCCTTGTTGATCGCCGCCCGGGGCGGCAACCTCGAGACGGTGCGCTTGTTGTTGCAGTTCGGCGCGTCGCCGGACCGCTTCGGCCCCAACGGCCGGACCCCCCTGATGATGGCCGCCGCGGGCGGTAATGTAGAGCTTGCCCGGCAGCTTTTGGTCGCCGGCGCGACCCTCTGGCCCCGGGATAGCCGGGGCAACACCGCGCTCCACTACGCCGCCGAATCCGGAACACCGGAGATGGTCCGGCTCTTGGTAACCGCCGGAGCGGATGTTAACGCCGGCAACGCCGCAGGGGTCCAGATTATCGACGTGGCCCAACGGAACCCTCGGAAGGACGAGGTTATCGCCATTCTGGTGACCGCCGGAGCGACCCCGCCTACGGAGGTCGCCACCCCGGCCCCCCAGACACAACCGGAGCCGACACCGGCGCCCCAACCCCAGCCGGCACCTCAGCCTCCCGCCCCGGTAGCTCCGACTCCGCAGCCGG
>CAZTRQ010000293.1:0-1812 GCA_964616245.1 uncultured Spirochaetaceae bacterium | reverse complement strand
GCCGAACTCGAGAAGCGATATGCCTCTTCCTCTCCCGAGGGCCCGGCCAAGCTTGCAGCGTGGGTGGGGATTATGGACTGAGTCGACGCCTCGCAGAAACACAATTGTGGGAGCACTCTTTACACCTGTCTCGAATGCCGCAGGGCACATTCGAGTCTCGGCCGATTGTAGCGCTGAACGATGATAAAGGGGCTGTTCCCAAGGAGCGCTACAAGGGGCATCCATATCGCGACGTCGAGGGGGTTCCAGAGGAAGAAGAGCGTAGAGAGGGGGAGCGGGAGCCAGTGGGTTAGCTCCGCTCGCCTCGTTTCGCGTACGAGTACCTCCAGGCGGACGCTCTCGGTGCGGTACAGGTATCGTTTCGCGACACCGCCGGTAAACAGAGAGCCGGCTTCCGGGAGGCGATCCTTCCATCGCCGGACGGCGAAGAGGCGCTGGTAGATTCTGCCCTGGTCTTCCCAGTGCCCCAGACCGAACAGCCGCCGGTTACGGGCGAACCAGGCGTCCGGGATTTTGTGGGCGAGGTAACCCGACCCGATCTCGATCGCTACCCAGGCGAGGGAGATTAGCAGCAGGCGTAGGGCCACGCTCATCGGCGAACCGCGAACGGGTTGACGGGGCGTCCCTTCCACACCACCTGTCGGCGAGTCAACGCCAGAATCGCGACGCGACCCACCACGAGCAGAAACGCGGTAAGCGGAACGGGGTAGAATATCGCCGTCGGAGCTCCGAAGCTTCCGAGGCGGTGGCCCGCGACAAGAACCTGGGTGGCAAGCACTACGTAGAAGCTCCCGGCGGTCGCGAGCTCGGGCCACATTCCGCTTCCGGCGGCAATCGCTGCCAGCGCCGGCGCGGCGACGAGACCCGAGACCCAGAAGACGTCGAGAAAGAAGAACCAGGGGTTTGCGCGGAGCACCCCGAGGAGCAGATTCTTGCTGAAGCCGTCGATCATGGATCCGAGCCCGTCAGGATACATCCTAAACTCGATAACGTTCCCCCCGGCGAAGCCTCGCACCGCGTACCCGGCGTCCTTGAAGCGGTTTCCGAGTTCGATGTCCTCGAGGACGCACGATCTTACCGCGCCATGTCCGCCAATATCCCGGTACGCGGAGCGACTGCAGAGGATGCAGGGGCCGAAACAGCAACTGCCTTCGAGGCGGAGCTGGAATCCTCTAGTACGGCGCGCCGTTCCGGCGAAGACCTGGATGTTAAAAAAGAGTGCAAGCCGTTCGTATGGGCTGCCTGCCCGATGATAGGGCTGTACCGATATCACCGGCTCATCTTTCCGGCCCCCGGCACCGCCCTCGACGAACCGCGTAAGCAGCGCCTCGAGGGCATCCTCTCGGAGGACGACATCGGCGTCCAGAAAGAGTAGGTAGTCCCCCGCCGCGACTTCGGCTCCCAAATGACTCGCCCAGGGCTTCCCGAGCCAATCTTTCGGTCGCTCCGGCACCGAGACAAGCCGTGCCCCCAGTCGTTCCGCGATAGAGGCGGTCGAGTCAGTCGACTGGTCGTCGACCACAATAATCTCCAGCGGCCTGACACTCTGGCGCGCGAGACTGCCGAGTAGGTGCGGGAGCGACCCCTCTTCGTTACGGGCCGGAATAACTATTGACAGAGAGCGAGCGACCGCAACCACCTCTTCGGTCGGCGGCGGCGCCGGGCCGCGCTCCCGCAAGCTGGAACGCAACACCGGTGCGAGGAGGAGAGCTCCGGCGAGAACCGAAATGCCGAGACTGACAACCGTAAATCCAAGCATGCTGCACGAAGTATACTGCCGTGAATGCTGTGCAGACGATCTACTTGTCGCGG
>CAZTRQ010000292.1:0-1817 GCA_964616245.1 uncultured Spirochaetaceae bacterium | reverse complement strand
TAGAGCCGCAGGAAGATCGCCTCCCGGGTCTCGAAGTAGCGGTAGATGTTCGACCGGGTAAAGCCCGCCTCGGCGGCTATCCGCTGGAGCGTCACCTCCTCGTAGGGAGTGGTCTCGAAGAGCCGGGAGGCCGCGGCGAGGATGGCCTCGACCCGCTGGGCCACCTGCTCTTCGCTCCGGGCTCGTTGCCAGCTACTCATGCGGGGCTCTTACGCCATTTGCGAGGAAATAATGCGGTCGAACATCCGGTCACTTAAGAGCCCCCGAAGGAAGATGCTCGGCTTGGCCATGTAGCCCACCGCGTAGCGGGTCTTCGGGCGTTTTGCGGTTACCGCCCGGGCAATCGTCTTGGCGACGACAGTCGGCGGCGAGAGCTTGCCCGAGGTGTACATCTCGGCCATGCCGTCGGCGGTCTTGTTGGCCTTCTCCGCGTAGGCACCTGTTCCCGAGGTCTTTCGCAGGTTGTCCGCCGAGATGGTTCCCCAGGGCGTGGTGATGCCGCCGGGCTCGACGATCACCACGTCGACACCGAAGGGAGCGACCTCCATGCGCAGGGCGTCGGACCAGCCCTCGAGGGCGTGCTTGGTTGCGTGGTACCAGGCGCCGAAGGGAGTGTAGATTTTGCCTCCCATCGAGGAGATGTTGACGATCTTCCCGTAACGGTTCTCCCGCATTCCTGGCAGAACCAACTGCGTGAGGCGCGCGAGGCCGAAGATGTTGACCTCGAACTGCCGCCGGGCCTCGTCGATCGGGACGTCCTCCACCGCGCCGTAGGAGCCGTACCCGGCGTTGTTTACCAGGATGTCGATACGGCCCGCCTCGTCGAGGATTCTCTTGACGCCGGCGACCATCGAGTCCTCCTTCGTCACGTCCATCTCCAAGACCCTGGCACCCCGGGTTTCGAGCTCTTTCATCTTCTCCACGCGCCGGGCCGCCCCATAGACCGTCGCACCGGCCTCGAGTAGGGCGACCGCAGTTTCGTATCCGATTCCCGAAGACGCCCCGGTAACCAGGGCGACCTTGCCTTCGATCGATGTCATCTTGTCCCTCCTAAGTGACGCAGTGTCTCTTAATGGCGCTAATATAAGAGACGAACTGTCTCTTGTCAAGCATAGAGATTGACGGGAAGATTGACGGGTTTTGAAAATGGTCATAGAATAGTCATATGAGAACCATAGGCGTCGCCCGCCTCAAGGCCCATTTGAGCGCCGAGTTGAGACGGGTTCGCGCCGGGGAAACCATCACGGTCGTTGACCACAGGACTCCGGTAGCCCGCCTCTCGCCGATCTCACGGGAGCTGACGGTTTCCAAACCGGCGACAACAGCGCCGGCGTTCCGGGCTCTACCGCCGCTGATTCCGTCGGATGTCTTAGAACTCCTTCAAGAGGAGCGAGGGGATTCGTGGTAGCCTACGTGGATTCGTCCGTTGCCCTTCGCTACCTGCTTTCCGGCGGCGTGGAGATCCATCACGCCCTCGAGTTTCCAAGAGTCATTTCGAGCGAGCTTCTAGAAATCGAGTGTCGGCGGGTCTTTCAGCGGTGCCGGCTTCAGGGGCTTCTCGACGACGTCGGGATGGTCGAAGCGACCGGCAGATTGGAGGAGCTCCTTGCCGGGATCGACCTCTTTGAGCTCACGAGGGCGATCAAGCAGCGAGCCATGGAGAGCTTTCCCGTTGTAGTAAAGACTCTCGATGCCCTGCATCTGGCCACCGCGCTCTTGATGGCGGCTTCCGGCGACGATGAGACAGTCAACCTGTTTTCCCTGGACCGGCAGATGAATCTCTGCGCCCAGGCTGTGGGGTTGCGAGCCGCCCTGGC
>CAZTRQ010000291.1:0-1821 GCA_964616245.1 uncultured Spirochaetaceae bacterium | reverse complement strand
GAGGACGTCTTAGCGAGCCTGGGCATCGAAACGAAAAGGATGCGACAGGAGCTTGGCGGGCTCTCTCACACGGTGGGCTACGACTTGGAAAACAAGGCGTATGTAAGCCTGCCTGCGCTACTGAAGGAGCGCTTCGGTATCCTGGTCGAGGAGCCGCTCTACCGACGCTTCGTCCGAGATATCGCCGGCAACCCCTTGGAAGTCAACGTGTTCGGTCGGGCGTCGAGGGGGGCCGAACGCCTGCTTATCGTCGGTGAGGCCAAATCGCAGTTGTCCAAGAACGCAATCGAAGAGTTTATCCGGAAGAGACTCGACCGCCTTCCGGTAGACGATGGCGTCCACTTTCCCCTCTTGATCACCCACATGATTTCCGAGCCGGATGCGCAAGATTTCGCCCGGGACCACGGAATTACACTCTTCTACAGCTACCAGCTGTAAATCGCGGCGCCCGGGAAGGCGACCAGGGCGACTCCAGTTGCCCGGCGGCCCCACCGTTAATACCTTCTTGCTACCATCAGGAATTACGAGGAGATGCCCATGCTGACAGAAGGTACCAAGGCGCCGGAGTTCACCCTGACCGACGATCAGGGACAAGAGGTGAGCCTCTCAGATTTCGCCGGGAAGAAGGTCGTTATCTACTTCTACCCCAAGGACGATACCCCGGGGTGTACGAAGGAGGCTTGCAGTTTCCGGGATAATCACAGCGCCATCCTGGCCAGGGGAGCCGTGGTCCTCGGGGTCAGCGCCGATGGCACGAAGGCGCACCAGAAGTTCAAGACCAAGTATGACTTGCCCTACCATCTCCTGAGCGACCCGGAGAAAAAGACGATCCAGGCCTACGGAGCCTGGGGCGAGAAGCAGATGTACGGCAAGAGCTACGAGGGAATCCTGCGCTCGACGGTCATCGTCGACGAGCAGGGCAACGTCGCCAAGGTGTTTCCCAAGGTGAAGCCCGAGGGGCATGGGGAAGAGGTGCTCGGCTATCTCTAGTCGATTGGAAGGACAAGGGGCTTTGTTGATGTCACGTCACTGCCGGCCGCCCCGGTGTTGGTAACGGTGTAGCTCTCTATGGTCCGGGTTACTGGCGGCTGGTAGCTGTTCTCGGTGTAGGTGATGGTAACCGTCATCGTTTCCCCGGCACCCATCGCCACCCCGGTTACTGTGACCGAGACGGTAACGGGCACCGAAAAGTCCGCGGTGCCGGTGTGGGAAACTTCGGCCGGGGTCGGATCAGCCGCTACCGAGGACAAGACCGCCGCGGTCACCTCGTCCTCGATGGTAATGTCGAAGTTCCCGGCGCCGCTACTCCGGGTAGCCGTTACGGTTAGGACGTAGCTATCGGTGGTGTTTGCCGCCCCGCCGCAGCCGAGAAGCAGGGAGGCTGCGAGGGCGGATAGAAGTAGAAAGCCGAGAGCTCGCATCAGTCTTTCACCACCATCACCTTACGATACTCGTCGATATCCCCGGCCATCACCCGGACAAAGTAGATGCCCCGGGCGACGGCGCGCCCCTGTCGGTTGGTGCCGTCCCAGGTGGTGGAGTAGTCCCCGGCTTCCTGGCGCCCGCTCTGGATTATGTCGATGACGTCCCCCGCCAGGTTAAACACGATAATACGTACCAACTGGGAGCCGTCGAGGGTGTAGTTGAGGGTCGCCCGCTCTCCGCGCTCGGGGTTGATGACGTTGTTGGCGATGGTTACCCCGCCCCGCTGGGTGACCAGCTCCCGGATATCGAAGCTAAAGGGCCGTACGTTGCGGTACCAGGGAGTCGAGAGCTCGGTGGCAAGCCGGGCGACGTACTGGCTTTGGGTGCTGCCGCTGA
>CAZTRQ010000290.1:0-1826 GCA_964616245.1 uncultured Spirochaetaceae bacterium | reverse complement strand
AACTCGTAAACGAAAGGAAACGACCCAATGGCTGACAAGATTGCACTCGTTACCGGCGTTACCGGACAGGACGGCGCCTACCTCTCGGAGCTCCTCCTGCAAAAGGGCTACGAGGTCCACGGCATCAAGCGCCGGAGCTCCCTCTTTAACACCGACCGAATCGACCATCTCTATCAGGATCCCCACGAGACCGGCGTTCGCTATCACCTCCACTACGGGGACCTCACCGACAGCACCAACCTTATCCGCATTGTCCAAGAGGTAAAGCCGACGGAGATCTACAACCTCGCCGCCCAGAGCCACGTCCAGGTCTCCTTCGAGACCGCCGAGTACACGGCCAACTCCGACGCCATCGGCACCTTGAGGCTTCTCGAGGCTGTGCGTATCCTCGGGCTCGAAAACCAGGTGCGCTTCTACCAGGCCTCCACCAGCGAGCTCTACGGGAAGGTCCAGGAGACGCCTCAGAAAGAGACCACCCCCTTCTACCCCCGGAGCCCCTACGCCGCGGCAAAGCTCTACGCCTACTGGATTACCGTCAACTACCGGGAGGCCTACGGCCTCTTCGCCGCCAACGGCATCCTCTTTAACCACGAGAGTCCCTTGCGGGGCGAGACCTTCGTCACCCGCAAGATCACCCGGGCGGTCGCCCGGATCAAACTCGGCCTCCAGAACAAGATCTACCTCGGCAACATGGACGCCAAGCGCGACTGGGGTTTTGCCGGAGACTACGTAGAGGCGATGTGGCGGATCCTCCAGGTCGACGAGGCCGACGACTTCGTCATCGCCACCGGCCAAACCCGGAGCGTCCGGGAGTTCGTCGAGGCCGCCTTCGACCGGGTCGGCATTCAGATAGAGTGGCGCGGTAAAGGCGTCGAGGAGCAGGGCGTCAACGCCGCCGACGGCACCGTCCTGGTCGAGGTCGACCCCCGCTACTTCCGCCCCACCGAGGTCGAGCTTCTCTTGGGCGACCCCTCGAAGGCCAAGCGCGTCCTCGGCTGGGAGCCCACGGTCACCTTCGCCGACCTGGTGGCCATGATGGTCGACGCAGACCTCGCCGACCAGAAAAAAGAGCAGTACCTAAAGGACGGCGGCTTTTCCATCAAGAACTACTTCGAGTAGTTAGGGAACGACCGGAAGCAGCGGAATCTTCGAAAAGTGATCGTCGAAAGCCAGAAGAGTGGCGCCGAGGTTAATAGCGGTCGCGGCAATCCAAATGTCGTTCATCGGGATCGGCGTTCCCTGGGTTCGGAGAATCTTGATCAACTCTCCGTAACGCCGGGCAATCGAATCATCTATCTGCTGGATGTAGGTTCCCGAGCGGCCAAGGAAAGAGTTCAGGCGCGAGGTATTCTCGCTTTGCCGCGTGCCCAGAGCGAAGCCCGCATACAACTCGCCCAACACGATTGCCGGAACGGCAACGCTTTCAGCGGCCTCGAGAACTGCCACCGTCTTTTGGTCGCCCCTCATGAACGACGAGAAGCCGCTGGTATCGATACAGAGGACCACTATTGCCACTCGCTCGCGTCGATTTGCTCAAAGGGGGCCAACGCTTGCTCAAACTCCCTGACTTCAGCTTCACTCCACGAGCCGGCAAGGTCCGAGAGGTCGCGCCTTTTTGTGACGCCCGCTTCGACCCCAAGCGCTTCCGCGAGAATATCCGTGACGGTTCGGTTAATGCTCTTTTTCTCCCGCTGCGCCCGCTCACGGATCGCGCGATTCAAGGCATCAGGAATTCCTCTGAGGGTTAGCTGAGTCAATCAAGCGCCTCCATGCAGGCAGTTTAGTGCAGGCAACCGCCTGCGGTCAAGACCCGCTGTCGGATTCCC
>CAZTRQ010000289.1:0-1837 GCA_964616245.1 uncultured Spirochaetaceae bacterium | reverse complement strand
CGCTAACCGCCTAGGCGATCTTTGCCTGCCGGATAAGACGACGGCTCGGGGCGCCGATCAGATAGCCTTGGGAGTAGTCGATTTTGAGCTTGCGGACCAGGGTCAAGAGCTCCCGGGAGTCCACGAACTCGGCGACGGTCTTAATCTTTAGGCCGGCGGCGATTTCGGCCATCTTCGTCAGGACGTGGCGGGCTCGCTCGTCATCCTTAATCGCCTGGACGATGGATCCATCGAACTTGATAAAGTCCACGGGTAGCCTGATGACGTTGGCAAAGTTGGAGTATCCGGAGCCGAAATCGTCGATGGCAAAACGGTAGCCCATCTCTTTTACTTGCCCGATAAACGAAAGAATCTGATCGAAGTTGCCGATCCCCTCGCTCTCGGTTATCTCGAGAACGCACCGCCCACGGCACCTGGGATAGCTCTGCATCATCTCTGCGAGAAACGGAAGGAACTCGTCGTCCTGCAAATCTTCGATGGAGACATTGACCGAGAAGTCCGCGTCGGAGGACGCCATTTTGCCGAAGCTCTTTCGGAAGACGATTCGCGTAAGCTCGCCGTGGTAGGTGGACAATCTCGCGGCAAAAAGAAACTCTCCCGGGGGCATCAGGCTGCCGTCTTCCTTCTGAATCCGGATGAGCGCTTCGTACATGCGGATGCTCGAACCCCGGTTGGTCATAATCGGTTGGAAGACAACCTCGACCTCTTCCTGCTGAATCGCGTGGCTGACCACCCCAAGGGCGTTGGTGTGGGCCACGATATTTTCCCGGATGGAGCCGCTGTCGGCATAGAACAGCTCCGGGCGTCCGGAGTAGACGGCAGCCGTGAGTGCTTGCTCGGCCTGGCTAAAGACCAGGTTCGGCTCCTTCCCGGCGCCGACGGCGATGCCTGCGGTTACGGGAACCGGGAACCGTATTCCGTCAATCGACAAGGTCTGTGCCCGAAGCGAGGCGATGATCGACCGAAACCGGCTCTCCGTCTTTTCGGACTCGCCCCGCTCTTCCTGGAGGATCCCCAGAGTATCTCGGTCCACGTGGTAGAGAGACACGCCCGAGAGCGTCTGGGTTAGGGTCTGTTCGATTATTTCCCGGATACCGGCAAGGTACTTTTCGCCGAAGCGAAAGCCGAAGCATGAGTTGATCTCTGTAAAGCGCTCGGCCTTTACCAGCGCGAGAGCCGGCGTGTGGTAGCGCCCAATATCGTCCAGGAGGCGGTAGCGATTCGGTAACTTGCTTATCGGATCGGCGTGGCTCCGGGCCACGAGGCGCCTCACCAATCGGCGGTGCCGATTGATGACCGCCCCCAAGCAAAGCGAGGCAACCCCGGCGCCGAGGGCCCCGGGCCCAAGCAGCTCAACCGGAAAGGCCGGTTCGAGGAAGTCGGCGAGGAGGACCCCGATAAAGGCCAGGGAGGCAGTAGCCGCGACGCCCCCGACTCGCAACCCGCCGAGAAGCAGAGCCGACACGGGCGCTGTAATCGGGAGTAACACTACCCAGGCCGGTAGGGACTCCAACCCCACTGCGGAAGCCATCCACGAGGCGCCGGCATCGGTAAGGAGGCCAATGGTCAGAAGGTGGAGGGACAACGCCAGGATTCTCAGAGCCCGGAACACCGGGGACGGGTTCGGAATTCTTCCCGCCGCCAAGCGATGCAAGGTCTCGTCGGGCCCGTGAGTTCGAGCCAGGACCAAGCGCCCCCTCCGCGTCTTTCGCAATGCGTAAATCATCGAATTCTCTACTCGGTTAAGAAGCTACCACGGCCCTGGAGCTATTTCAGCTTTTTAGGATAACAACACATCCCGGGCACCTTTCAGGTAGACGAAGACCCGGGGATCGCC
>CAZTRQ010000288.1:0-1860 GCA_964616245.1 uncultured Spirochaetaceae bacterium | reverse complement strand
CGCCGCCGGAGACTCGTTGGTCCGGGTGGACCGCTCCGCCACCTCGGCCGCCTTACCGCCGTAGACTCGAACCAGCTCGACGAGCTGCTCGGCTACCGTATGGAGGTCCAGGGAGACGGACCCCGAGGGCTTCTGGATAAAGTCCGCGGCCCCGAGACTCAAGGCCTCCATGGTAATCCGGGCCCCTTTCTCTGCCAGGGAGGAGAGGATGATGACCGGGGTGTGGATCTGCCGCCGACGACGCTCCTTGAGAAACTCGATGCCGTTCATCTGGGGCATTTCGAGGTCCAAGACGATGACGTCCGGAGCCATTTTTTCGGTTTTCTGCAGGGCAAAGAGGCCGTTCATCGCCGTGCCCGCGACTCGGATGTCCGGTTGGGCTTCGAAGATCTTCGAGACGACGTTTCGCATCAGCGCCGAGTCGTCGACGATAAGGACGGAAATGCTCATCGGTTTACCTTTGTGTAGATACACGCCCAGTCGGTCTTGGTGAACTCGAAACCGGAGTTCATGCCGAAGAGCGATTCCGAGTGGCCGATAAAGAGGAATCCGCCGACTTGCATCGACTCCCAGAGCCGCTGCACCGCTGCCTTCTGCGCCGCCTCGTCAAAATAGATAAGGACGTTCCGGCAGAACACCACGTCGAGGTTCCGGAGACCGCTGTCGTTCTTAAGGTTATGATAGTCGAAGGTTACGAGGTTACGGATGGAGTCGGTAATCTGGTATCCCCCGGAGACGCGGTCGAAGTACTTCCCGAGAAACGCCTCCGGGACCCCGGTTATCCGGCTGTCGGGGTAGAAGCCCTGCTTCCCGGTCATCAGAGACTTTAGGCTCAAGTCCGAAGCGAGTACTTCGAATCCGGTGGAGGCGGGCAGGTGCTCCTTCAAGGCGATGGCGATCGAATAGGGCTCCTCCCCGGTAGAGCACCCGGCGCTCCAGATCCGAACCGGGGCGCCGGGGGTCACCTTGCGCTTCTCCAAAAGGCTCGGGATTACGTAGTGCTCGAAGGTCTGAAAGTGGGCGGTGTTCCGGAAGAAGCGGGTCAGGTTGGTCGTTACCGAGTCGAGGAAGAGCTTGAACTCCTCCTGGTCGCCGGTAATCAGGTTGTAGTAGGACTGTACCCGGTCGAGCTTACTCGCCCTCAGGCGCTCCTTTAGGCGGCTCTCGAGAACCGAGCGATTGGACGTAGAGAAGGAAATGCCGCTTGCATCGTAGATAAGCGTGCGAAATCGCTCGAAATCTGCGTCCGTAAGAAACTGAGATTCGCCCACGAGACCCCAATTTTCTCTAAAACATGGTGATTCGTCAACCCCCGGGCTGTAAGCCGGATTTGTATCAATTATCCCCAGGGAATACCCTGTGAAAATGCCGCCGGCGTGATAGCGTTATTATCGTAATGCGTTCTCAGTGGTGGCGTGTCGTTCTAGATGGCTTTGCCCTCGAGGGGGCAAAGGAAGAGCCCCGAGTACTCCTTCGCAGTCCCGACCATGGTCGTACTTTTGCCCTCCCCATAGAGGTTCACAACGCTCGGGCGATTATCGAAGAGCTCGAGTACGGTGACGGTCACGGGCGTCTACCCGATGTCGTCGCCCAACTGCTCGTAAGCCACGGGTTCTGCCCCCAGCGCCTCAGCGTGCTGATTCCTCAGTACGGGAGCGCCAAGGCGGAGCTCTCCTACGACGCCGAAGGAATGGAGCACCGACTCCCCATGCGCCTCGGCGAGGGGCTGGTCCTCGCGATGCGTCTCGGCGTTCCGTTGTTCCTCCGGAGCGACCGGCAAGACCTCCCGGAGCTGCCGGCTTCCCCCGCGGAGTCTCCCTTTTCGATGAGGATCCCTCTCCGGGCCGGTTGAGACCCGGC
>CAZTRQ010000287.1:0-1864 GCA_964616245.1 uncultured Spirochaetaceae bacterium | reverse complement strand
TTTTCTTCGTAGACCTCTCGTATCTCCTGTAGGGTATCGAGAAAGGCGTCGAAGACCTTCGGGTCGAAATGGCTCCCCCGCCCTTCCCGCATTATCTCCAACGCCTCCTCCACCGACAGAGCGTCCTTGTACGGTCGTCGGGAGGTCAGCGCGTCGAAGACGTCGGCGACGGCGGTAATGCGGCCGGCAAGCGGAATGTCCTCGCCGGCCAAGCCCGCCGGGTAGCCGGTCCCGTCGAACTTCTCGTGGTGCCCGGAAATGATGTCCAAGGCCGTCGGCAACAAAGATTGGCGGATGATGCGGTCGAGGTCTCGATCCATAGTCTCGACGACCTCTACGCCGATGGATACGTGCCCTTCGATAATCCGCCGCTCCTCGGGGTCGAGCTTACCGGGCTTGAGAAGAACGGCGTCCGGAATGCCGATCTTTCCGATGTCGTGGAGGGGGGCGAACCAGAGTATTTCGCGCAGCATCGTCGGCGTAACTCCCGGGTCGCTCTCCGCGAGACGACGGGCGATGGCGTGGCTGTACCGAGACATTCGAGTTATGTGCAGAGACGTCTCGTTATCTTTACGCTCCATCAACTTGACGAAGGCGTTGGCGGTGGCAGCCACGATCTGCTGGATGACGTAGTGAAAGTAGATGTGCTGCTTGAGAAGGGTCAGGATTCGCTCACCTCGGCTGATGTGGGATCGATTGTACGCGTTTCTCTCGGCCGAGGAGGCAAACAGAAAGCCGACACAGCGATCCCGAATAACGATGGGAAAGGTGAGACTGGATCGCATTCCTTCCCGCAGAATGAGCTCGGTGCCTTCCGACTTATGCACCTTCCGGTAATAGTACTCGAGGTCGGAGATTATCCGCGGGTGTCCGCCGGCGGCCACATCACCGAGAGAGGTGTCGCTTAGCGGTTGCCGGAACCCGGGCTCCAGATGGACCTCGTCGTAACCGAGTGCCGCCGACTCCGCCACGACCTCTCCGTCTCCGTCGATAAAGGCAACCGCGAGGCGGTCGCAGGGCATGAGCCGCTCCATCCTCCGTTTGAGGCGGGGCATGAAGTTTTCTAGGTTTCCGTAGACAAATTGGCTCGCCATATCCCGGTCTTCTCGTACGGCATCCTCTATCTCTTTGGCCGCTCGATATAGCTCTTCCTCTTCGGCCCATTCCGGCTCGTGACTCACCGATTCTCTCTCGAAAGCCAGAAGCTCCGCGACCTGCCGCATAAGAGAGACGGCGTTGGAAACCAGTCGGCTGTACTGCCTCCGACCGCGGATTCGCGTCGCCACGAAAACGACTGACAAGACAAGAACGACCACCGCATAGGCAAAGAAGGCGCCGAATAGGGCCTCTTCCCGTCGCAGGTATTCGGCGTTCATTCGCCGTGCCTCGTCTACCACCGCGCCCTGGAGATCCGCGATACGGCCCTCGGTCACTACTTGCCGCGCGTTTTCCAGCATCCTGGCGACGTTTGGATCCAACGCTTCGCCGTCGGCCAGGGCGAGCAGCCGTCCGGCCGAGATTTCCAACCGGGAAAGGAACTCTTCGCCGGGGGTAGCGCGGTACCCAATCGCCGCGGCTACGAACTCGTTCACGGTGGCAAGGCACATTCTCAGCTCTATGGCCTCCTGGCGGTTTCGCGCCGCAAAGGAAACAATCACCACGAGGGAGAGCATAAGAGTCGCAACGACAATCGACAGGACCGAAATCCGGCGTCGAAGTGATTTATTGAGACTTTGCATTCTTACTACTAATCTACATTAATGGAGTTTTCTGTCAAGAGCATTTTGGGTAAGCGCGAATAGATCGAATTCTGGTAACGCCTTTCCTTCGAAGGGTGTCCGCCTCTACCCTTCCGTCTAGCCCT
>CAZTRQ010000286.1:0-1868 GCA_964616245.1 uncultured Spirochaetaceae bacterium | reverse complement strand
ACGCCGTCGATCATCTGGTCGTCGTTGGAGCGTCGAGAGCCGGGGTGGCAGAGGGACTTGATTGTTCCGTACCGGTGCGAGACGAAAGTCGAAGTTTACATTTGGCTTTTTTGGTTTATAATGATAAAATAGTTTTAATAGACTATTGAAAATGAAATTTACCGCGTTCGTCGCAGTCCTGATTCTCTCGGTTTCACTGGTAAGTTGGGGACAAGCGCCGCGAACCGACCCGGCGAAAGTGCTCGTGCTGCACTCCTATCACCAGGGATTCGCGTGGACTGATAGCGCTCAGAGAGGAATAGAGACCGGTTTGGCGGAGGCTGGAGTGCCGGCGGAAATCGACGTCGAGTACCTGGACACCAAACGCCACCTCTCCGATGAGCTCTTCGCGCAGTACGCCCGGCTCTTCACGGAACAGTTTCGAGACTGGCAGCCCGACGTCATCATCAGCATGGACGACGACGCCCTCGGCTTCTTGTTCGCCTACCGGGACACGCTGTTCCCGAACGCTCCGGTGGTGTTCGGCGGCCTGGATGCGGAATCCTTCGACGGCTCTGTACTTGCCGATCACCCAGGCTATACCGGTGTCGTGGAACGCCTCGATCTCAGATCAACTCTGGAGCTGATTCGGGACATCGACCCGGACGTCCGACGCGTATTCTTCGTCCACGACCGAACGACCAGCGGCATCATGCATCGGCGACACCTCGAAGAGCTCCGCCCGGCTTACGAGGGGCAGATCGAGTTCCTGTTTCCCCGGGCCGAGGGCGTGGTGAGTAAGAGGGAATTGCTGGAAACCCTGGCGAAGCTGGATCCAGACAGTGCGGTCTTTTTCACCGGTTTCTTTCGGGATCGTCACGGCGAGGCGCTTTCCACGCAGACCATCATCCCGGCGATCGTCGAGGCCTCCCCGGTCCCGGTGTATGGCCACGTCGAGGCCTACTTCGGCTCGGGCGTCCTCGGGGGCAAGTTGCTGAGCGCGGAGGTTCATGGCCGGTCGGTAGCGCGGAAGGCCGCCAGCATCCTCGGGGGAAGAGCGGTCGCCAACACACCCGTCACGGTCGAAAGCTCGAACCGCTACGTGTTCGACCACCGGGTGCTCCGGCGCTTCGACATTTCCCGCGACCGCCTGCCTAGGGGGAGTATAGTCGAGTTCGAACCGACATCGCCCTTCTATCACTATCGCGATCAGCTGATCTGTGTCGCTGCGGGCTTCCTGTTTCTTTTTGTCTTTATAGCTGTGCTCGTCGCCAGTGTCCTCAAGCGCCGACTGGCGGAACGACGCCTTGCCGCGAGCGAGGAGAAGTATCGCGCCCTGGTGGAAGAACAGTTAGATTTGGTAGTCGAGGTTAATCCCGAAGGCCGGCTGCTGTTTGGTAACGCGCGGTTTCTCGAGACCTTCGGAGAAACGGGACAAAAGCGTATCGGCGAACCGTTTATGCATTCGGTGCCTCTCGAAGACCAGCACATCATCTCGGAAGCAATGGAGTCTCTGCATCGGCCGCCGTACTCCTGCTCTTTCGAACAGCACGCGCTGACCGTCAACGGGTGGCGGTGGATGGCGTGGTCCGCCCGTTCGGTGAGAGATTCAGGTGGCCAGGTGGTTTCGATCATCGGTGTCGGACGAGACGTTACAGACCGCAAAGAAGCCGAGGAACGCCTTCAGAAGTCTCTTGCCGAGAAGGATCTCCTTATGAAAGAGATAAACCACCGGGTCAAGAACAACCTGATGCTGGTGCGCTCCCTCATCAGTCTCAAAGCCTCAGGGTTAGGCCGGGAGGAGGGAACGACGGCGGAGTTTTCGGATCTTATGCACCAGATCGATGCCATACGAATCGTTCACGAAAAGCTCCATGAAGAGGCGCGGT
>CAZTRQ010000285.1:0-1870 GCA_964616245.1 uncultured Spirochaetaceae bacterium | reverse complement strand
ACTTTTTCTCCGAGCTCCGGCGCCTGGCGGCGGAGTAGCGGAGCAACCCATACGATGGTTTTCTTCGACGTCGACCACACCCTAACCCGCCGCACCACCGGCCGTCGTTTTGCCGAATACTGCTTCCGGTTGGGACTGATTACTCGACGCCATCTGGTTCCGGTACCGCTGTTCTACCTCGGCTACCGGATGGGATGGGTAACGAAGGGAATGATCCGCCGGGCACTGAGGCCGATCGTCGGGGTCCATCGCCGAGAGCTCGAGCGCCTCGGCCGGGAGTGTTTCGACGAGGTAATCCGGTACGATATCTTCGACGAGGCACTCTCGGAGATTCGGCGCCTCAAGAAGGCCGGGGAGAGAATCGTTCTCGCGACCACCTCTCTCGACTTTATCGTGGCGCCCCTGGCGGAGCACCTCGAGGTGGAAGACGTAATCTCCACCACCTTGCAGTATAGCGACGGCTTCGCAACCGGCGAGACCGCAGGTCCCGCCGTTTTTAGCCGGGAAAAGCACCGGCGAGTCTTCCTCTTTCTCGAGAATCTCGGGCTTTCTCCCAGAGAATGCCGATTCTATACCGACAGCTATCACGATCTACCGTTGCTTGCCGCCGTAGGTAAGCCGGTTCCGACTAACCCGGATCTGTTACTTCGTCTCTACGCTTCCGTTTCGGGGTGGCAGACGAAGGTTTTTCGACACTAACTTCTCTCGAACCTGGAGATATCCGTAATGAGCACAAAAGACACAATCTGGAGCGTCGACACCATCTGGCCGATTATGGCTCGAGCCGGCAGAATCGCGTTGGACGCGTGGCGTGATCCTCAGATACACGTAAAGGGCGACAACTCGATCGTCACCGAGGCGGATATCGAGATCGAGCGCTACCTGGCGTCACTCTTCGATCGTCCCGAGGAGGGATGCTACCTCCTCGGAGAAGAGACCCACGAGCATCACGATGCAAGCTACTTCCAAGAGGCGCTTAAGGGCTCCGCGTGGATCGTCGATCCAA
Source organism: uncultured Spirochaetaceae bacterium (assembly GCA_964616245.1). GTDB lineage: Bacteria > Spirochaetota > Spirochaetia > DSM-27196 > PWMO01 > CAYPUT01. The sequence goes on along the minus strand of CAZTRQ010000285.1, from coordinate 864 downwards.
TCGATGGAACCGCGTCTTACGCCGCGGGGTTGCCGACCTGGGGTGTTTCGATCGGCAAGATGGAAAGGGGGACTATCGTCGAGGGAGCTCTGCTTTTGCCACGCCTCGGGGAGATTATGATTACCGAAGGGGGGCGGGTGTTCTACGGCCGCCTTTCGGCGGAGAATCCCGAGGACACGCGCCCCGATTTTCGTGCCGTTACCGGGGAGAGCCGAGGTAGCGACGAGCGGGGAGTCATCAGTGTCTCCCAGGGCGTGGTCAAGAGCGGCCAATTCTCGGGGTGGAATCCCCTCCAGGCAAGCGGCTCCTGCGTCTTCTCCGTTTTCTATCTCGCTCTCGGAAGCTTTATGGCCTACGTCGGCAAGGTAAAGCTCTGGGATATCGCCGGAGGATTCGGAATTCTCGCGGCCCTGGGGTACTACAGCGGCTTTTCCGACGGACGACGTATCACCACCGCTGTAGATCCCGAAACCTATCAACTCGATCTCTCGCGCCCCAAACCCTGGAGACTGCAGGGCAGCTTTATCGCCGCTCGGTCCGAAGAGACCGCCCGGTTCGTCTGGGAGCGGCTAAGCCTTGGAAGATAGTCCTCGCCGCGTCCGGCCGCGGACCGGCGCCGAGCTTCGAAGCCTCCCCCCGGGGTTCCTCTCGGTATCCATCGACCTATCCCAGCTTCTCGGGGGACTCTGGTGGGAGGGAAGCAGCAACATCGTTCGAGGCTTTGGCACGGAGGCTGCCGCACCCGTAGACCTGTCCGATTCCCGGCTTATTGCGCTAACCCGGGCCTTCGCCGGGGGTGTACTTCGGCTCGGCGGGACGGCCTCGGACCGCGTCGTCTACGACGTACAAAACGCCCCCTCCGGC
>CAZTRQ010000284.1:0-1870 GCA_964616245.1 uncultured Spirochaetaceae bacterium | reverse complement strand
TCCTCGCCTTGCGCGCCGGCGGAGTCTTCCTCTATACTGACGCCTTAGCTGTTATGACGATGAAGACAAAGAACGACATCCCCTTTAACGTTCCCGAGGAGCTCGGGGAGGTTTTCGAAAGCGTCGAGGTAGTAATCCCCGAATCCCGGGCGGAGCTCTTCGATATCACTTTTTTCAACTCCGACGCCAACTTGGTGGAGGTCGCCTACGAGGTACCCGGCAAGGGCCGAGTAGTCGAGGCGACGGTAGCCCGGTGCAAGAACGGTGCCGCCGTTAATTACGTAGAGCCCTACATGCGCCGGAGGGACCCGGAGGCGATGAGCATCGCCGACGACGGTCCCACCGACAAGAAGCGCTACCGGGACCGCTTCGACAGCGACTTCGAGCCCATTCGCCGGGAAACCTTCGAGTGGCTCAAGAATCAGGACCGTCTCATCGTCCTGCCCTTTATGTCCGGTGACAAACAGCGGGGCTACCCTACCCTCTTGGTCGCCCCGGACAACGCCGGCTTCTTCGTCGCCGGGCTCGCCGATCTCCAGGGTTTTATACCCCTCTCGCAAGTACCCAAAGGCTTTAAGCCCGAGGCCGTCATCTATTTGGCCCCGCCGTTTCGGCACACCCACTTCGAGGGACGGCAAGTCGTGGTTCACAATCGCCTCCCGAGAATGCACGAGCTCTTCTCCTACAACCTCTACCCCGGCCCCAGCGCCAAGAAGGGTGTCTACGGCATCCTGCTTACCCGGGGTGCCGAGGAGGGATGGGTTACCCTCCATAGCTCCGCCGTCCGGTTGATTACGCCGTACGACAACGAGTTTACGATTATGCACGAAGGCGCCTCCGGCGGAGGCAAGAGCGAAATGACCCAGCCGCTCCACCGGGAGCCGGATGGTCGCATTCTTTTTGCGAAGAACATGGTGACAAAGGAAGAGCTCCACATCGAGCTCCTCGACACCTGCGAGCTCCACCCGGTAACCGACGACATGGCCCTCGCGCCGCCCTATCTCCAGGCCGGGAGCCGGAAGCTCTGCATCGAGGATGCCGAGGAAGGCTGGTTTCTCCGGGTCGATCACCTCCAAGAGTACGGCACCGAGCCCTTCTTGGAAGGGCTCTGCATCAATCCCCCGGAACCGCTGATCTTCTTGAACATAGAAGGGCACCCGGGGTCGACCTGTCTGCTCTGGGAGCACATAGAAGACGAGCCGGGAAAGCGGTGTCCGAATCCCCGGGTGATTATGCCGCGGCATTTTATCCGGGACACGGTTCAGGAACCGGTCGAAGTCGACGTCAGGAGCTTCGGCGTTCGAACCCCGCCGTGCACCCGGGAGAAGCCGAATTACGGCATCGTCGGGATGATGCACGTCCTACCGCCGGCCCTGGCGTGGCTCTGGCGCCTGGTTGCGCCCCGGGGTCACTCGAACCCCAGCATCGTCACCGCCGAGGGCTTAAGCAGCGAAGGCGTCGGCTCCTACTGGCCCTTTGCCACCGACACCAAGGTTCGCCACGCCAATCTGCTCCTGCGCCTCATCCAGAACACCCCGGGAACCAAGTACGTCTTGATTCCGAACCAGCACATCGGCGCCTACAAGGTGGGCTTCCAGGGCGAGTGGATCGCCCGGGAGTACCTGGCCCGCCGGGGGAGCGTAAAGTTCCGGCAGGGGCAGCTTCTCGAGTCGAGGTGCCCCCTCCTCGGCTACGCGCTTCCGAGCCTGAAGGTCAACGGCCAGAGCGTTCCAAAGGGGCTTCTCTGCGTCCACGAGCAGCTCGAAGTAGGCGCCGAGGGCTACGACGCAGGGGCAAAGATCCTCGAGGAGTTCTTCCACAAAGAGATCAAGAAGTTCTACACCTACGACCTCGATCCCCTCGGCAAGTC
>CAZTRQ010000283.1:0-1872 GCA_964616245.1 uncultured Spirochaetaceae bacterium | reverse complement strand
CGCTCGCAGCGGTCGTAGTCCTCGTAGATCTTGATGACGTCGAGGTCGAAGGAGATGGTAAACTCGCTGTTCGGTTTGGTGCCGGCAAAGAGGTAGCGGACCACCTCGGGCTGGTAGATCTCCAGCACGTCCCCGAGGCTGACCACGCTCCCGGAGGAGGAGGAGAGCTTGCCACCTTTCCCCTTCACCCCGATAAAGTCGTACTGAAAGGTAACCGGCGGCTCGTAGTCGTAGACCTCTCGGACGATGTGCTTCGCCGTGTCGAAGGAGCCTCCTTCGGAGTGATGGTCCTTCCCCGCGGGCTCGAAATCGACCTTCTCGTACTCCCACCGCATCGGCCAGTCGATCCGCCAGAGGAGCTTCGCCACCGCCGTCGACCGAAGATCCACCGTCTCTTCCTTGCCGGTCTCCTCGCACCGGTAGGTCACGCCGTATTCCCCGTCCCAGGAGAGCACCGTCGTGGTGTCCTTCTTGGTAAAGCTCGAGAAAATGGTGATGGGCCACCATCCTTCCGGGAGGGGCTGGGTCCGGTACCGGTTTAGGTAGTCCCGGATGGTTTCCCGGTGCTCCAAGGCCCGACGTATTCCCTCGGCGTAGGTGGACTTCCGGTAGCGATCCGCCTGGTAGAGAAAATCGCACTCGATACCGAGCTTCGGAAGGAGCGCTTCGAGCTCCTTCTCGTAGTGCCGGGCGTAGCTTTCGTCCTTGTCGTAGGGGTCCGGAACCAGGGTGATCGGCCACCGGAGGTAGCCTGCCAACTCCTGTTGTTTCGGGACGTTCTTCGGGACTTTCCGGAACACGTCGTAGTCGTCCCAGGAATAGATAAAGCGGACCGAGGCCCCGGCGTCCTTCAGGGCCCGGACGACGAGGTCGACGGATATAATCTCCCGGAAGTTCCCGATATGGACCGTGCCCGACGGAGTAATGCCGGAAGCGCAGGTAAAGGGGCGGCCGTCGTCCCGGGAACGCTCTCGTATTACCCGGGCGGCGTAGATGTCCGCCCAGTGATGAAGCTCTTTTGCGGTATTCATGCGTCAGGTGGGAATATAGCCGGCATGGGGTGTCGGTTCAACCGTCGGCAGGCGACGGAGAGGACGCTGGGGACCGGCGGTTCTCCCGAAAGGTGCTCCAGGAGTAGATCAACAGCGCAACCCAGACCAGCAGAAAGCCGGGGAGCCGCCTTAAGGGGAAGGGCTCTCCCAAGACGGTGGCGCCGAAAATCAGAATCAAGGTCGGGGCGATGTACTGCAGAAACCCGACGCTTGCCAGGGCGATCCGGTGGGTCGCCCCGGCGAAGAGCACCAGGGGAGCCACCGTCACGGCGCCGGATCCTACCAGCAGTACGGTGGTCAAACCACCGCCGTAAACCATGCTTCCCCGCCCCTGGAAGACTCCGAGAAGAATCCAGGTCATTGCCAGGGGGCCCCAGATAATCGTCTCGAAGCCAAGGCTCAAAAGTGGCTCGACGGCCGTTGTCTTCTTAACGAGCCCGTATAGACCGAAGAAGATCGGCAGCACCACGCTGACCCAGGGGAGCGATCCCTGCACAACCGTTAGATAGACCACCCCCGCCATAGCGGTAAAGAAGGCGACGATCTGCAGGCGCCGGAGGCGCTCTCTCAGGAAGACCACGCCCAGGACCACGCTGAAGAGGGGATTGATATAGTATCCCAGGCTTGCCTCGAGGGCCTTCCCCTTGGTAACGGCGTAGGTATAGACAAGCCAGTTGACGAGAATCAGGATACCGGCAAGGAGAGTCCTCAAGAAGAGCCGCCGGTCGGCGAAGACTCTCCGGGCCTTTGCCCAGGAAACGGCTATATAGACCCACCCGATAACCCAGGTCCAGGCGATCCGGTGGAGGACGAGCTCGAC
>CAZTRQ010000282.1:0-1872 GCA_964616245.1 uncultured Spirochaetaceae bacterium | reverse complement strand
CTTCTTGACCGAGAGGCAAGGCGCCTCTGACATCGTTCTCTCACCGGAGTCCGGTCCACCCTTCGCCGTCCTCGACGCCACTCTCCGTGCGATTTCCCACCGCTACGGCGCGCGGACGGCGGCACTGGTAGCCCTTCAACTCGAGTACGTCTGGCCCCGGGCCGGCGACGGCATCCTTAGACCAGACGTCCCCGGTGGATGACGTGGCTCGGCGCCGCGTGCGTTCGCAGGGCCTCGACGATGTTCGGCGCGTCCAGAACCACGAGGTTCGCCACGGATCCCACTTCCAGGCGCCTGTCCGCATGGCCGAGAACTCTCGCCGCCTGCCAGGTGATCATATCGTAGATCTGCTCCATCTGGGCTTGCTGGGTCATCCAGAGCAGATGAACTGCGAGAAATCCCACCTCCAGCATGTTGTTTTGTCCCAAGGGGTAGTAGGCGTCGGAGATGTCGTCTTGTCCGAGAGCAACGGGAATCCCCGCCGCCAACAGGTCCTCGACGCGAGCGTGCAGAGGGCCTGTGTGGGGATCGCTGACTACTCCTATTCCGGCACGCTTTAACTGGGAGGCGAGGCGCCGAAACGTCGGCTCGGGATAGAGAGCCATTGCCCGGGCGTGTTGTGCGGTTACCTTTCCCTGGAGCCCCTCCCGGACGGTAACCGTTGCCAGGTATTCCAGGGTCCGCAGGTTCGGGTCCCCGGCGTCATCCACCAACATGGAGACACTCTTGTCGTAGCGTTGCGCCAAAGCGAACATGCGGTCAATGTGTTGCCGAGCCTCGTCGTCGGTGTACTCGATCCATGGGATGCCGCCGACGCAGTCTGCCCCCATCTTTATCGCCTCTTCCACCAGCTCCTCGGCGCCAGGATCCCGCAAGACGCCGTCCTGAGGAAAAGCGACGACCTCCAAATCCAACTTCCCCCGGTATTCTTCTCGGGCCTCAAGGAGCGCAGCCACACCTTCGAGCCTTCCGGTGGTATCCACGTCGGCAAAGGCCCGGATGGTCGCGGTGCCGAATCGCACCGCCAAGTCGCATGCCCTCCGGACGTTTTCCAATATCCAGCTGCGGTCGTAGTTTTCTTTTACGACGGCAGCAAGCTCGATGGCGGTCATCGCTCCACCCATTCCCGGGCCGTGGTAGTTGGCCAGGGCCCGGTCACCGACAGCGTCCAGGGTGTAGACCTTGTCCAGATGGAGATGGCCGTTTACGAAAGCCTCGGTGACCAAAGATCCCGCGGCGTCGATCCTTACCTCGGCGCCGGCAAGCTGCTCCGGCGTTGCGTCGAGGCTCGCTACTCGTCCGTCAGATAGCGCTATGGAGTGAAGCTGCCCGCCGCCGTCGTGTCGGAGTCGGGCGTTTGTTATCGCAAGTTGTGTGGTCACCATTGGTACAGGAACTCCCGGCAGGCGAGGCCCAATCGCCTAGTGCGCTCTCGCTGGGTCATCTTTGGGGTCTGCTTTCCCTCCACGGCAGCCTGGAAGAGCGCCCGGAGCTCCCGTGTAACCTGCGAACCCCGCGCCCCAAACCGAAGGGCCGTTTCCCGGCTATCGGAATAGACCATCACCCTTTTCGTCATGCCGATAGCGTATCCTATCGGTTCTCCGAGCCGACGGGAAGGACGGCCTATCCGCGTTTTCGGGCCCCGACGTGGGCTTCCCTTAGGGGTCGAGAAAGTCGTAGGGAAGCGTCTTCCAATCGGGATTGTCCCGGACGCTCTCCTTCCAGGCTTCGATCTCGCCGGGAAACGGAAACTCATCCTCAGGATCCTCAGGAACCCCGCCGAGCGTCATCAGCCCGAACTCGTCGCTCCCCGTAGCGGGGTCTTGATCGGTGATCGCGAAGGCCTTGAAGCGAGCGAAGCTCGTCAGATAG
>CAZTRQ010000281.1:0-1875 GCA_964616245.1 uncultured Spirochaetaceae bacterium | reverse complement strand
TGGAAAACCTAGTCTTCAAACAACGGGACAAATACTCCTTCGAGCTCAAGCTCCGGTACGTAATGGGCGGCAAGTCGAAGGAGCCGAAGAGCGGCTACCGCCTCGGGCTCTATTTTTTTCTGCCCCAGTCCTTCCACATCAACCCCGAGACCTACGACCGGGACACCTTCTACGACGAGACCAAGCTCTACATTCGGTTTAACACGCCGTACTTTACGGTAACCGACCTCCTAGACCGCGAGTCGGATCGCTCTCCCCTCGTCCGAGCCGAACAGATGGTCCGGGGCGCCGCCGACGGGCGTGCCGTTTCGGCGGATAGCTTCTCCTACGAGACCAAGATGCTCGGCGCCGTCTACAAGTCGATGCTCCGGGAGAGTATCCGGCGCCTCAGGCGGGAGATGCCCGAAACCGACGTAGAGTCCTACGTCGAGAAGCCCGCTACCGCGGCGGCCAAGGAGCTCCACGAAGTGGCGGTTCGCTTCCACGACCTTACCCGGCAGGTCGAGGAATCGGATGCCCTCTCGGACCTTCGGACCCACACCCGGATGATCGACGAGCATCTTTCCCTCCTCTTCGAGCGCTACCTGACGGCCTTCCTCGACCACTGCGAATACGAGGAAGGGGAAAGCTCGGCGTACAACAAGATAGCCCGGATACTCGTCAGAGAGATTCAATACCGCGAGCAAGTCGACTACCCGACCTCGGAACCGGATCCCAATGTGGAACGACAGATGGAGGAGTACGTCTACCGGGAGAAGATGCTCAAGCGCTACGTCTCGGAAGTCCTCTTCTTTCGCGTCAAGAAGACCGACGAGGCCAAACGGGTGGAGCACCTGCTCTACGCTTTGGCCGCCGGAATCGCCATGGTCTTTGCAACGGCGATCGCCTTCTACGGGCAGACCGCCTTCGGTAACATCACCACGTCTCTCTTCGTTCTCTTGGTCGTCAGCTACATGCTCAAAGACCGGTTAAAGGATTTTTTCCGGGACCTCTTTTCCCGGTCGATCGGAGGCAGATTCCCCGATAGGCGGGAGAGCCTCTACGACGCCATTCAGGGCAAGAAACTTGCCGTGGTAAAGGAGCGGGTCGCCTTCGTCCCGGAGCGAAAGCTCTCCCCGGAGGTTACCGCGGCGCGGAATAGGGGGGGCTTTGAGCGTGCGCTCTCTGCGACAGTCGCGGAGCGGGTTCTGCACTATCGCAAGGACGTCAGCCTTAAGAGTAAGACGCTCCGTAAGACCCACTACCGTATCCGGGGAATTGCCGATATAAGCATCGTAAGCCTCGAGAGCTTTCTCCGGCACCTCGCCGTGCAGTACGGCCGGATTCCCTTGGCCCGGGGGAAGAAGAAGATCGGCATCGTCGACGCAAAGCGGATCTATCACCTTAACGTGGTTTTGATCTACGAGTCCGAAGGCCGCTCGCGCCTGCGCCGCTTTCGCCTCGTTGTCGACGCCAAAGGAATTAAGCGGGTCGAAGAGGTCGAAGGCGTCGGCGACTCCCCGGGGAGCGGGGAGCAGCCTTAACCGCCGCTACTTCCGGCGCACCTTTACGTCCGCGAGGCGCTCGTAGAACTCGGCGATGCCGCCGTGGTCGTTCTTCTCCTTGCCTTCGACCTTAAGCGCCTGCATAATCTCCATCACCTGGCTCGCCAAGGGAATCGGGGAGCTTATCGCGTGGGCCGTGTCGAGGGCGTTCTGCAGGTCTTTTATGTGGAGCTCGATCCGGAAGCCGGGCTTGAAGTTGCCCTCGAGGATCATCGGCATCTTCGCGTCCATCACCGTGCTTCCGGCAAGGCCGCCACGGATGGCCTGGAAGACCTTCTCCGGATCGACCCCGGCCTTCGTCGCCAGGGTCATCGCCTCGCCGACCGCCGCG
>CAZTRQ010000280.1:0-1890 GCA_964616245.1 uncultured Spirochaetaceae bacterium | reverse complement strand
CAGCGCGTCGATGTACTCGGCGGCCACCGTATTGTTCGCGAGTCCGGCTTCCCGAGCCAGCTTCGATTGCCCCACCGGGGATCCGGCGAAGCGGAACAGGCAGTCGAGCACGCCCAACAGCGACGCCCGGGAACGACCGCCCCTGGCAAGGCTGCCGTAAACCCAGTCACGGACGAGCTCGTTTACGTAGTCCGGTACCCGTCCCCCGACAAGCAGCTCGGCGCAGGCGATCGGGGACCCTCCCGAGAGAATGTAAGCCGGCACCAGGTCGTCGTGATCCAGCATGCCTTCGGCTTTCTCGGCGAAATCGGCGAAAGCGACGGGGGTAAAAATGTAGGAAGAGCGGCCGAGCCGGCCCTTTCTCCCCGGCAATCGCTCGGACCCGTGGCGGAGATCACCGGCCTGGGAACCGGTGGTCACAATCAGAACGTCTCGAAGCTCGCCCCGATCGATCAGAAGCTTTAGGACGGCCTCCCAGTTTATCACCGCGGTGATCTCATCGATAAAGAGCCTCCGGACGGGGGCGCCGGTGCGGTATAGCGGGACGAGGGTGCGGATCTGCTCCCGCAGGTCATCTTGATTGCGAATCTCATCCCCGTCGAGGTAGAAGGCCGTCCCCCCACCGTAGGAGCGTACGGTCTCCTCGATCATTCGCTGGAGCCAGGTGCTCTTTCCGTACTGGCGAGCACCCCGGATCAGGATGGCGCCCGGCTCCTCGGGCAATTCCGTCAGGCCGAAATCTTGGCGAAACACTACCGGCGCCTGCTTGAGTTGGTCGCGCTTAGGCAGCACGCCGGGTTCGTCGACCCGCCCTTCCGAGAGGGCCTGATTTATCTCCAGCGTTGTCACGGCATCTACTCCTAACGTTCTAAACGTTATGTTATCGAACGTTGCAAACGTTGGAAAGGCTTTCGAGCCACTGGACTCCGCGAGCGGACCGGCGCGGCGCGGCTAACCGAGCTAACCGGGCGTCCGGTCCTGCTCTTTCCCATCGCCTTCCATATGAACCGGGCCCCGAAAGCCTGGGCGAATCCCCGGGAGATGCTCGGCTCCCGGCACACCGAGGACGGCAGCACCCTTATCGACATAAGGGTGGACGATCCGGCCTACGACTACAGCCACGAGCAGCCCTTCCCGGACCGGGGGACCGATACGGAAGGTGTGGATGCCTTCTTCGGAAGGATCATGAAGCAAGCCGCCGGAACTATCGGTTGGCTTGATGCACGATGATCCATACGTCTACCATCGGGCTATGAGGAACTACCTTTTCGAGGTAATCCGTGCCTTCGTGGAATCGGGCGTCGACTTCGTCGTCTGCGGCGGCGTCGCCTGTGTGCTCCACGGTTCCGAAAGGACGACCTTCGACATCGATCTCTACGCCCGGCTCGACCGGGAGAATTTGGATCGTGTTATCCTAACGGCTCGGAAGCTTGGCCTCTCTCCTCGAATCCCGGAGCCTATCGAGCACCTAACCGATGAAGGGAAGCGCCGGGACTGGGTAGAAAAGAAAAACGCCCTGGTCTACACCCTTATCGACCAAGAAGGCTTCATTCAGGTCGACCTTCTTCTCAGTTATCCAATCGACTACTCACGCCTCGAATCGAACGCCGACAGGTTCGAGATCGACGGAGCCCGGTTCCTGGTGTCCAGCAAGGAGGATCTAATCGAAGTGAAGCAGGCGGTGGTTCCGCCCCGGGAGAAGGACCTGCAGGATATCCGAGCGCTTCAGGATCTAATCGATGCAGAGGGATAAACCCAAAGCCGGCGGCGTCCACCCCGACTTCGACGGCCACGTGGAGAAGCGCCTCAGAGATCTCCCGCCCAAGGAGAAACTTCTCTACCTATCCCAGCAGATAGAGCTGATGTACTTCGCCCGGCATAAGGTGAAAC
>CAZTRQ010000279.1:0-1906 GCA_964616245.1 uncultured Spirochaetaceae bacterium | reverse complement strand
GAGGGCGCGGAAGCTCAGGTCGACCTCGACCGTTTCGGCGGTGGACCGGAGGGATTCGGCCCCAAGGGTCAGCTCCACCCCGCGAAACTCCAGGCCTCCGAACAGGCGCAGCGAGGCAGCATCGATCGCGAGCGCGACGGGATACCGGCTTTCCGCCGCCGCTTCGATCCGCGGGATCGCCCTCGGCAAGAGTCGGTTATTGACGTACCAGAGGGAAGAAAGAACCAGGGTCACGACGAGAACGGAAATCGCGCTTAGCAGGATGATGCCTAGTCGCGCGCGACGGTCCATCACGAAGACTCGAAGGGTAAACGTGGTCCCGAACCGCCTTCTTAGAAGGTTCCCGACGTCGATCCGGAGACCGACACGCTAAAGACAAACTCGTTATCCCGATCCTCTCCGACAACGTCGTAGAGAATGTACTTGGCGTTGGCACCTATCCGGAGACCCCCGGCGCGATAGCTCGCCCCGGCCTCGGCGAAGGGGGCGTGGTCTCCGATGCTCGTAAAGCGGTAGCCGGCCCCACCGTGGTAGTCGAGCATCGCCTGGGGGCCCAGCTCGAAGCGGCTTCCGGCTTGCATCGAGGTATCGAGGCCGAAGAAGTTATCGGCGTCGGTTTGTCCCCGAAAGAAGGCGGAGTTCCGCCAGACCAGCCACGATTGGAGGTGGGTGTTCAGGGCACCGTTGATCTCGTAGAAACCACCGTCGCTCGAGTATCCGGAACCAGCCCCGATGTCGTAGGAGAATCCGGGATAGGAATCGAAGCTCTCGAAAGCGAAGAGCGCCGCCGGGGCGGTTAGAAGCACGACGGTTATCGCAAGAATGGCGAGTGATCTCTTTCTATTCATAGGGGCCTCCCTTAGGTCACAGAGTATAACGTCCTTCCGATGATAGTGAGAGAACCCTTCCAGGGCAAGGAGTCAGTTTGCGCGTGTGCCCTTTAATCCCCGTTTTGGACTTGTATTAAGAGATATAATTCTCTACAGTCCATAACTATGAGAACAAGGGGCGTGACGGAGTTATGGGGTGTGATGGCTGTGGTTGCCGTGACAGCGATGCTCGTTACGGTCAGTGGGTGCTCATCAAGCGGCGCCGGCGGAGGGACCGGCGGCGGTAGCGGCGCCGGTTCCGATCTCGAGATCTATTCCGTGATCTACGACGCGAACGGAGCGTCCGGAGGAGTGGCGCCGGATGCGCAGACGAAGAGCGCCGGAGTCGATCTGACCCTGTCGGGTAACACGGGCAACCTGGAGCGAACGGGGTACACCTACGCGGGATGGAACACTGCATCCGACGGTACCGGGACTGATTACGCGGAGGGCGCCACCTATGCGGCCGATGCGAACCTTGAGTTGCACGCGAAGTGGACTGCGAACCAGTACACGGTAAGCTTCAATCGGCACGGGGGCGCAGGCGGTTCGACCAGTGTGACCGCGACTTACGGGTCGCCGATGCCGGCCGCGACGGCGCCCACTAAGGAGGGCGCAGCCTTCGGTGGGTACTATGCCGGTCCGGACGCTACTGGTAGCCAATACTACACGGCAGAGATGGAGAGTGTCGAAAACTGGGACGTACCCGGGGATACAGAGCTGGTCGCGTATTGGGTCTTCGTCGGCGGTCCGGGACCCGCGGGAGGTCTGGTGTTCTACGACAAGGGCGCACACACCGACGGCTGGCGCTACCTGGAGGCGTGGACGGCCGATGAGGACAATTCGTATAAATGGAAGACGAGCTTAACCTTGACAACAGGGACGTCGACATCAATCGGGAGCGGATACGCGAATACTTACAGCGCGTTGACCGGGGCGGAGCATCCTGCAGCGGAGGTCGTGAGAAATGCCACGCACGGGGGTTTCAGCGACTGGTTTCTGCCGTCCAGGGATGAGTTGGAACAGATGTACGAAAA
>CAZTRQ010000278.1:0-1907 GCA_964616245.1 uncultured Spirochaetaceae bacterium | reverse complement strand
CAGCAGACCGGCGCCTTAACCGAGGGTATCGTCGAGCGGCTTCTGACGAACTCCGCCTTCCATCCCCACGGCATCAAGGTAAAACTCTCCTCCGGAGAGGTCGGCCGGGTCAAGGAGATTCACGACTAACTAGCCGGCGAGGTGTCGGGCGAGTACCAGTTGATCTTTCTCGTCGCAATCATCACCACCGTCAAGAGCGCGAAGAGACCCGTCGATCCGATCAGCAGGGCGTAGTCTTCGCTTTGAAGCGCCGAGAACAGAAAGAGATACTCCGAGGCGATCATGCCTCCGACGAGATAGGCCTGCCATCGCTTGTCCACGATGCCGGTAAGGTACGCCGCAACCAGGAGCACCGTGGCCCCCGCCGCGCTCCAGTAGGCGGCGCCGAACCCAATGTGTTCGCTCAGCGAGAGGAGGAGGAGATAAAAGACCGTCTTCGCCGCCGCTACCAGGAGGTACTGAATCGGATGGATCCGCGCCGTCGTAAAGATCTCCAAGAGAAAGAGCGCTACGAAGGGCAAAAGAACAAAGAGGACGCCGTACTTCACCGACCGCTCGGTGCGCTGGTAGTGACCGACCGGTTGAAGGAGCTCCACACCGATCGTCTTGCCGTAGAGCCAGGGCTCCTCGGTACCGGACCACTTCCAGATCTCCGGCATGCCCATTCCCAGGCCCGTAAGCTCCCAGTCTGCGGAGAATCCATCCTCGGTTACCGATCGGAACGTAGGCAGCACCTCGCCGGAAAAGCTCGGGCTGGGCCACTCGGACTCCATGCTCGCCCTGGTAACCATTGCCGTGGGGACGAGGTAAATACTACCGCCGCCCTGGAGGCCGAGGGCGATATCGACCTCGTAGGATCCTCCGGGCGTCGCTTGGGGCAGGGGAACCTGGACCCCCGCCCTGGAGTATCCGACCTGCCGGCCGCTGCTTTGCACCTCTGTCCGGCGGCCGTCGACGGTCGCCGTGGGTTGGGTCCTGAGTCCCCGTATACCCTCGATTCCCAGGACGACCTCCGCCTGGGACCACTCGATTCGCCCGCTCCGGTCGAGGGGCAGGTTCCCCGAGAGACCGACGCCCTCTTCGATCTCAAAGCGCGCGTTCATTGCGGTTGCCGCCTGATACACCGGAATCTCGTAGATTCCCCGGTTGAGAAGCTCGGGGTTTAGGGATAGCTGTACGTCGAGCTCCACCGGCGGGATGGCGATCTCCCGGGTTTCTTCCCGGGCGACGCCGCGCTCGTTCACGACGGTGACGGTAACCGGAACCACCAGGACGGGACCGACCAGGACCTGGCGGCCGCCGTGGAGGGCGATCACTTCCTCCTGGGCAGTCATCTGACGATTCTCCCGCTCCCGGACGATGGCTCGGATCATCATCAGAGGAACAAGGGTGACCAAGAGCAGTCCCAAGAGGACGACAAGTTTGAATGCAGTTTTGTGGCTCTGTTTCATGCTGAGAGCATCGACCGCGAAGGTGGCGATAGGGTGCCCAAAGTATGACGAGACGAACGCCAAGTGTGACAACAATGTGACCGGGATGTAAGGCAAGCTTCCGGCGTGGTAGGTTTACTCACGATGATCGTGTCCCTGGTAGAAGATGAGGCCGGTGTCCGGGAGGCGGTGACCCTCGCCCTGGAAGACGCCGGATACACGACAACTGCTTTCCCCGACGGAGCCCGGGCCTGGGAGGCGTGGCAGCAACGCCTTCCGGACCTGGCCATTCTGGACATCATCATGCCCAGGATGGATGGCCTCGAGCTCTGCCGGAGGTTGCGGGGCCGATCGCTCGAAACGCCGGTGATCTTCTTGAGCTCAAAGGATGAGGAGATCGACCGGGTTCTCGGCCTGGAACTGGGTGCCGACGACTACCTCTGTAAGCCCTTCTCCGTTCGGGAGCTCGTCGCGAGA
>CAZTRQ010000277.1:0-1927 GCA_964616245.1 uncultured Spirochaetaceae bacterium | reverse complement strand
AAGGCTGCGTAACACCCCATAAAGCCGATGTGAAAACGATCGATGCTGTCGGGAAGGGGGAGTGCTTTTGCAAGGTAGAAGTCGAATCCCGGGGCCGAGAAGCCGGTACAACTCGCCGTGACGACGTGGGTTACGTCCCCAGGGCCGGCCCCGTGGCGGCCGTCGAGGAGCTTTCGTGCTGCCTCCAGCGACAGACGATTAGCCTCGGGAATAAAGAGGTCGTTCCGCTTGTCGATCGAGGGCTCTGGAAGGAGGTCGGCCGTCGGTGGATAAAAGCGATACTCCGACGGGTCTTTCCCGTAGTCCTCGACCACGGAGTGGCGCCTCTCGATAGCCGAGCGTTCGTAGATACGATCGATGAGCCTCTTGTGCTTCTCGGAGTACACCGGGAGCGCCCGCATAAACTCTCGAGCGTAATCCTGGGAATAGGAGGTTGGAGGCACTGCGGTTTCGATCCCGTGAAGATAGGTCGTCGACTTGTCGTTCATCGTATGGTGTCCGTAACTTACCGCCCGGCATGCATACAAGGCAAGAAAGTTGACTTCCCGACACCACTTTTCCGAGCGCCTCGGACCGGAGGTGTTCCGCGACGCCGACCGAAAGCGGCTCTTTAACCGCAAGCTCTTCGATGTCGTCGCGCTGCGCTACGACGTGGTAACCCGGCTTCTCTCCTTTGGGTGGGATCAACGGTGGAAGAACAGGATGATCCGGAGGATGGGTCGGCGCGGCGTTCGTCGAGTTGCAGACCTGGCAACCGGCACCGGGGACATCGCGAGGCGCCTCGCCGTCGCCTACCCAAACGCGGAGGTTGTCGGGATCGACCTCTCGGAAGAGATGCTCCGCCGTGCCCGGAGGCTTACCCGGGGGGCATTGCCCCAGGACGGCCGGGTCCGGTTTATCCCCGGCGACATGAACCGGCTCCCCCTCGCCGATTCTTCCGTCGACCTGGTAACCGGGGGGTACGCCCTCCGAAACGCTCCGGACCTCGCACAGGCGCTTCGGGAGGTTCGACGTGTTCTGCGACCCGGCGGCCGCATTGCCTTTCTCGACTTTTCCCACAACGGGTTCTTCCGCGGCTGGTTGGTGGGCTTCTGGGGGCGTTTCTGGGGCCTGCTATTGAACGGGAACCCGACGACCTACGGCTACATCGCCGAGAGCCTCGCGGCGTATCCGACTCCAGAGGAGCTTCATCACCTCTTTCGGGAACGAGGTTTTCGGGATCTTCGGCGAGTTGCCCTGCTCTTCGGGACTATGGAGCTCTTCGAGGGGAGGGCGCCTGGGTCCACGGGGAAGCTCCCGGAAGGGTGAGCATGGCGAAATGCCGCGGTACGCGGGAGCGAAGCGGTCCCTTCAGGAGCCACCGGACGAAGGCGTCTCGCAGGGGAGCGGAAATAGGTCCGGAGCGGGTGCCGATCCACATCGAGACTCGGGCCCTTCGGGCCGCCGCCTTGGCCGCCGGGCGCCTCCCAAATCGGTAGAGACGGCGAGCCATCCGGAGGGAGACACCGTTGTCCCGGATCCGACGGAGGAGATAGATAGCCGCCGCGGCGTCGCCGAAACCGGTGTTCATTCCTTGGCCGCCGATCGGGGAGAACTCGTGGGCGGCGTCGCCGCAGAGAAAGAGCCGACCGATGGTGTACCGCGGGGAAATGGCCTCTTTCGGCTGGAATCGACTCGTCCAGAGCGCGTCCTCGGGGGAAAGTCGTATCCCGGATCTTCTCCAGACCGCCCGGGCAACGCTGTCGGGAATCCACTCCTCGTCCTCCCGCTCCCAGACATCATTCTTTATCTCTGCAATCCATCGCCGCCGCCGTTTCGGCTCTGCCTCGGCGCCGAAAGGGAAGGACTCGAGGGAACCCTCCCGGGAGAAGAAAAGATGCGCCTCGGGCCCGAGGTTGGTCGTCTCGGGAAGGTCGAGCATGGCGAA
>CAZTRQ010000276.1:0-1928 GCA_964616245.1 uncultured Spirochaetaceae bacterium | reverse complement strand
AGAAGAAGGGAAGTCGTCCAGGGTCGAAGGGAAAGCGCTTTATCGATTGGGGTGAAAGGGGATGGCTCGAGTGTTCCACGGTTTGCTTAGCTTATCCTGAGAACAACGGAGTGGGTAGGCCACTTCCGGCGTACCTTGGCCCGCGGCCCGGGGCTTGGGCCCCGGGCTCCTCTTTCCGAGGCACCCTTTCCCGAGCCCCGGGTGATCCGGTAGGATGCTCCCGGTTATGGCTACCGGCAACAGAACAGCTCCCTCACCGAAACAGATCAAGAGCGCCCTCAAGCGGCATTTTGGATTTTCCTCGTTTCGTCCGAACCAAGAGGATATCGTCGAGGCGATTCTCTCCGGACGAGACGTCTTTGCGGCCTTGCCCACAGGTGGCGGAAAGTCGCTCTGCTACCAGCTCCCGGCGCTCCTGGTCGACGGCCTGACTGTGGTCGTCAGTCCCCTTATATCGCTGATGAAGGATCAGGTGGACGCGGCCCAGGAGAACGGCATTGCCGCGGCCTTTATCAACAGCACCCTCTCCCCGGCGGCCCTGGCGGAGACCTGGCGGGATCTCTTTGCCGGCCGGGTCCGCCTTCTCTACGTGGCGCCGGAACGCCTTGCCACCGATAGGTTTCGGGAAGAGCTTTCCCGGATTCGGGTAACCCTCTTCGCCGTCGACGAGGCCCACTGCATCTCCGAGTGGGGGCACGACTTTCGGCCGGATTACCGAACCCTCGGGTCCCTCAGGAGCGATTTCCCGGGGGTGCCTATTGCCGCCTTTACCGCCACGGCGACGGCCGAAGTCCAAGACGATGTAATCCGGCAGCTCGGCCTTGAAGACCCCTTCGCGGTCCGGGCGAGCTTCGACCGAAAGGAGATCTCCTACGCGGTGGTGCCCAAGGGCCGGGGCAGGGGAGCGAAGAGTGGCGCCCTTGCAGAGATTCTCGAAGTCGCCCGGCGCCACCAGGGGGAACCGGGCATTGTTTACCGCTCGAGCCGGAAGCTCGTCGAGGAGACAGCCGCTTTTCTCCAGGAAGCGGGCTTTCGAGCGGTGGCCTACCACGCCGGGCTCGAGGACGAGGAGCGCCGGACCAGGCAGGAGGCCTTCGTCGCCGACGAAGTGGACGTTGTGGTTGCCACCATCGCCTTCGGGATGGGGATCGACAAGTCGAACGTCCGGTGGATCGTCCACGGCGACCTTCCGAGGAGTATCGAGAGTTACTATCAGGAAACCGGTCGAGCGGCCCGGGACGGAGAGCCGGCGGAGACGGTGCTCTTCTACGGCCCCGGGGATATCCGGATTATCCGGTATCATATTGGGAACATAGAGGACGACGCCGAACGGGACCGGGCCGAAGAGCGCCTCCGGGAGGTGCTCCGATACGTCGATTCAGGGGTATGCCGCCGGAAGCTCCTTCTCGCCCACTTTAACGAGGCTCATCCGGGGGATTGCGGCAACTGCGACGTCTGTCTCGGTGCCGTCGACACCGAGGATCTCTCGGTCGCGGCGCAGAAGATTCTCTCGGCGGCTCACCGTAGCGGGGAGCGTTTTGGAGGGCACCACCTGGCGGACATCGTTACCGGAAACCCGACGGACAAGGTGCTTCAGTTTGGGCACAACGAGCTTCCGACCTACGGCGTCGGCCGGGAGCGGGAGAAAAGCTGGTGGCTCGACCTTATCCGGGACTTGGAGTCTTCCGGGTGCATCGCCCGGACCGACGGGCAGAAGTCCGGTTTTAGGATTACCCCCGAGGGCAGGCAGGTTCTGCATGGTAAGAAACCCTTCTGGTCGGTTAAACGGAGCACCACGGCCCCTGGGGCAGCCCCGGAATTACCGGCGCTCCACCCCCGCCGGACGGCGGACCAGGATGCGCTTTTTAAGCTCCTCCGGGAGCTCCGCCGGGATATCGCGAGGCGGCGGGAAGTTCCGCCCTACGTTG
>CAZTRQ010000275.1:0-1930 GCA_964616245.1 uncultured Spirochaetaceae bacterium | reverse complement strand
CCGGAAGTCGACGCCCCTCAGCGACTCCGCGGTGGCGAAGCTCCGAAAGCTTAGCGGTACCCGCTCGGCTGACGCAGCAAACGAGACGAATTAGCAAGAATCCCCAGGTCCGGGAGGGACTGGGCGGCGGCGGCCAGCACCGGGGGGAGAATACCCAATGCGGCCAAGGTCAGCCCGACCAGGTTGTATATTCCGGTAAACCAGATATTCCCCCGGACCACCCGCATGGTCCTTTGGGCTACGCTCAAAAGCTCCGGGACGAGGGTCCAGTCGTTTCGCAAGAGCGCCACGTGGGCCGCCTCTACCGCGATGTCGCTTCCCGCGGCACCCATGGCGACGCCGATGTCCGCTTGTGCCAGGGCCGGCGCATCGTTGACGCCGTCACCGACCATCACCACGATCATTCCTTGTTCCTGATACTCCCGGACGATCCGAATCTTGTCCTCAGGCAGAAGCTCCGCCTGATAGTCGACGCCGAGCTCTTCGGCCAGACGCCGGCCTGTCCCCTCGTTGTCGCCGGTCAACAGCTCGATACGACGGATGCCGAGCTCCCGAACCGCCGCCAAGGCCCGGGGCACCTCCGGGCGAGTTTCATCGGAAAGGCTGATCCGCCCCACCTCGGCGCCGTCACAAGAGACGGCGACCAGCGTTGCCCCGTCGCCTTCGGCTCCGGCCTTCCTCACCTCGACTAACCCCGCAGACAAGCGTCCCCGAACGCCGACCCCGGGCAGCGCCTGGAAATCGTCCGGTGTCTCCAGCTCCAATCCACGCTCTAACGCCGCATCGATAATACCCCGGGCGACGGGATGCTCCGAATAGCGCTCAACGGAGGCGGCGAGCCGGAGAACGTTATCCGGGTTGCCCCCGGCGGGAGCCCCGGGGGTGGGGATAACCTCTCGGATCCGTGGCTTTCCCAGGGTAAGAGTCCCGGTCTTGTCCACCAGGAGCACCGATGCCTTGTCCAGGGACTCGATGTACTTGCCTCCTTTCACCAGAAGCCCTCTTCGCGCGGCCGCACCGACGGATGCAAGGATGGCGATGGGGGTAGCCAGCGCAAAGGAGCAGGAGCAGGCGACCACCAGAACCGCGACGGTGGCCATGGCGTCCCCGCTGAGCGCATAGGTCCCCGCCGCGATAAGCGCTACCAGAGGAAGGTAGTAGCCGGAGAACTTGTCCGCCATCCGCTGCACCTCGCTGCGGTTGGCTTCCGCCTCCTCGACCATCCGAATGACCTTCCCGAAGGTCGAGTCGGCCCCCACCCTCTCGGCGCGGACCCGAAGGGAACCGAGCTGGGGTATTGTCGCGGCAAAGACGCGGGTGCCGGAGGCAGCCTCGACAGGCATCGACTCTCCGGTTATGGCCGACTGGTCGATGGTGGCCTGGCCTGAGAGAACCACGCCGTCCACGGGTATTCGCTCGCCGGGCCGGACGATCACCACATCCCCTTCCGAGAGGCCCGCCAGCGGGACCATCTCCTCCTCGCCGTCCCGCTCGAGGCGGGCTTGCCGAGGCGCCATGCCCTCGAGGCCCCGGATGGAACCCCGGGCCTTCTCGGCGGTAAAGCGCTCGGCGTAGTCCCCGAGGCGCATAAAGAAGACCACGACGGCGGCGGTAACCCACTCCCCGGCGACCATTGCCGCCACGGCTCCGAGACTCGTCAGGGTATGCGCCACCACCCGCCCCCGGAGGGCGTTGCGAATAACGTTTACGAATATGGGGTATCCCCCGACCAGGACGGCCCCGAGGGCGAGGTACCAGGGAATCCTATCGATAAGGGCGTCAAAGAGGCCTATCCACTCGCCGAGAACGACGACAAAGAGCACCGCGCCCACGGCGGCGCCGAAGAGGGTAAGAATCTTCCGGGTTAGCTCCCTGCCCCGGGATTCCGCCTCGGCCTCCCGGTCTTCGCCGACCTCGTACCCGGCCTCGT
>CAZTRQ010000274.1:0-1932 GCA_964616245.1 uncultured Spirochaetaceae bacterium | reverse complement strand
ACCCACGCCTTAGTGGGCTCTTTCGGAATTCCGTTCTCCCTAAGAAGATCCTCCGGTTTCTCGTATTCCTTCAGGAGATCCTGTAACACTTCTCGTGAAATAGCCACTTGTACTCCTGATCGTCGCCGACGACGTGAAGCACTCCGAGGCGATCTGATCGGCATTTGAGATCGCCCGATTTGACTTCTGACTCGCCGGCTCGTACTCTCTGACAACCCCCCGATGCGAGGATATAGTGACTACTTTTGATCAGTTGGGGCTCGTCCCCGCCCTGCTCGACGCGATCGCCGAGCGTGGATTCGTTACCCCGACGCCCATTCAAGCCGAGATGATTCCGTTCCTCCTTACCGAGGACCGGGACGTGACCGGGCTCGCCCAGACCGGAACCGGCAAGACCGCCGCCTTCGGGTTGCCGATTCTACAGAAACTCGACCTTCGCTCCCGATCGACCCAGGCGCTCATCCTTACGCCCACGAGAGAGCTCGGGATACAGGTTGCCCGGGAAATCGCGGACTACGGCCGCAACCTCGTCGGTCTGCGGACCACGACCGTCTACGGCGGCGCACCCTTCGGGCCCCAGGTACGAGATCTAAAGGCAGGAGCGCACATCATTACGGCCACGCCGGGGCGCCTGAAGGACCTCCTCGACAAGGGCATCGCCGACCTGTCTGCTCTCCGATTTCTCGTACTCGATGAGGCGGACCAGATGCTCGACATGGGCTTTAAGGACGAGCTCGACGCGATTCTCGCAACCGCGAGCCCCCAGCGGCGAACCCTGCTGTTCTCCGCAACCATGCAGCCCCAGGTGGCGAGGATCGCGGCGACCTACATGGACCACCCCCACGAGATCGTTGCCGGTACGCGGAACCAGAGCACGGGAACAGTATCCCACTACTACTACCGGGTCCACGCCCACGACAAGTACGCGGCGCTAAGACGGCTTATCGACGTAAAATCCGGCATGTACGCCATCGTCTTTTGCCGTACCCGCGAAACGGTAAAGGATGTCGCGGCCCGGCTGGCGCGGGACGGTTACGCCGCCGACGCGCTCCACGGCGAGCTCTCGCAGGTGCACCGCGACTCGGTGATGGGGCGCTTCCGAGAGGGCAACCCGTCGCTTCTCGTCGCAACGGACGTCGCCGCCCGGGGCTTGGACGTCGACGACCTCACCCACGTGATCCACTACGACCTGCCCGACGAGGTCTCCGCATACACGCACCGCAGCGGTCGAACCGGACGAGCGGGGAAGACCGGCGCGTCTCTCGCCCTTGTGCACATGCGCGAGGGGCACCGGATCGGGCATATCGAGCGGGCGATCGGCCGGAAACTCGAGGAAGCGAAGATTCCGCGGGGGCGCGATATCTGTGAGGCCCGCCTGATGGATCTCCTCTCCCGGGTGACTAGCGTGGAGGTCAACCAGGAGGCAGTCGGCCCGTATCTCGAGTCGGTCCGGGAATCCCTCGCCGGCCTCGATCGGGAAGAGCTCTTGCAGCGCTTTGTCTCGGTCGAGTTCAACCGTTTCCTCGAGCAGTACGACGGCGCTCCGGATCTGAACCCCTCCCCGCATCAGCCCCCTTCGGGCTTCCAGCCGCGGACGGCTCGCGGACCAAGCAAGGGTATGGTCCGCCTCCGGATCAACTTAGGCCGACGCCAGGCGGTGCTTCCACCGCAGATTATCGGTCTGATAAACCGGGCGACCAACTCCGGCGACATCCGCCTCGGCCGGATCGACATCAACGCCAATTCGAGCGAAGTCCAGGTCGATTCAGCGATGGCACCCCGGGTCGAGGAGGCTCTCGCGGGCCACACCTACCAGGGAACGCTTATACGAGTGCAGCGTGTCGCTCCTAGAGGTCAGTATGGGAAGAACCGGCAACCAAACGATCGGCCCGGCGGCAAAAAGGGCAAGCGTCGGCGGGCTTAATTCTCGGA
>CAZTRQ010000273.1:0-1933 GCA_964616245.1 uncultured Spirochaetaceae bacterium | reverse complement strand
GCCCTACCCCACCTTCCGAAGGGCCTGGTCCACATCGGCGATCAGGTCCTCGATGGCCTCGAGACCCACCGACAGGCGGATGGTCCCCGGGGTAACGCCGACTGCAAGGCGCTCCTCTTCGGTCAGCTTGGCGTGGGTGGTCGTCGCCGGGTGGGTGGCGATGCTCCGGGTATCCCCGAGGTTCGAGGAACGGCTCACCATCGTTAGGGCGTTCAGGAAGGCCATGCCCCCGGCCTCCCCGCCGGGCACCTCGAAGGTAACAAGGCCGCCTCCGAGCTTCATCTGCCGTTTGGCAAGGTCGTGCTGGGGATGGCTCTCCAGGAAGGGATACTTTACCCAGGTGGTCCCGGAGCTCGCCTCCAGGTGCTGTGCCAGGGCCAGGGCATTCTGGCAGTGGCGCTCCATCCTCAAGCCCAGTGTCTCTATGCCCTTCGAGATTACCCAGGCGTTAAAGGGTGAGAGCGCCGGGCCGGTCTGCCGGCAGAAGAAGCGAAGCTCGCCGACAAGCTCCTTGGTGCCCAGGATGGCGCCGCCCAAAACCCGCCCCTGGCCGTCCATAAACTTGGTCGCCGAGTGGGTTATCAGGTGGGCGCCGTAGTCCGCCGGACGCTGGATGTAGGGAGTCGCGAAACAGTTGTCGACACTTAGGATGATATTCCGGTCGGCGGCGAGCTTGCCGAGGGCCTCCATATCGATAAGCTCGAGGCCCGGGTTGGAAGGCGTCTCTGCAAAAAAGAGCTTCGTGTTCGGGCGGAGTGCCGCCTCCCACTCGTCGATGCTCTTAGGGTCGACGAAGGTCGCGTCAATTCCCCACTTCGGTAGCACCTTCTGCAGGATCGCAAAGGTCGATCCAAAGAGCGCCCGGGAAGCGACCACGTGATCCCCGGCGCCAAGGAGACCCGCCAGGGAGGCAAACATCGCCGCCATTCCCGTAGCGGTGGCAACGCCATCCTCGGCGCCCTCGAGACGGCAGAGCTTCTCGACGAGCTCGTCGGTATTTGGATTGCCGTACCGGGAGTAAACAAGGCCCGCTTCCTCCCCGGCAAAGAGAGCCTTTGCCTGCTCCGCGCTATCGAAGACAAAGCTCGAGGTCATAAAGATGGGGACGCTATGCTCCCGGTGGGCCGAGCGCTCCGCCTGGGTGCGGATAGCCGCGGTCTCGAAGGATCGCTCGTTGTCGCTCATGGTTGCTCCTCGCTCTCCGGTTTGCTACCCGAGGGATTAATCGCGAAAGAGGTGGTTATCTCGGCGGTCGATTTAATCATCTCACCGACGGAACAGTAGGTGTGGACCGCCAACTCGATCGCCCGGTGTGCCTTCGCCTCGTCGATCTCTCCGTAGAGGTCGTAGTGGATATGCACACTCTTGAAGGGTGATGGAGTCCCCTCCCGCCGTTCTCCGGTTATGTCGATCGATATGTCGTCGAGACGCTGCCTCTGCTTCTCAAGAATGGTAACCACGTCCATCGTCGCGCACCCGGCAAGGGCGGTCAGGGCCAACTGCATCGGCCGGAACCCGGCTCCCTCGCCCCCGATCGTTGCCGCTCCGTCGATGTCTACCGTGTTACCGTCTTCGTTGAGCCCACGGAAATGGACGGCCTGGTTGAGTCGCTTTAAGGTGATCTTCACAGTCGTAAATAGTCGTGGATTGGTGATCGCCGGTCAAGCCGAGGCGGCTCGAGAGCCACCGGCCGACCGGTCGGGTAGCGTGAGTGCCGGCGTTGCCGGACCGAGGAGTCCTAAGGCCGGTTGTCCCGGGAGCTCGCCTTCTCCTTTTTCTCGCGCCGGCGTTCCTTTATCGTTTTCTCCGACTTCTTTTTGGGTTCGGCCCCACCCTTGTCTTTGCTTCGTCCCATTTGAGACCTCCAGGAACAGAACTATATGAGTATAGTATACGCCTTATAATGGCTTCTGCGATACTCCGGTGTTCCTGG
>CAZTRQ010000272.1:0-1935 GCA_964616245.1 uncultured Spirochaetaceae bacterium | reverse complement strand
GGGCGTTTCGCCCGGGGAGAGGCCGAGTCGGTCGGCGTCGACGGTGGGACCGACGCAGCGATCCCCAAGGGTATGATCTGGAACATGGTCTACGACCGGAACGCCGAGGCCGACACAATGGAACCGATCGGCGAGGAGGAGCTCTGGGACCGGCTCCGCTATTTCCTGGACGCGGTGCTCCCGGTGGCCGAAGAAGCCGGGGTAACCCTCGCGGCGCATCCCGACGACCCGCCCTTCGAGCGGGTACGGCAGCAGCCCCGGCTGGTCTATACCCACGACCGCTACCAGAAACTCTTAGACCTCGCGCCGTCACCCAACAACAAGCTGGAGTTCTGCCTCGGCAGCCTGATGGAGATGCCCGGGGGCGACATCTACGAGACGACCCGACGGCACGTCGATGCCGGGGATATCGCCTATATCCACTTCCGCAACATCGTCGGAACGGTGCCGAAGTATCACGAGGTCTTCCTCGACGAGGGGGATATGGACATGGTGCGGATCGCGAAGATCCTCCACGAGAAGAACTACGACGGGGTCGTAATTCCGGACCATACGCCGCTTATGGACTGCGACGACAGCTGGCACGCCGGGATGGCCTGGGCGATGGGATACATGCGGGCTCTGTTACAGGTGCTGGAAGGATAAGGCGGGCATGAAGATTACCGACGTCGTCCCCTACGTCCTTTTGGCACCGAATTACGACATCGGAAAGACCTCGAGCGCCCAGGATAGCTTCGTCCTCGAGATCCGAACCGACGAGGGGCTCGTCGGCGTCGGAGAGACCGACGCCAACCCCTGGATTATGAAGGCGTGCATCGAGGCGCCGGGGACCCACACGATGAGCCAAGGCATAAAGCAAACCCTCGTCGGCGCTAATCCCCTCGAGATTTCCGCTTTAATGAAACGCCTCTACGTCGGTACCGCTATGGACGGCCGCCGGGGGGCCCTGATCCACGCCCTCGGCGCGGTGGAGATGGCACTCTGGGACCTTAAGGGCAAGGCCCTCGGCCGGCCGGTTTACGAGCTCCTCGCCGAAGAGACCGGGCACCCGCTACGAACCGGCGTAACCCCTTACGCATCCCTCCAGCCGAGCGGGGCCTCCTGGGAGGAGTACCGCGATAGCCTGGTGGCCTGGGCCCTCCGGGCGAAGGAGCTGGGGTTTCGGGCGGTCAAGGCCGAGGTGACCATGAACGGCCCCTACGCCCACAGCGGTCTCTCGGTGCCCTACGACCGGCACACCGACGTTATCGCGGCGGTGCGGAAGGCCCTGGGCCCCGACATCGACCTGATGGTCGACGTGCAGTACATGTTCGACGATTTCGACAGCTGCCTGAACGTCGTCCGGGACTGGAAGGAGTTCAACCTCTTCTTTCTCGAGACGCCGATCTGGGTGGACAACCTCGAAGACTACGGGAAGCTCCACGACGCCGGGCTGATGCCCATAGCCATGGGGGAGTGGCTTACCACCCGGCACGAGTTTACCGATGCCATGGACCGGGGAAAGCTGGACGTCGTTCAGCCGGACGTCGGCCGGGTAGGGGGGCTCTTGGAAACCCTCGCCGTCGCGGACGCCGCGGCCGAACGAGGGCGCCTGGTGGTGCCCCACTGCTGGAAGACCGGAATCTCGATCTCCGCGACGGTTCACATGGCGCTGGTTACCCCCCACTGCCCCTACGTCGAGTACCTTCCGCCTCAGATTTGCGAGGAAGTGCTGCGCAGGGAGCTCGTAACCGAGGACCTTTCCCTTGTCGACGGGAGCGTCCCGGCTCCGACCAAGCCGGGACTCGGTATCGAGTTAAACCGGGACGCCGTCAAACGCTTCCAGGTCGCTTAACCCGCGCCTCCGTAGAGCAGGTTCGGCAGCGCCGTTACCACCTCCGGGACCAAGACGATAAGCGCCAGGACCAGCACCAGGGGTAGCAGGAAGGGCGCCGT
>CAZTRQ010000271.1:0-1966 GCA_964616245.1 uncultured Spirochaetaceae bacterium | reverse complement strand
ACTGGCCGCCGGGCCCGGAGTGTTGTATTTTCTGAGGTGGCGGCCGTACGGCGCCGGCCGGGTGGGCCATCGGCGACCCGGAATACATAACACGCTCTAGGAGGTGTACTATGCGCAACAAGGAATACCACGACCTCGGTCGGGTGATGGAGGAGCTCTTTTCCGCCGCGGAAAGCATCGGAACGGTCTTCTCCGAGAAGATGGGGTTCGAGAAGGAGGCCCAGGGCTTCAACTGGGACGCCAAATGGGACTTCTATCCCTTCTATTCCTATCCCCCGACGAACATCTACATCCAGGACGACCGCACCCTCGTCTTCGAGTTCGCCCTCGCCGGCTTTGCCGAGGAGACGATTACCCTCGAGTTTAAGGGCAACTACCTTCTGCTTTCCGCGAAGGCCCCTCTGGAGGAACCCGGGGCATCGGGCGCCGTCGCCGGCGCCGAAGAGTCGACCGAAGGTCGCCACTACTTCAAGCGGCGCCTCAAGCTTCGCTCCATCGAGCAGCAGAAGTATCTGGTCCCGGAGGACAAGTTCGACCGGGAGGCCGTAGAGGCCACCTTTAAGAACGGCATTCTCCGAGTCGTCGTTCCGCCGAAGGTCGAGGCCGGAGACCAGGCCGGACAGACCATCCCGATAAAGACGGAGGAATAGGATGATACTCTCGCTCCTAATCGGAATAGCCATCGGCTACTTCTTTCGGCCGCAGATCCACACCTTTCTCCGCCGGATCGCCCGGATGATCGACGACAACCGCCGGGGTGGCGGACCGCCTTACTGATTGCCATGTACAGACTCCTCGCCACCGACGTAGACGACACCATTCTAGCTCCCGACGGCTCGCTTCCGAAGGTCAATCACGATGCCCTCTTGGAACTCCACCGCCGGGGAATCGTCGTCGTCTTAAGCTCGGGCCGGCCGACGGTCAGCCTCCGGCAGATGGCGTATCAGATCGGCGACCCCGACGACACCGAGTACCTTATCTCCTTTAACGGCGCCCGGGTAACCTCGGCGGTGAGCGACCGTGTCGTCTACGAGCGGGTCCTCTCCCAGGAGGCCGTCGGTCGGATTATGGAGTACGCCCGGCCCCGGGGCCTCTTTGTCCAGGGCTACGGAGCCGAGGATTTTCTGGTGGAATACGAGGATCCCCGGGCCGAAGCCTACGCCGCGGCGGCGGGGATGAGCTACCGGGTGGTGCCGGATCTCGCGGAAGCACTTCCCAAGGGGAGCGCCAAGCTCCTGATCATCCACGAGGAAGAGAAAATCCCTCCCCACCAGGCGGCGCTGGAGGAGCTGGCCCGGGAGCCGGCGGCCACCGCGGCGGGAAGCAGATCCGCCGGGGCCCAAGCCCGGCCCGAGCCCGCCTGGGTGACCACCCGCTCGAAGAAACACTACCTGGAGATCGTCGCCCCGGGGGTCAGCAAGGGAACCGCCCTTCGGGTCCTGGCGGAGAAGCTCGGTATTCCGATCGAAGAGACGATTGCCGCAGGCGACAGCACCAACGACCGGGAGATGCTCGAGGCCGCGGGCCTCGGTATCGCGGTGGCCAACGCCCGGGAGGAGCTAAAAGCGGTCGCCGACGTGGTCCTGCAGCGGACTGCCGAAGAAGGGTCGATAGCCGAAGTGGCGGAACGCTACTTCCCGGGGGCCGATGGCTGATTGGCCTTACCCGGACCGTGCTACCCCGGGCCCGGGTCGAACCGGAGCCACCCGCCGGGGTGCCAAACGACCGGCTCCGGAATGCTGCGAGCTCTGCGGCCGCATCAAACCGCTAACCTTTCATCACCTAATCCCCCGGAGCCTCCACAAGAAGCGGACCGTCCAGGCGCGGTTCGACAAAGCCGAGCGGGTAAGCCGGGGCCTCTGGATCTGCCGCCTCTGCCACCGGCAGATTCACAGATTGTACTCCCGGCGGCGCCTCGCGGAGGAGCTCAACAGCCGGGAGGCGTTGGTTTCCGAGCCCGAGATGG
>CAZTRQ010000270.1:0-1972 GCA_964616245.1 uncultured Spirochaetaceae bacterium | reverse complement strand
CTGAGCAAGGCAGAGACCGAGCGCGCCCGGAAGCTCCTCCCCTACGGATAGGCCCAAGGATTTAGGAGAGACAGATGCCACGTGCAGTAGACGGAAGTAGAAGAAAGAACCGCCGAAAGAAGATTCTAAAGGACGCGAAGGGCTTTTGGGGACGAAGAAGCAAGCTGTTTCGAACAGCCAAGGACGCGGTTGCCAAGAGTCAGAGTTACGCCTACCGAGACCGGAAGACCAAGAAGCGTGATTTCCGTTCCCTCTGGATAACCCGAATTTCCGCGGCGACGAAGAGCCACGGCATGAACTACTCTCAGTTCATCCACGGTTTGAACAAGGCAGAAATTGCGATGAACCGCAAGGCTCTTTCTAATCTGGCCATCGAGGATCCCAAAGCCTTCGAAGCCCTCATAGACAAGGCCAAGAGCGCCCTCTAGTCGGAAGCATGATCACCCTCGAGCAGATACGGCTACTCGAAGAACGGGTCCGTCGCGCTGTCGATCGGATCTCCGGACTCCAGGAGGAGAATCGAGAACTTCGAACAAAAACCGCCCAATATGAAAAGCGGGTGTCGGAGTTAGAGGCTCGGATCGACCGGTTTACCACCGACCAGACCCAGATCGAGGACGGTATCAAAAACGCCCTCGAGAGCCTCGAAGGCCTCGAGGGCCTCGGCAACGAGGTATCGCCCTCCCCCTCCGGAGGCTCAGCGCCTGTTACGGCTCCGGAGCCGGCCGAGGCCCGGGAGATCGCGTCAGGCGCCGAGACGGAAGCCGAGGTTGAACCCGACCAGTCCGAAACCGACCGGAGCGACACGCTCGCCGAGCCCACCGACGAAGCGAACGAGCTCGACATTTTCTAGCAAACCATGGAGCGACTCCGCGTAGAACTGCTAGGGTCCTCCTTCTTCCTCCAGACCGACGAAGATCCTGTATACGTCACCGAGTTGATCGACTACTTCCACACGAAGATTCAAGACATCCAGGGAAACGTCCAAACCTCGGACCCGGTCAAGGTGGCGATCCTCTCGGGGCTTCTCGCCGTAGACGAGCTTTTTCGCGCTCGTAAGAGCCTCGAATCCTACGAATCCGCCGACGCCGAGGCGGCCGAAAGAATTGCCGGTCAACTGATTGAGAAACTCGACCGCTCTCTCGATTCGGATACCGGCGATTCGAAAACCGAGGGCTCTCCGCCCACCGAAACCACCTAAAAGACCACCCCGTAAAGGACCACGGGCGGAGCCTTACCCGTGGACGAGCTCCCGGGCCCACGAAGCGTCGATCTCGGAATAGGTGCAACCCTCTACGGCAACGATCGCCGCGGCGAGACGGTTCGCAAGACGAGCGGCGGCATCCGACGGAAAACCCTTGAGAAGGCCGAAGAGAAACCCTCCCGCGAAGGCGTCCCCGGCACCCGTCGTGTCGGTTACCCTGGTCGGTACCCCGGCGACGTGGATTACGGAGCCGTCTTCGGCGACGTAACAGCCGTCGGCCCCGACCTTCATGACAATACGAGGAGCAAAGGGTCTCGCGGCCCCAAGGACCGTTTCTCGAGAGCCTTTCTCGCCGGTCAGACGCCGCAACTCTTCTTCGTTGGCAAAGAGAAGGTCAACGTTACCGGGGATCCATTCGATCAGTCTCTCCCGGTAGCGTTCCACCACAAAGGAATCGGCAATGTCGAAGGAGATTAGGACACCGTTCTGCCGAGCGGTCTCGACCGTCGATTCGGCAGCCTCTCGCTGATTATCGGTGTCCCACATATAGCCGGTCGTGTGGAGGATGGAGCTACTTTTGACGATCCGAGAGTCGATATCAGAGAGCTCTAAAGCCCGGCACGCCGAGAGGTTGGTAAACATGGTCCGTTCCGAGTCCGGTGTTACGGCAATCGCCGAGGTACCCGTCGGTAGACCCTTCTTCGCCAGGAGGGGCTTAACTCCTTCGGAGACGAGAAGCTCTTCGAAGGTGGCGGCCGCCGCGTCCTC
>CAZTRQ010000269.1:0-2011 GCA_964616245.1 uncultured Spirochaetaceae bacterium | reverse complement strand
TCACCATGACCTATGTTGTTCTCGAAACGGTAACCGCTTCCAGGGACTACCTAACCGGCCTTGCAAGCCGCCTCCGAGTCGATGACTATATCCAGCGCCTTGTGGAAAACCGAACTCCATTCGGCCTGGCGGTTATCGATTTGGACGACTTTAAGTACATCAACGATAATCTCGGGCACCAAGCGGGAGACCGGCACCTTCAGCACTTCGCCGAGGCGCTCAAGTCAGCCTTTCCCGACGCCCGCATCGTCGGTCGCCTCGGGGGAGACGAGTTCGTCGCTGTTACCCGGGATACCGATACGCAGGTAATGGCCCAATACCGGGAGAAGCTCCGACTGGCGCTCTTGCGAGAGTCGCTCTCCGGAGTCCGGGCGAGTCTATTGCGTTTTAGCTTCGGCACCGTCGTCTATCGCGGAGAAACCGGTGTCAGCTGGGACGATCTCTACGCACGGGCGGACGAAGCGATGTATAGCGACAAGGCAATCAATAAAAACCGCAGACGACGGGTCTCCGACCGATAGATCCACGACGCCGAAAACCGCTTTACTTTTTGATCTTCTTGAGATACATTACGGCGCAGTATCAGTACGGCCCGCCGTCCAAGCGCCTCCCTTGTGATCTGCGTTCTCCCTGGTATTCACTACAACCTGTGCGTAACCCACCGAGGACGAGCGCACCCCAAGGATAATCATGACAACGAAACACTTTTCCTCTCTTGGACTTTCCGAGAGAACTCTATCCGCGGTCCAAGCCGCCGGATATACGATCCCGACCGAGGTCCAAGAACGGACCATTCCAGAGCTCCTCGCAGGCCGGGACGTTCTGGCTACCGCCCAGACCGGAACGGGTAAAACGGCGGCCTTTGTTCTGCCGATGGTGCAGAACCTCGTGAAGGACGCGCGTCCTTCCGGCCGAAAAGGCGGCTCTACCGTCGCCGCCCGACCGAAGGCGCTTGTGCTTACCCCTACCCGGGAGCTCGCCGCCCAGGTCCAAGAGAGCATCGTTACCTACGGTAAGGGCAGCGGGATCTACTCGGTACCGATCTTTGGAGGGGCTTCTAAGAACAAGCAGATGACGCTTTTGGCCCAGCATCCCGATGTCCTCGTCGCGACGCCGGGGCGGCTCCTCGACTTTATGTCCGAGGGGCGAATCGATCTTTCGGCTGTTACCTACCTCGTTTTAGACGAGGCCGACCGCATGCTCGACATGGGGTTTATTCCCGATGTGCGGCGGATTGTTTCCAAGGTGTCGGTCGACCGGCAGACCGCCCTCTTCTCTGCGACCATGCCTCCGGCTATCGCCGGTCTCGCGAAGGAGCTTCTGCGGTCGCCGGTTCGGGTCGAAGCGGAAGCAGGCGAAGTGCGGGTAGAGCGCATCGACCAGTCGGTGATGTACGTTGATCAGGGGGACAAGATCTCCCTTCTCCCGGAGCTTATCCACGACCGGCAGATGTACAAGGTATTGGTCTTTACCCGGACGAAGCATCGTGCACGAAAGGTGGCGAAGGTCCTCGAGAAGCACGACCTTACCTGCGACTCCATCCACGGCGACAAGAGCCAGGGTGCGAGAAACCGGGCCCTCGCCGACTTTAAGAACGGCAAGACGCGGGTTCTCGTGGCAACGGACGTGGCCAGCCGGGGCCTCGATGTGGACGACGTTACCCACGTAGTCAACTTCGAGCTACCGAACGAGGCCGAGACCTACGTCCACCGGATCGGCCGGACCGCCCGGGCCGGGGCCGACGGCATCGCCATCTCGTTCTGCGACGCAGCCGAAAGATCTCACCTCCGGGGGATCGAGCAGCTAATCGGTGCAAAGCTTGCGGTCGATAAGACCCACGGCTATCCGACCTCCGGGCCCCAGGGCTCCGACGATAGAGCCCGAGAACGAGGGGGGCGCCAGACGGCACCGCGGCAATCGGGCCCTCGCTCGACGGTCGGTTCCGGCGGTGGACGCCGGGGCGGCGGACGACCGCGGTTTAGCCGATAGGCGAGGCGTCCAATTCTTTCTC
>CAZTRQ010000268.1:0-2021 GCA_964616245.1 uncultured Spirochaetaceae bacterium | reverse complement strand
TTCTCTAAACTCAGGTAAGGCAAGACAATGTATGCATTAGTAGAAATCGGTGGAAAGCAGTACAAGGCGCAGGAGGGTGCGACCCTTCGCGTCGATCGGCTTTCCCAGAACGAAGGTGACGTCGTGGAGTTCGACTCGGTCCTGATGGTCCGAAACGACGACGATGTCAAGGTTGGAGCTCCCTACGTCTCGGGTGCGGCGGTACGCGGTGTCGTCGAAGAGCATATCCGGGACCGTAAGGTAATCGTGTACAAGTACAAGCGGCGGAAGAACTACGCCCGGAAGCGGGGCCACCGTCAACAGTACTCCGTGGTTCGCGTCCGGGAG
Organism: uncultured Spirochaetaceae bacterium; assembly: GCA_964616245.1. GTDB lineage: Bacteria > Spirochaetota > Spirochaetia > DSM-27196 > PWMO01 > CAYPUT01. The sequence goes on along the minus strand of CAZTRQ010000268.1, from coordinate 1,694 downwards.
ATTTCCGGCTAACGTGATTCGCGTCGTCATGGACGTCGACGCGGACGGTGGTCTTCGGCGTTTGGACGCCACGGGACACGCCCTGGTCTCAAAGGGGCAGGTCAGCGTGGTCTGTGGCGCCGTCTCGGCGCTGCTTCGCAGCGCGGCCGGGCTTCTTCTCGATACGCCGGGGATCGACGTCTCCGGAGAGGCACCGGGTACCGGCGTCTTGAGACTGTCGGTGGAAAGCGTGGCGACGGAGCAAAAGGAGCTTTTCGCGGGGATTACCGCACTCCTTATCCGGAGCCTGGAAGACGTCGCCGGTGACGAGCCGGACGAAGTCTCCCTGACGATAAATTTTTCGTAAGAGGTTAGATACATGGCACATAAAAAGGGCGGTGGAAGCTCAAAGAACGGCAGAGATTCTCACGCACAACGCCTCGGCGTAAAGCGTTTCGGCGGACAGTTGGTAAAGGCCGGTGAGATTATCGTCCGGCAGCGGGGCACCCATTTCCATCCCGGGACCAACGTCGGACGGGGCAGCGACGACACGCTCTTCGCAACCGCCGCCGGCACCGTAGTCTTTGCCACCCGACGGGGAAAGAAGACTATCTCCATAGCTCCCTCGGCATAGTTCCGCTCGCCGTCTTGAGCCTCTTTGTTGACGAGGTTTCCATCTCCGTGGAGTCCGGTCGCGGCGGAAACGGGGCCCTTTCGTTCCGGCGAGAGCGTTACGTACCTAAAGGGGGGCCGGATGGCGGTGACGGCGGTGACGGCGGCGACTGCATCATCGTAACCCATCCCCAGCTCTCTAGCCTCGGTCACTTGGTTACCAAGCGACATCACAAGGCGGGCAACGGGCAGCAGGGGGCCGGACGAAAGAAGCACGGAGCCGACGGGGCCGACGCCGTCATAGAGGTACCTTCCGGGACCCTGGTATGGGATCGAGATACCGGAGAGCTTCTCGCTGATCTCAAGGCGCCGGATTCCCGGCTTACGGTCGTCGAGGGCGGCCGGGGAGGCAAGGGCAATACCCACTTCAAGTCTTCAACACACCAGACTCCACGCTTCTCGCAACCCGGGGAGGCCGGAAAGCGCCGGGAGCTCAAGCTCGAGCTGCGAATAATTGCCGAGGTGGGGATAGTGGGATTTCCCAACGCCGGCAAATCCTCCCTTTTGGCGGCTCTAACCGCCGCGAAGCCGGAAATCGGAGCCTATCCCTTTACGACCAAACAGCCGAACCTCGGGGTGCTCACCGACGAATGGCGCCGGGTTGTCATCGCCGATATCCCGGGGCTGGTAGAGGGGGCCTCGGAGGGCGCCGGGATGGGGTTTCGCTTCCTCCGGCACATAGCCCGGACCCAGCGAGTTCTCTACGCCATCGACGTAACCGACCCCACCGATCCCGATGAAGCCCTCGAGCTCTTAAGGCACGAGCTCTCGACCTTCGATCCGTCGCTCCTCGACCGTCCTGCGGTTCTCGTGGGTACCAAAATGGACCTCCCGGGAGCGGAAGCCGGACTGGCCCGCCTCCGGGAAGCGCACAATGCTCCCGAGCGACTTGTCGGTACTTCCGCGCTTACCGGCGAGGGGCTCGATTCTCTCTCCTCCATTCTTCTCGAGGACGCCGAAGAATGAGAGTGGCGATGTTCGGCGGCACCTTCGACCCGATTCACATCGGCCATCTGTTTATCGCCGACGAGGTCAAGACCATC
>CAZTRQ010000267.1:0-2024 GCA_964616245.1 uncultured Spirochaetaceae bacterium | reverse complement strand
CGGTCTGACTCCGGGGGCCAAAGAGCTCGAGGGGACCGAGGGTAAGCGCGAGAGCGACGAGGACAAGGTCCACTATCAGGAGGATGATCGTGACGGCAACAATGGTTCTCTTGCCGTCCTGCGTTGTCGACTGGCCATTCATGGACGAGGACTCCTTCGTAGGTACTATACTAACGCAAAACAGCTCTTGTCGGGAGACGTAATGAAGAAGCTTAGACCGTTGATGGTGTCCCTTCCCTTCACCGTCAAAACCTACGACATCGATTTCGCCGGACACGTAAGCAACATCGTCTACATCCGGTGGCTCGAGGATCTTCGGCTCCATTTCCTCGATACCTACTTTCCCCTGGCCGATCAGATGGCCGAGTCCTACGCCCCTATACTGATCCGCACCGAAATCGACTACAAACGGGCCCTCCGGCTTTTCGACACGCCGATCGAGGGACAGATGTGGCTGCGCGATGCCGGTCGCCTCAAGTGGTGTCTCGAGGCGGAGTTCACCCTCGACACCGAGGTGGCCGCTGCCTCGATTCAATACGGGGTCTTTATCGACATGTCCACCCACCGGCCCATACCCCTTCCGGAGCCCCTCCGGAGTCGCTACCACGCGGAGATTGTCGCCGAGTGAGCCTCCGTATCGAACAGCCGGACACCCGTTTCCTAACCGAGCGGGCGGATCTCGCCGCCCCGGGGCTCCTCGGTCTCCTTCTCTACCGTCATCTGCCTCCGGATCGTCACCTGGTTGCGCGAATCGTCGAGGTGGAGGCCTACCGGCAGGACGACCCCGCGGCCCACTCCTTCCGGGGCCCGACCCGGCGAAACCAGACGATGTTCGGCCCCCCGGGCTTCGCCTACGTCTACCTTATCTACGGAATGCACCACTGCCTAAACGTGGTCTGCGGTCCCGAGGGGATCGGTGACGCGGTACTTATCCGGGCTGCCGAGCCCCTCGCCGGCATAGAGAGCATTCGCCGGCTACGCGAGCCGGGGACCGGCCGCTCCGGCGCGCAACTGGCCTCCGACCGGCTTCTCTCGGGTCCCGGGAGTCTCTGCAAGGGCCTCGGGATCCGCAAAGAAGAGCACGACGGTGCGTCCATCGCCGGGGAAGGCCCCCTGTGTCTCGCGTTGTCCGTCGAGCTGCCTCCGGAGGAAGATGCCGAACCGAAACGCCTAAAAGCCGCCGTCCCGCATCGGGTCGTCACGACGCCCCGGATCGGAATTACGAAGGCCCCGGAAGTGCCGTGGAGGTTCGTCGATACCGAGAGCCGGAGTGTTTCCGGCAGAGTGGGCCCTAGGTCGAAGGGTCCCTAAACGGAGAGGGCCCTAAAGGGAGAGGTCCGAGAGCACCCCTTCCCGGAACTGCTTTATGAGGCGCTCGAGGTCCTCGAGGTTGTAATAGTCGATTCGAATCTGTCCTTTGTGGTTGTTACCCACGATGGTCACTTTGTTCCCGAAGAGCTCGAGCAGTTCCTGCGTAATGTCGTTGAGCTCCGCGGTCCCACGTTCCCGGGAGACGGTGGAGCTCCCGCCTGTCGAGCCGCCGTCCTTAGAGCCAGATTTCTTCTTCCGGGGAGCGTTGCGACTCGCGACAAAGGCCTCCGCTTCTCGAACCGAGAGCCCCTCGGTTTCTATACGCCGGGCGAGCTCCTGCTGCGCCGAAGCGTCGGAAAACGAAAGAACCGCCCGTGCGTGCCCCGCCGAGAGGGTCCCCTCTTCGACTAGCTCGCTAATATCCTCCGGAAGCTTCAACAGCCGAAGACTGTTAGCGATCGCCGTTCGGCTCATGCCGAGTCGCTTCGCAAGCTCTTCCTGGGTCCACCCGTGCTCTTTGATGAGCCCGGCGAAGGCCTGAGCCTCTTCGATGGGGTTGAGATCCTCCCGTTGCAGGTTCTCGATTAGGGCGATTTCCAGCTTCTCGGACTGGGTGAATGTGCGTATCAGAACCGGGACATCCGTCAAACCGGCCAGGCCCGCGGCGCGATACCGTCGCTCCCCGGCGACTATCTGGTAGCTTCCGTCCTTCT
>CAZTRQ010000266.1:0-2027 GCA_964616245.1 uncultured Spirochaetaceae bacterium | reverse complement strand
ACCGCGGTGCTTGTTACGGCGTATCGGCCGGCCCGGCAAGCACCGCGATATCCTCTCTGCGGAGGAACGATGATCGAGGGAAGCACTAGCTTCGCGGAGGTTCTCGAGCACATCGTTGACGAAGCTCTTGTTAAAGCCGGCGGTTGATGGATGAACGTTGATATCGAGGCGCCGGCCGCAACGGGAAGCGGCAACCAGGGCGAGCTGCTTAAGGACGGTGGCGGGCGAAATAACGAACTCCGTCGCGATCTGTTGAATGGTTGTGAGCGCTGAAGTCTGCAAGGTAGCTGCGCAGCACCTGCTCCTCCGTTACTATAGAAGTGGTGAACGGTAGTAGGGATCCTGAGGCGACGCATACATTCTACGCGGCAAACGCGGAACGGCTGGCGGAGTTCTACGATGGCGCCGAGCCGACCTACCTCGCGCACCTGCGGACCCTCTTGCGCGATGCGGGGGATAGGGTGCTGGACGTCGGAGCCGGGAGCGGTCGGGATGTCGGGTCCCTTATCGCCTCGGGACACGGTGCGGTAGGTGTCGACGCGTCGCCGGAGATGGTGGCCGCGGGGCGCCGGCGCTACGGCCTTTCCGAGACCCAACTCCTAGTCGGCTCCCTACCGGCGCTCTCGGGAATCACAGAGCGATTCGCCGCGGTCCTCTGTGCCGCGGTCCTTCAGCACCTCCCGGATTCCCAGCTGCTGGACGCGCTGTACCGTCTTCGTTCGCTCCTCTTGCCCGGAGGCTTCCTGGTGATTTCCGTTCCGGTGGAGTACCCGGTCGACGGCAACTCCCGGGACGCCAACGGCAGATTGATGATTGTCCGGCCGCCGGAACAGTATCAGTTCTTTCTGGAGCGCCTCGGCCTGCGTCAGATCCTCTCCTACGGTCAACAAGACTCCCTCGGGCGGGAGGGTATCGCGTGGAGAGTGCTCCTCTTTACGGCGGGTCCGTCTGAGGATCTCCGCCCGATAGAAGTAGTGGAGTCCATCCTTTGGGACGACCGCAAGGTAAACAGCTACAAGTTCGCGTTGGTCAGGGCAATCGCGTACCTTGCGACTCACCGGCCGAATCTCGCCCGGTGGATCGGAGACGGCAGGGTATCCATTCCGATAGACGCGGTCGCCGACCTCTGGATCCGCTACTACTGGCCGCTGATGGAAAGCAGCCGGACGGCAGCCGTCCTCCAGGGCCCCCAGGGGAGCAAGGCCGATATGGCCTTCCGGTCCGAGCTCACCAGCCTGGTACGGCACTGCGAGAACCAAGGGGGCTACGCGGCCTTCCGGATCGACTCGGAAGCGGGGAGGCTGAGTCCGGAAAGCCACCGACTCCGCTTAAGCACCCGGGCGAAGGTGGTCGAGGCCATCAAACAGCCGATCACCTATGCGGGAAACGACCGGACCGGCAAGCGGTTGTTCGCCTATCATCAAGGCCGAATCGTCCTTCCGGCGGAGATCTGGAACGAGTCGGCGCTGTTGGGGAGATGGATCGAAGATTCGGTCCTGATCCGCTGGGCGGAGTTCACCAGCGACCTCAAGCACCAGGACCCGGAGGTTAACCCGGGAGTCGTGATGGCTCTTCTCTTGACCGACTACGAAGGCGAGCGGGACACGCAACTGGCCCGTCTGGCCTACGAGAGTCATCTGAAGCGCGACCGCCTTGTGTGTGTCTGGACCGGCCAACCCTTAAGCCGCTTCGACGTCGACCACGCCATACCCTGGGCCCTCTGGCGAAACAACGATCTTTGGAACCTGCTCCCCGCCGACCGGAAAGCAAACAACGCGAAGCGGGCTCGGATCCCTGCCCGGGACCGCGTCGAGGCGAACCGCGGGGCCATCGTTCATAGCTGGGAAATCCTGTACGAGGCCCACCCGCGCCTGTTTCTGAACCACGCAAACGCCCTCATCGGTCGGGGCGGCCACGGGGAGTTCACAAACCGCGCTCAAACGGAGCTCTTCGGCACCTTCAAAGACGTTCTGGAGTACACCGCGGTAAACCGCGGCGCCGAGCGGTGGTAGGGGCCCGTCGGTCGG
>CAZTRQ010000265.1:0-2046 GCA_964616245.1 uncultured Spirochaetaceae bacterium | reverse complement strand
AGGCCGTAGAATAGGAGTGCCGGCGAGCTCATCCCGCCCAGTCTTCTAACCCCGCACAGCTACAGACCAGGTTCTTGTCGCCGTAGGGGTTGTCGACCCGGTTGGATGCCGGCCAGAACTTCCGCTCCCGGCACCCGGGGGCCGGAAACGCGGCTCGGTTCCGGTCGTAGGGCCGGTCCCATTGGTCGGCAAGGTCTAAGGCGGTGTGCGGCGCCCGGCGAAGGACGCTCTCCTCGAGGGCAACCTTCCCCCGGCGGATCTCGTCGATCTCGTCAAAAATAGAAAGCATCGCGTCGCAAAAACGGTCGAGCTCCTCCTTGCCCTCGCTTTCGGTCGGCTCCACCATCAGGGAGCCCGGAACCGGCCAGGCCATCGTCGGGGCGTGGTAGCCGTAGTCCATAAGGCGTTTCGCGACATCCTCGACGGTTACTCCGGTCTCCTTTTCGACGCGGCGAAAGTCGAGAATGCATTCGTGTGCCACCCTCCTCGGGGTCCCGGACCCGCGACCCGACCCGGCGTAGGCTATGCTTATACGGGAAGCCAGGCGGGCTGCGATGTAGTTCGCCCCGAGAATGGCACCCTCGCTCGCCGAACGGAGGCCCGAGGCACCGAGCATGGCGATGTAGCCGTAGGATACCGGGAGAACCCCGGCGCTCCCGAGGGGCGCGCCGACCACCACCCCCGTCGGCCCGGGTTTATCCACGGTGCCCGGCAGAAAGGGGGTCAGATGCTCCGCGGTCAGCACCGGTCCGACTCCGGGACCGCCCCCGCCGTGGGGTATGGCGAAGCTCTTGTGGAGATTCAGGTGACAGACATCGGCGCCGATCCGCCCGGGGCTCGTCAGGCCCACCTGGGCGTTTACGTTGGCTCCGTCGAGGTAGACCTGCCCCCCGGCGGCGTGGACCATCTCGATGGCCCGCGGAACGTTCCGGTCGAAGATGCCGAAGGTTGACGGGTAGGTCACCATCATTGCAGCCACGCGAGAGCCTTCCGCCTCGAGGGTCTTCCCCAGAGCTTCGAGATCGATCTCCCCGTCCGGGGTCGACGGCACGACGGCGACCGCAAAGCCCGCCATCGCGGCGCTTGCCGGGTTTGTTCCGTGAGCCGAGTCGGGAATAAGGCAGAGGTCCCGGTCGGGCTGCGCCCCGGATTGCCCATCGGCCTCGACCTGGACCCTGCGCTGGGCCCGGTGCCAGGCCCGGATGATCAAGAGGCCCGTGTACTCCCCCTGGGCGCCGCTATTCGGCTGGAGGGTGTAGCCGTGCATCTCGTTGATTTCGCAGAGCCACCCGCCGAGCTCCTCCGCCAGTTCCCGGTACCCTTCGGCCTGGTCCGCCGGGGCGTAGGGGTGCATCGCGGCGAACTCGGGCCAACTTATCGGCAGTAAGGCCGCGGTTGGATTCAGCTTCATCGTGCAGCTTCCGAGGGGAATCATCGAGTGAACCAGGGAGATATCCTTCTCCTCTAGGGACGTGATGTATCGCAATAGCTCGGTTTCGGTGTGATACCGGCCGAAGACCTCCTCCGTCAGAAAGGCGGACCTCCGCTCGAATCGAATCGGCGGTCGCGGGGATACCCGGAGGGCGATCGCATCGAGATCCGGCGCCTCGGCTCCGACTTGTGCGGCGAGAACTCCAACCAGGGCCTCGACCTCACCGAGAGTCGATACCTCGTCGAAGGAGGCACCGAAGCTTCCGTCTTCGAAAAGCCTCAGGTTGTACCCGGCCGAGCGCGCGGCCGCCGGGATGTCCGGCCCCGGGGTACCCGCCGACCGAAAAACGACCGTGTCGAAAACCGGCCCCGGGTCGACTGAGAATCCGAGCTGCCGTAACGCCTCTCGAAAGGTCTCGGCCAAGAGCCGAACCCGTCGGGCTATTCCCTTGAGTCCTTCCGGGCCGTGATAGACGGCGTACATCGACGCCATAACCGCGAGAAGCGCCTGGGCGGTGCAGATGTTGCTGGTCGCCTTATCCCGCCGGATGTGCTGCTCCCGGGTCTGAAGCGCGAGCCGGAGTGCCCGGCCGCCCCGGCTGTCCCGGCTAACCC
>CAZTRQ010000264.1:0-2064 GCA_964616245.1 uncultured Spirochaetaceae bacterium | reverse complement strand
CTTGTTGCGTCCATGGCCGGGACGATAGCATGGGTCTCCGACCGGAACAAGGCGAAAAGACACAATTTCGGGAGCACTCCCCTTAGGCAACCGGAAAGGTAATTTCCGCCCGGGTACCGGCGTCCGTATCGTACGCCAGCCGGGCCGATAGCTGCTGCGAGAGAACCCGGATAAGCTGCAGACCGAGGGAGGGCGCCTCCTCGCCCGGCCCACAGACCGGGCACCCCGGCCCGTCGTCCCACACCGCCAAGCGAAACAGACCGTCGGAGACCGGCCGGAGTTCGACGCCGAGGTGCCCGGTCTGCCTGCCGACGTAGGCGTGCTTGAGCGCGTTTGTTACGACCTCGTTTACGATGAGGGCCAAGGGGACCGCCCGGGTAATGTCGAGGGAAACGGTCTCGAGCTTCAGGGTCAGCCGGATCTCCTTCGACCGGCCGTAAAGACTCATGAGTTTCCGGGTCAGTACGTCGACATAATCCGAGAATTCGACGGCGGAGAAGCTCTCGGTTTCGTAGAGAAGCATGTGGATCTCCGCCATGGTGGCGATGCGATCCCGACTCTTCTCGAGGGCCCCGAGGGCCTCCTCCTGGTTCCGTACGCGGTCCCGCTGAAGATTCAGAAGGCTCGCGATTACCGAGAGGTTGTTCTTTACCCGGTGGTGAATCTCTTTCAGAAGAACCTCTTTCTCCCGTACCGATGCCTCGAGCTCGGCCTCGTGGTGGGCCCGGGCGGTAATGTCCCGGGCGAAGGAAAAAGCGTACTCCTCTCCGTCGAACTCTATAAGGGTAACGGTAATCTCGACGGGGAAGATCGACCCGTCCTTCCGCCGCCGGACGCTCTCGAAGGTAAGATCGTTTCCGTCCTCGGTTTCTGATGCGTTCTGCTTCCACCGCCCAAAGCTAAAGGTCGGATCGATATCGAAGATGGTAAGCCGGCGGAGCTCCTCCTCCGTGTACCCGAGGGAATCGCAGGCCTGCCTGTTCGCAGACATAATGCGGGCGTCCCGGACCCGGGCCTGGATAATGTCGAGGATCGCGTTCTCGATACAGTAGCTACTCAGGTGTAGGGCCCGCTCGGCCTGCTTCCGGGCGGTGGTGTCGTGAATAATCGAATAGAGAAGTTCTCGGCCGCCCACCTTGACGGGTCCGCTGAATATCTCCACGTCCCGGACCGAACCGTCGGCCCGCCGATGCCGAAACTCGAAGTACTGCCGCTCGGCCCGTCGGGCGGCAGTCAATTCCGCTTGGATTTCTTCGGCGCCCGAGGTGTTAATGTCCCCCGCCCGCATCGAGGTTAGCTGCTCCCGGCTCCAACCGTAGAACCGCTCCGCCGCAGGGTTGGCGTCGACGATGCGGCCGTCTTGCGGATCTAGAACCAACATCACCGCCGCACTATCCTCGAAGAGCCTGCGGTAGCGCTCCTCGCTCTCGGCGAGGGCCCGCCGGGTTCTTCGGCGTTGCTCCCGGTCGATAAACACTCGAGAAATCAGAACAACCGACGCGGAGTACAGGACGATGATGACCGGCCCGAGGTCGGTGACGGCCCGAACGCCGACTCCACTGGGTATGAAAAGCTGCGCCGCGAGCATAAGAACGTGGACCAGGACCCCGAGGATAAGGATTCGACCCGCCCGCTCCCAGGCCTGGTCCCGGCGGCGTAACAGGTTAAACAAGACTCCGAGACCAACCGAAGCCGCAACCGTAAGGACCCCGGCGACGGTACCGATGCCTCCCAACCAGAGGCGGTAGGCCGCTGCCATGACCCCGGCGATTGTGCCGGTGACGGGGCCCCCGATAAAGGCGGCGACGGTAAGAACAATGGAGCGCCCGTCGTAGATAACCCCCGGGGCGAAACGGAGGGGTGTCATCATCCCGACAATACAGACTCCGCCGAAGAGAATCCCCGAAACCCCCCGGTGCGTTACGGTTCCGGCGGGCATGCGCTCGGAGAGTAACCCGTAGGCGACCGAAAGCGCGACAAGGAGGGCGATGTTATGGATGATGTCGAGAAAGATCACGACCGATACCTCAGAATAGCCTATACCCTCAAATAGTCCCGAATTGC
>CAZTRQ010000263.1:0-2106 GCA_964616245.1 uncultured Spirochaetaceae bacterium | reverse complement strand
TCCCCCTCGAGGCTAATCTCGTCCTGTTGCAGGTCGACGACAATCCGGGCAGCGCGGTACTCGTCCCCCTTCCAGAAGACCACCGGAAGCCCCGAGAGCTCGAGGACCTCGGTTTCCCTCCGGTAGAGGGCAAACTCGCTCCGGGCGGTCAGGTCGTCCCCGAGAATCCTCACCGCTACCTGGGCCACGGTAACTTCGTCGGAGCTACGGTTCTCGAGAAGGTTGCCCTTTACCACGAGCTCGTTCTTCCTGTCTTCGAGGACCGCGTTTCCCTCGGCCCGGAGGATATCCTGTTCCCGGTCGAAGAAGAGCTCGTCGGCGGTTATGTAGATCTCCCGCTCGATGTCGGCGGCCTCGACCCCTCCCCGGGCGACGGCGTAGCGGAAATCCTCGCCGTAGATCTCTATTTCCCCGGCGGAGATCGTCGTATCGTCGGAGACCACGCTCGCAGCGCCCCGGAGAATTGTCCGCTCCTGCCCTTCGGCGAAGACGACCGTCGTCTCGTCGCCGGAAAAGCGAAAGGTCTCGGCGCCCCCCACGGCGGGGGAGGCCAGCAGCAAGACCCCGGCGATGGCGACGAAGGAGGCTGAGAGCGAAACCCGGTGCTGCCGCGCGTCAACCATCGTTTTCCTCCGGCGACTCGGTCACAATTTCGCCGACGACGCCCCGGCGAAACTCCAGGACGCTCCGGCGAAAGTCCGCGGAAAACCCCTGCCCCTCGATCCAGCTTCCGTCTTCTCTGTCGACCCGGATCGTTAGCTCCTCCCCGGCGGAGAGTGTCCGGCTGTCGTCCCGCCAGGCAAGAGACTCAGCGACTACGGTAATTCCCTCGGTGACGGATCGAAACTGTATGTTGCCGTCGAGCTCCACGTCGTCGGTCGCGTCGTCGTAGACCGCGTAATCCGCCCGGCCGGAGACCAAGAGCTCTCCGTCGAGGTCGTACTCCTCAAAAGCAAAGCCCCAGAACCGCTGCTCCTCGAGCTCGGGGTAGCTCTCCACCCGGTCGGCCCGGACCCGGAACTCCCGTTCGTCCGCGCGCTCGATCGTCAGCCGAGCTTCGGTAAGAATGGTCTGAGGGATATCTTCCGGTCGTTCTTCCACAACAAGGGCACTCTCGTAGTCGATCGTGCAGGCCCCGATGCCGAACACGACGAAAATGACGAGGACGAAGGGGCTCCGGAGAAGCAGCACAGCGTTGGGCCGATGCATCGGCTGCCCCTTACCCCGAAACGTCTGCGGTCTCGGAGATCTCGGCTTGCCTCTGGTGGGCGAGGCTCGCCTCGATAAAGCTGTTGAAAAGCGGATGGGCCGCAACCGGCTTGGATTTGAACTCCGGATGATACTGAACCCCGAGACCCCAGGGATGGTCGCTCCACTGAACCGATTCCACCAGCGAATCGTCACTGGTCACCGCGGTTACGCCGAGCCCCCCTTCGTGGAGACGATCCCGGTAGGCGTTAGAGACCTCGTAGCGATGCCGGTGCCGCTCGGAGATAACATCCGATTCGTAGATGCTGCGAATCTTCGACCCCGGCAGTAGCTTCGACGGGTTCGCGCCGAGACGCATCGTGCCGCCGTAGTTCTTTACGTTTATCTGCTCCTCCAGGAGAACGACGACAGGATCCGGTGTTTCCGGGGCAAACTCGCTACTGTTCGCCTCCGGGAGACCGAGAATCGACCGGGCGTACTCGATTACCATCACCTGCATCCCAAGGCAGATGCCGAAGTAGGGAATAGCGTTCTCCCGGGCGTACCGGGCGGTGTCGATCATCCCCTGGATTCCCCGGCTTCCGAAGCCTCCGGGCACCAGGATGCCGTCTACCCGGGCGAATACGTCGTCGAAGCTCTGATTTTTCTCGAGCTTCTCCGAATCGATTTTGACGAGCTCGACCCGGACGCCGTTGGCGATGCCGCCGTGGTAGAGCGCCTCGTCTACGGACTTGTAGGAATCGTTAAGGTCGATGTATTTCCCGACGACGGCGATTCGGACGGTCCGGTCGGCCCGGGAGAAAATCTCCACGACACCGTCCCAGGCCTCCACATTGGCCGGTGGGGCTTCGATCGAGAGCCTCTCTAGGATGATGTCGTCGAGGTGCTGCGACTCGA
>CAZTRQ010000262.1:0-2129 GCA_964616245.1 uncultured Spirochaetaceae bacterium | reverse complement strand
TCAAGCTTACGGCGGAGAGCTTCTCGCCGTTTCTCTACTTTCAATTCTGATGCACGACCAAGAGCCCTTCCGCTTCAGCCGAGTATTCGCCGCTGCCTTTCTCCTTATCGCTACTGTCGGCGTGATCTTCTCGTTTCGGGCCGTCGTCTCCCCGGAGGTCGAAGAACGCCTTCGGGGCACCGGGGGTTCCTTAGATCCTGTCCTCGACGGTAGCTGGACCTCGAGCTTTCAAAGCGGCTTCGAGGAGGCAGTTGCGTTCCGAGAGGGGGCCCTGGTTCTCTGGGCCGCCGGGCGATACGCCCTCTTCCGAAGCGGCGCCCCGGGTGTTGTCGTCGGCCAAGACGGGTGGCTCTTTACCGCCGAGGAGTTCGAGACCCATCCCAACCACCAGGATCGACTTCTCGCCCGCCTCGCCGAGGTGGCCGCGGTCAGGGACAGTCTAAAGACCAGGGGGATCGACCTCGTTGTCGCCCTGGTGCCGAGTAAGGCCCGACAGCAGCCTGAGCACCTCCGGCACAATTTCCTCCCGCGCCGCCCCCCGGCGCTCCTCGCCGACCGCTATTCCACGGCACGTGCCTTCCTCCGGAAAGCCGGTATTCCGGCACCGGACCTCCGTTCGGCCCTGGGCGCCGGGGGCAGCTATCTCCGGCGGGATACCCACTGGACGCCTGCCGGATCCGCTGCCGTCGCCCGGCTCGTCGCGGTGCCCGGGAGGGACGTTCTCGACCGGAATGGCGTCCGCCGAACGGCCTTTGAATCGATCCCCGTCGACAGAGTAAGCCACACCGGGGACCTGATGACCTTTCTGCCCCTCGGTCCCTACGCGGAGCGTTTCGGCCTCGGCCCGGAAGAGGTTCGCCTCTTCGAAACGCGCCTGGCCCCGCCCCCCCGGCAGACCCCGCCGGAAGACGTATCGAGCGGAAACGGGGACGAGGACCCCCTAGGCCTCTTCGCCACCCCGACGATTCCCGTAGCCCTCGTCGGAACCAGCTACAGCGCCGATCCCCGGTGGAATTTTGCGGGCTTTCTCCAGGAGGCTTTAGAAGCGGAGGTGCTGACGGTCGCCGAAGAGGGAAAGGGACCCTTCCAACCGATGGAGGCCTACCTTTCGAGTGATACCATCGCGGAGATTCCGCCGAGTCTGGTCATCTGGGAGATCCCCGAACGCTACCTAACGGTAGAACCGGAATAGGCCGAATTCGCAGGAATCGCCCCCTTGCGACACCGAGGGTGGGGCGCTACTCTTAGACGGTATGCCACGATTAGGCCGGAATAGGGCGACGAAAGTCGACGACACCGAGTTTACCCGGTACCTCTCGAAGTACACCGATCGTATCGCCGAGCTCTGCGAAATCGCGCAGAAATCCACCAACCAGCCCGAGTTTCCCTGCCGGGACTTTTTGAACATTCTCTTCCGGGAGGCAGCCAGGATCGAAGAGCTCGCCGATGCCCACGGCGCCCAGACCAACGAAAAATGGTTTCCCTTCCGGGAGTCGATCGCTGCGGCCAAGTTGTTTTCCTCGGTTGCCTACGAGGTGCTGCATATCCGGCAAGGTATGGCTCGATACCAGCTTCTTGGCATCGAGACCGATCTCGAGACCAGTACGAATACGGTAGTCGTCGGGTTGCGTGGGGCCCTTGTGACCCTCTGCGGCACCATTCTCGAGCAGCTCGAGCGCTGTAAGCTCGGGAGATACGACGGGGAGTCGACCTTCAAACCATGCATGACCGAAGAATACAGCTATCGCCTTCCGGCGGACCGGGAGATTCGGCATGTGGAATGGGTCGGGGAATCCGTGGTCTACCTCGCTACCCAATTCCTTAATCTTTCCGAAGATAGGGACGTTCGAGACGTGCTCCTCGAACGGGACCCGGACATGTACGAAGAGGCGATTCCCGACCCGATAAGCGAGGAGCGGATTCGGCTCGTGGAGGCTCGGTTTCACAACCTTCAGTCACGATACGATACCTACATCTTCGAGACCGACATGGAAGACCAGAACGAAGACCTCCGGAGGCTCCGGGGCCACATAAGCCTTATCTACCATCTGATGGCGGTGGCGACGAAACTATCACACTACTACATCCGCCACATGAGCTCCGTCCGGCGAGATACGTTTCTGGCTATG
>CAZTRQ010000261.1:0-2168 GCA_964616245.1 uncultured Spirochaetaceae bacterium | reverse complement strand
TTTTGCGGTTCTCTTCAGCAAGGTTGGCGATCTCCGTCATGGCGTTGGTTATCTCCTGGTTCCCACGGGATATCTCCTCGATCGCGCCGTGGATCTCCTGGGTAATGCCGTTAAGGTTGGTGATGGCCGACAGTATCTGCTCGCTCCCCTGGGTCATCTCGCCGGAGCCGCTCGAAACCGACGCGGTAATCTCCTTCATTTGATTCAGAGTGGCGAGGAGCTCTTGCCCCCCCACCGACTGCTCCCGCATCGCCGCGGAGATCTCCCGAAAGACGTCGTTGACCGAGTTTATGGAGGCTTGGATTCGCTCGAAGGCGGTATCGGTCTCCTGGGACACCGCTGATACATTGGCGATAGCCTCGACCACTTCTCGCAAGTTGGTATTGACCTCCTTCGACTGCTCCGAGGAGCGCTCGGCAAGGTTTCGAATTTCGTCGGCTACGACGGCGAAGCCCGCGCCCGACGCACCGGCGTGGGCCGCTTCGATGGCGGCGTTCATCGCCAAGAGGTTCGTTTGGCTCGCGATGCCGGCGATAAGCTCGTTCGCCTCGCTCAAGCTCTCGGACCGCTCGCTTACCTTCCGGAGCAGGTCGCTTACTCGGAATACTAGACCCCGACCCTCTTGGGTCGCCGACTCCAAAGCTTCGACCTGTTCGACCGCGCCGGATGTGACCGAGTCCATCGATTGGATATTGGCCACCATCTCTTCGACCGCCGAGGCGGACTCGGTTACGCTCGATGCCTGGTGCTCGATCGAAGAGTTGAGGGCTTCGATATTCTTCGTCATCTCTTCGACGGCTGCGGAGGTCTCGGTGACATTCGCAACCTGGTTCTCGATTTGCTTTCGGGTCGAATCGGTGCTCGCGTCGATTTCGGTTGCCGAGGAGACGGTTTGATCGACGTTAGTCACAAGGTTCTCCCCCGAAAGCTCGAGGCTCCGCATCCCAGCGATGACGGCTACGATGACCGAGGCGAGGGATTCCATAAGGCGATTGAAGCGGCGACCCGCGTGGGTAAGCTCGTCCCTTCCGGACAGGTTGCTCCTTACGCTCAGGTCGCCGCCGGCTGCCTTGTCTATGGATGCGATCAACTTGAGAAGCCGCGAGATAACCGCCCGTCGGACCTGGTAGATCAGGATAAACGAAAGCAGGATTACCGCGAGGAGGCCGAGTAGCATCAGTAGCCGTTGGGTAGCCCGTCCCGAGGCCAAGAGCTCGTCCTGATCGATTGTGACCGCGACATACCAGGAGGCCGTGCGAAGGGGGCGGAACGCCATCGTTTTGGTCGCACCCCCGAACTCGTAGTCGACGACGAAGCGGCCCCTCGCCGAGGACAGTGCTTCCTGGAGGCCGAGAAAGACCGGCTCCTCCGAGAAATCCTCCATTACGACACTATCGTCGTGGTGGATAATTACCGTTCCTTCGGTGTCGATTACAAAGGCGTAGCCCGTCCTACCGAATTTTTTGTCGGTGATGTAGATTCTGCCGAAGCGCTGCACGTCGATAACCGCAACAATGCCGCCGACGATGTTCCCGGCCCGCCGCATGGAGGTACCGAGATAGAGCACCGGGTTGCCGGAGGCCTGCGAGCGGCGGGGGATGGAGTTGAGATAGAGCCGCTCTCCCTCTCGGATCGCCGCCGCAACCGGGTCGCCTTTGAGGTCCTCCGGTCCACGGGTCTCCTGAACGGAGGAGAGAATGGTGCCCTCGGCGTCGACGAGCAAGACGTCCTCAAGGACGCCGACTTCGTTGGAGAGGGTTCTCAAGAGCGGGGTGGCCTCTTCCGCGTTGTCGGCTTCGAGGAGATCGGCGTAGTCGGGATTCATCGCGTGGGCAGTGACGGTGCGGCGAACCAAGGAGAGCTGCAGGTCCAAAAGCTCGGCCATCGACTCGGTCTGCCGCTGGAAGGCCTCCGTTTGGGTGGCCCGGACGTTAGCCATGATAATTCTGCCGGCCATCGTTACCATCACCCCGAGAACAATTGCCAGGGATACGACGGTTACGAGCGTAATTCGAAGGGAGAGCCCGAAGCGTACGGACTGCGAAACGTCAGAGCTCTTGGTTGTGTCGGACATAGTGCCCAATTCTCCCACCGTTTAGCAATTTTTGTCAATATCACCACTTTTAATGTCACCACTTTTAGACGCCTTGAGATTGATCCACGATTTC
>CAZTRQ010000260.1:0-2178 GCA_964616245.1 uncultured Spirochaetaceae bacterium | reverse complement strand
TCCAAGGCGCTCTGGTTCTTTAAGGCCTCGATCTGCGCTTCGTCGATCTTTTCTCGGGAAAAGGCGGACCCAAGGAGAGCCGAGAGGAGCTTACTCCGCCCCCAGAGGGAGCTCAAACGCCAGGCCCGGCGAAGGGTAATCTGGATGTCCCTGTCGCAGAGGGAGAAAGGAATACCGAGCTCTTTCGCCTGCCGAACCGCCGCCAGCATTTCTGCTCCGGGGGTAACGCCCACATCCAGGCCGATACGCCGCTGGAACGAAGCCAGGACGAGGTTGCTCAAGAGCAAGAAGCCGCGCTTCTCTTTGAGGACCCGGTAGATATTGAGGTTCTGCCAGGACTGGCCTTCGCTGCTCGCCTTGTAGCGGGCCTGGTCCATCTCGACACAGACACGGTCCGGTTGATGGCGATCGATCGCCTCTTCCACGTCTTGGACGCTAGACTGAGAAACGTGGGCGGTGCCGACGAGGAAGAACTCCCGGTCGCCGAGACGAAGCGTGCGGATGCTCG
Organism: uncultured Spirochaetaceae bacterium; assembly: GCA_964616245.1. Taxonomy (GTDB): domain Bacteria; phylum Spirochaetota; class Spirochaetia; order DSM-27196; family PWMO01; genus CAYPUT01. The sequence goes on along the minus strand of CAZTRQ010000260.1, from coordinate 1,670 downwards.
ATTCCATTGTGTTTAGATGCCCTTCCCGATGGCGACCAAGAAGCGTCGCCGGAGGTTTTCTTCCCCGGGGAAAAGGTCCCGGGGAACGGTGCCGCCGCCCATATGTACATGGCCTCCGCCGGAGCCGATGCCCGAAAGCGCTTTGCGAATAATCACGTCCGAGGGCTTGGTGAAGTCCTCGCTCCGAACGGAGAGCCGAAACTCTTCGCGTCCGGGCTGCACAACGACGACGAAGTGTATTTCCTGGAGGCCGAGGAAAAAGTCGGCAACTAACGCCATAACCTCCGGGGTACATTCGCGCTGTATCGGGACGTAGCAGAAATCGTCGGCGACCACGCAGGCGTTGATCGCTTCTCGAAACACCGAAAGGTCCGCCAAAGATAGACTGTTCTTGAGGAGGCGGCTTCCGGTCTCCCAATCCGCCTTGAAGAAGAGGACGTCGAAGGCCTCCAGATCGATGGGCGTTACCCCCCGGGTCATAAAGGCGGTGTCCATCATCAACCCCATCAAGAGCGCAGTGGCGACCGAGCCTTCGATGGCCGCCGCGGCGATCTTGTAGTACTCGTAGATGATGGTGCAACAGGACCCGTAATTCTCCCGTATGTCCCAGTAGGCGACCTGCGGATCCGTCGGTGGGCTGTGGTGGTCTATGACACCGATGACCGTTCCGGGCACGTCTTGGAGATTGCTGTTGCCGACGAAACCGTCGACGACGATCAGTTGGGCGTCGTCCCGCAGACCGCCGTTATCGCAGGCGTCTATTGGGATACCCAGACCATCGATGGCGGCTTGAAGCGAGTTGCTCTGAATCTCCCCGCCGTAGCACAGCGATGCGGTTACCCCGTTTAGACTCAACAGATGCCGGAGCGCGAAGGCGGAAGCCACGGCATCGTGGTCGGGGAAATCGTGGGCCTGGATGACGACGGGACGGTCCTTGTCGATATGGGCGATAAGCTCCTGAACACCCTTCACTGGGCATTACCATACCGCTTTAGCTCCTCAGTGGCGAGGCGGGTCTCGATAAGGCCCCGGCGGCCGATTTGCTCTACCGCGCCGAAGAGGGTCTGGGCGGTGTCGTGGAGGCCGATCTTTCGGTAATGGCATCCCATCACGAAGAGCATCTGAGCCTTGATAATCTCGTCCTGTTCCCGGTTGATACGCTGCAGTAGGGCGCTATCCGAGGCGGGGGTTTGAAGAAATCGCGCCATATCCCAGTAGAGCGTGTCCCGGGGCATCCGGGGGGTGATATCCGCGAGGTAACGACGCATGGCGGCTTCCTGATCGCTCCGCCACATGCCGACCGCCGCCAGGAGGGGGTAGCCGTACTGGTCCGGTGTTACCTCGAAGGCACGTTGGAAGCTACGGTAGGAGGTCTCCCATTCCTCGACGATAAAGGCGAGGGCACCGTGGGTCGCGTGGCCGTCCCGATAGTCCGGCCGCATCGTCATGGCGGTGTCGAAGTCGTCGAAGGCCGCGGAGAAGTTCTCGAGAGCCATGTACGCTCGGCCCCGGTAGACGTAGGTTAGAAAGACGTCCGGCTCGAGCTCTAGTGCCCGGGTAAAGTCTTCGACGGCGCCGGCGTACCGGCGCCGCTCGGCCCGAACCCGCCCTCGGTCCAGGTAGTGCCAGGAGAACTCCGGCTCGAGTCGGATCGCTTCGTCGAGATCCGC
>CAZTRQ010000259.1:0-2179 GCA_964616245.1 uncultured Spirochaetaceae bacterium | reverse complement strand
CTTCGATCCGACCGAGCACCCGCACCGCCGCCGAAATCCCTTAACCGGGGAGTACGTCTTGGTTTCACCTCACCGGACCCAACGTCCTTGGCAGGGGGCCGAGGAGGCGGCGTCCGAGGAGCAGTTGCCCCACTACGATCCCGGCTGCTATCTCTGTCCCGGTAACACTCGGAAGAGCGGCCAGGTGAACCCGGACTACACGACGACCTACGTATTCGACAACGACTTTCGGGCGCTCTTAGACGATGTGCCGCCGGCGCCGGAATCGGACCACCCGCTATTGCAGCTCGAAGGCGTGGAGGGAATCAACCGGGTGCTCTGTTTCTCGCCGCGCCACGACCTAACCCTGGCCCGGATGGAGGTTGGCGGCATCCGGCGGGTCGTGGACCTTTGGGCCGACGAGACGGCGGCTCTCGGAGAGACCTATCAGTGGGTTCAGATGTTCGAGAACCGAGGTGAGGCGATGGGGGCGAGTAACCCCCATCCCCACGGGCAGGTCTGGGCGCAGAAGTCGCTGCCGAACGAGGCGGTTACCGAAGACCAGCATCAGCGGGAGTACGCCAACGGCGACCCGGCCGGCCACCGGAGCTTGCTTCTCGACTACGCGCTCTTGGAGGCAAACCGAGGCGAGCGGACCGTCGTCGAGAACGACGATTGGATTATCGTGGTTCCCTATTGGGCCTTCTGGCCCTACGAGACGCTGGTGCTGCCGAAGTTCCGCGTCGAAAGGATGCCCGAGGTCCCAGCGGCGCAACGGCAGAGCCTCGCGGAAGCCCTCAAGAGGCTTCTGGTCAAGTACGACAACCTGTTCCAAACCTCGTTTCCCTACTCGATGGGGTGGCATGGAGCACCCTTCGCCCCGGGAGACTTCAGCCACTGGCAACTCCACGCCCACTACTACCCGCCGCTCTTGCGAAGTGCGACGGTTCGTAAGTTTATGGTTGGGTACGAGCTTTTGAGCGAGGCCCAGCGAGACCTGACCGCCGAGGGAGCAGCGGAGACCCTCCGGGAGCTACCGGAGATCCACTACCGAGAGGATGAATCCGATGGCTGACCGAGAGGACCTCTTCAAAACGGTCCACAGCACCTTTTACGAGCGATTCAAGACGCCGCCCACATTTGTCGTCCGGGGGCCCGGTCGAGTCAACCTGATCGGGGAGCATACCGATTACAACGACGGTTTCGTGTTGCCCATTGCAATCGACCGGGCGGTATGGATAGCCGGGGCCCCGGTAGAAGGTCCCGCCGTGGAGCTCTACTCGGCGGATTTCGGCACGACCTTTCACTTCGACTTAGACGACTTCGAGCGTCGAGAGGGCTCCCCTCTGGAGTACCTCAAGGGAATAGCCTGGGCACTCCAAGAAGCGGGGCACCGGTTGGTAGCCTGGCGAGGGGCGATGGCCGGAGACGTGCCCATCGGTGCCGGACTCTCCTCCTCCGCGGCGATGCAGTTGGCGGTTGCGAGAGCCTTCGGCGAGAGCAGCGGGATCCCCTGGGATCCAAAGGCGGTTGCCCACCTTGTCCGCCGGGCGGAGAACGAGTGGGTCGGCGTCCAGACCGGGTTGATGGATCAGATGATAGGCGCTCTCGGCACGGCGGGCCACGCGCTTCTCCTCGACTGCCGGAGCCTCGAGACGGAGCAGATTCCGATGCCGTCGGGGACCTCGGTCGTCGTTCTCGATACCTCCACCCGGCGGGAGCTCGCCGCTTCCGCGTACAACGAGCGCTTTGCCGAGTGTGCTGCTGCCGCCGCCCACTTTGGGAAAGAGAAGCTCCGGGATGTTCCGGCGGACGCCTTCGACAATCCGGTGCCGGGACTCGACGAGGTAGTTGCTCGTCGTGGTCGCCACGTCGTCCGGGAGAACCTCCGGGTTCTTGAAGCGCGCACGGCGATGCTGTCCGGAAATACCGAAGGCCTCGGGCGTCTTTTAAACGAGAGCCACCGGAGCCTCCGGGACGATTTCGAGGTTACCAACGAGGCCCTCGACGCCATCGTCGAGATTTCCCAATCTCAGTCCGGATGCTTCGGGGCTCGGATGACGGGTGCCGGGTTCGGCGGCTGCGCCCTCGCCCTCGTCGACGACGTCGCGGTCGACCGCTTTACCGCCGAGGTGACCGCCGCGTACAAAGAGCGAACCGGCCTCGACGCCGCGGTCTACGTCTGTCAGGCCTCCGACGG
>CAZTRQ010000258.1:0-2195 GCA_964616245.1 uncultured Spirochaetaceae bacterium | reverse complement strand
GCCCCCCGTCGTAATCTGTATCCGCGGAAGCATAGCGGCTGATCACCCGGACGTCACCGATGCCCGTGGCTGCGGTAAACTCGGCGATGCGGCCGGCTATGATGGTCTGATATCCGACGGGCTTTGAACGCGGTGGCGCGGGGTCTTTTCTTGGCGGCGTGGGTGGAGGCGGCGGCGCGGGAGCCGGCCGGGGGGCTGGACTCGGCGCCGGGGACGGAACCGGAAGGGGATCCGGCGGTAGCAGTCGGCCGTCGTTTCCCTCCATCCACCAGGCGGCGACGGCTATTATCGCAACGAACAACAGAAAGCCCGCACCGCCGCCGCGCCGGCCGGGAGCTGGGGTCTGCGGTTGCGCGGGGCTCGATGGGCCGGCCGGTACCCGGACAACGGCCACCGGGGGGGTGGCCGGGCAACTCTCCACCCCCACGATCCGGGAGGCCAGGAAGGTGCGTTCCTCTCCGCGTAGATGGCAGTATGCCCGGAGGTAGCTGTCGCCGTCGCGTCGGCCGGTCCTATGGAGTAGCGTAATCTGCCGTGAGCTTTCCGCCCCCGCGGCATCCCGGTACCGGATGGTTACGGTCTCCCCCGGCTGGAGCGCTGTAGCCTGGATCATGCCCATCAACAAGCAGTTTCGGTGCCAAGCCGGGGATGGCCGCCGGTCGCCCTCCGGCGGGCCCTAACCGGCTCCGCTAAGGGCGACGCATCCGGCTGTCAGCTGCCTTGCGTAACCGCAGTTGCGAAACCGGCGTTACCATCGGCGCTTGCCCGCCCACTTTTGGCGCCCACTTTGGGCGCCCCGGGACATTCCTGCCGGTTGGCCTGCCGATTGCATTATATGTCTCGTGGATTTGGTAAAAGGCGACCCCGGAAGCTATAGTCAGAGTGTTATGGCGCAAGCAACGACCATCCTTTTGAGCTTTGTCGGTAATCGCGATCCCCATATCGAGGAAAGCGACCAATACGGGCCGGTCCTTTCGCTGTTGGAGGCGCGGCAGTTCGGCCGGGTAATTCTGTTTTGCACCGGGCCCGACTACGTCGAGCGCGCCCGGAGCGTGGAGACGATTGCCCGGCGTGATCTGGAGTTCGACCGCTTCAGTTTCGTCGACATCGAGCTTGAATCCCCCGTCGACTACGAGGAGATCTACGAGCAGTTGGCCGCCCGGGTAGAGGACATCAAGGCGCGGGAAGCACACCGGAACGTCGAGTTTTTCGTACTCTTGGATCCCGGGACGCCGCAGATGCAAACTGCCTGGTTTCTTCTGGTGCGAAGCGGTGCCCTAAACGCCACGCTTCTGCAGGGGGTTCCCGCCCGCTTTGCCGCCGGGAGCTACCGGGTCAAGGAGGTCGACTTTCAGAACACCCGGCTGCCGGTAGTCACCCTCCCGGAGCCGTCCAAAGACGAGGAGCAAGCCGCCGCCTTTTTGCGTCAGTCGGCGCCCGGAAAGGCGGTCCCGGCGGAGGGCGGCGGGCCCTGGGTCAGCCGAAAAGCCGGTCGCGTTGTGGCGGCGTCCTCCGTTCTCCAAAGGATCCTAAAGGAGGCCGAGAGCGTGGCCCGGTACGACGTGTCGGTGCTTCTCGAAGGGGAGACCGGCACCGGAAAGAACGTAGTCGCCAAGCAGATCCACGAGCTCAGCCCCCGGAGCAATCAGGCCTTCGCGTCCGTCAACTGCTCGGCCATCACCGCCTCCCTGGCGGAGTCGATGCTCTTCGGGCAGAAGAAGGGCGCCTACACCGACGCCAAGACGGACCGGCTGGGGGCCTTTCGGACCGCACACGAGGGCACGCTGTTTTTGGACGAGGTGGGTGACCTTCCTCCGGAAATCCAACCCAAGCTGCTTCGGGTTCTGGAGGATGGAAGCATGACGCCCTTAGGCGAGGATACGGAGTACACCGTAGATGTCCGGGTAATCGCCGCGACCAATCACGATCTCGCCGCCATGGTGGATAAGGGGACCTTCCGCCACGACTTGTACCAGCGGCTCAAGCAATCCAGCATTACCGTGCCCCCGCTGCGGGAGCGAAAGGACGATGTGCTCCCTCTGGTGGAGCTCTTCGTCGATGACTGGAACCGGAAGTATCACGAGGACAAGCGCTTTTCCGACACAGCGCTTCAGGCGCTTGTGGAATACTCCTGGCCGGGGAACGCCCGGGAGGTCAGCAACGTCGTGCAGGATTGCTTTACCCGCTCCCGGGCC
>CAZTRQ010000257.1:0-2213 GCA_964616245.1 uncultured Spirochaetaceae bacterium | reverse complement strand
CCGGCGGGGACGCTCCCTACTTCTCCTGCTTCCTCGCAAAATGAGAGAACTCCATCGAGTAGGTGCCCCGGCCCTGGGTGGTGCTCCGGAGCGCGGTGGAGTAGCCGAACATGGCGCGCAAGGGCGACTCGGCCATGATGTGCTCCACCGCGGCCCGGGATTCGATGCCCTGGACGAGGCCGCCGCGCATGGTAATGCCGCTGATGACGTCGCCTAGGAACTCCTTGGGGCACATGACGTCTATCTTCATGACCGGCTCGAGAAGATAGGGGTCGGCGGCGCGGCAGGCGTTGTCGAAGCCGAGGGCTCCCGCCGCCTCGAAGGCGAACTCGGTGGATGTGGTCTCGTTGTAGACCGCGGAGAGCAGCTCGGCCTCGATGTCGATGGCGGGGTAGCCGAAGACGATGCCCGAGCCGAAGGAGCCCTCGACCCCCCGCCGGGCGGCCTCGATGAGGTTCTCCGGGAGGTCGTTCTTCGAGATGTGGGAGATAAAGTTGTTGCCCGCACCCCGTTCCCGGGGCCGGACGGTAACCGTAAGGGTGGCGTCGTTCTCCTTCCCCGCGAGGACGCGGTGGAACTTCTCGACGTGGGTCGCCTCTTTGCCGATGGACTCCCGGTAGGTAACCTGGGGGTTGCCCACCTTGGCGTTTACCTTGTAGTCGTCGACGATGCGGGTAACGAGAACCTCGAGGTGAAGCTCTCCCATCCCGGAGATGACGAGCTCCCCGGTGTCGGCGTCTTCCCGGGTGGAGAAGGTTGGGTCCTCCTTGCCGAGGATGGCGAGGACCTCCTTGAGCTTCTCCCTCTGCGACAGCGTCCCCGGCTCGATGGCAACCGAGATAACCGGCTCGGGAAAGTCCATCCGCTCGAGAATAACCGGGTAGCCTTCGCTCCCGATGGTGTCCCCGGTCTGGGCCCCCTTGAAGCCGATGATGGCGCCGATGTCCCCGGCTTTGAGCTGGTCGAGCTGCTCGGTCCGGTTGGCGTGGAGCCGCATAAGCCGAAGGACGCGCTCCCGCTTCTTCTTGTCGACATTAAAAACCGCCGTGTTGGCCTTGATGGCCCCGGAATACATCCGCACAAAACAGAGATCCCCGGCCTCCCGCTCGCTCTGGATCTTAAAGACCAGGCCCACCGGGGGGCCCTCGACGCTGCGCTCGACCTGCACCGGCTCTTCCTTCTTCGGGTGGACGCCTTCGATCGGGGGAAGCTCTTCGGGAGCCGGCAGATACTTTAGAACCGCGTCCAAGAGAGGCTGGACCCCGATGTTCTTGAGACTCGCGCCGCAGAGGACCGGAACCGCCGTCCGGCTTACGGTCAGATCCCGGACGATTAAATCGAGGGTCGCCGGGGGAATCTCCTTCCCCTCGAGGATAAGCTCGGTAAGCTCGTCGGAATGCGCCGAGAGCTCGTCGAGGAGCTTCTCCCGCCACTCTTCGGCGAGCTCCCGCCATTCGTCGGAAATCGGGAGGCGCTGGTACTGGGCCCCGAGGGCCGTCGAGTCCCACCGGAGCTCCTCCATGGTGATAAGGTCGATGGTGCCGCCGAAGCGCTGCTCCGAGGCGATCGGAAGGGCGACGACTACGGGGTTCGCCGCGAGCTTCTCCCGGATCTCGTCGATGGCTCCGAAGAAGTCGGCCCCGATCCGGTCCATCTTGTTGATGTAGACGAGCCGGGGAACGTGGTAGCGGTCCGCCTGGTGCCAGACCGTCTCGGACTGCGGCTCGACGCCACCGACGGCGTCGAAGATGCCAACCGCGCCGTCGAGGACCCGAAGCGAGCGTTCCACTTCGGCGGTAAAGTCGACGTGTCCCGGGGTGTCGATAATATTGATCTGATGATCCTGCCAGAAGCAGGTGGTGGCGGCGGAGGTGATGGTGATGCCCCGGTCCTGCTCCTGGGTCATCCAGTCCATCGTCGCCTCGCCGTCGTCGACTTCGCCGATGCGGTGGCTCTTGCCGGTGTAGAAGAGGATCCGTTCGGTGGTCGTAGTCTTGCCGGCATCGATGTGTGCAACGATGCCGATGTTGCGTATTTTCTGTAGCTTCTCTGCCATGGTATTTGCCTTAAGATACCATCTTGAGGCTTTTCTTGACACCTGGGAAACCTCGTGGTAGCTTCCATTCGGTCAGAGAATTTCGGGCGCTTAGCTCAGCTGGGAGAGCGCTTGCCTTACAAGCAAGATGTCGGCGGTTCAAATCCGTCAGCGCCCA
>CAZTRQ010000256.1:0-2225 GCA_964616245.1 uncultured Spirochaetaceae bacterium | reverse complement strand
GGCTTCCTCGACGGCGCTCCGGAGCCCTTCGGGAACCGCCGCCGGCAGCTCAGCTGCCAAGAGCTTCCCGGCGTCGGCGAGGACGGCCTCCCGGGCGGCCTCGGGCAACTCGCCCGGAAGCGCTCCGGGGAGAAGCAGCTGGTAGACCGAGCTCAACAGGGCCCCGAGAATGGTGATGGCAAGGAGCCCGGCGGTTCGGGCGGCGGCGTTGTTGAGCCCCGAGGCGGCCCCGGAGAAGTGCTCCGGCACGGTAAGCGCCGCCTTGGTAATCGCCGGAATCAAAAAGACCATTCCACCTCCGAAAACCAGAATGGCCGGGAGCCAGAAAGAGAGATACCCCGGCTGCCTAATACCGAGCGCCATCACGAGGAGCCCAACGCCGACGATTGCCGGCCCGAGAATCAGCTGGAGGCGAGGCCCCCGGCGGTCGGTTACCGACCCGCTCGGGGCGGACAGAAGGGCAATCATCGCCGTCGCCGGAAGAAAGGCGAGCCCGGTAAAGCTCGCCGAGTAGCCGAGAAGCTGCTGAAAGATAAACGACAGAAGAAAGAAGGCCCCCTGGAAGGAGAAATAGAGAAAGAGGGTCGAGACGTTGGCCACGGCGACTGTCCGGTTGAACATCCCGAAGGGAACGATAGGATGGGCGGCCCGCCGCTCGATCGGGAAGAAGGCCACCCCGGCCAAGACCGCAAGAACCAGGCCGGTGCCTGTAAACCAGGTAACGCCGACTTCCGGAATGCGAATAAGACCGAAGGAAAGGCCTCCGAGGGCCAGGAGGACCGCCGCGGCCCCGGCGAAATCGACGCCCTTCTCGCCCTCGTTGCGGAGCTTCGGAACCGCGAGAACGGTGACAAGCGAAGCCGCCACGCCGATCGGCACGATCATCCAAAAGACCCACCGCCAACTGACGTCCGCGAGAATTCCGCCGAGAAACGGTCCCAAGGCGGCAATCGCCCCGGAGACCCCGGCCCAGAGCCCGATAACCCTGCCCCGCTCCCCCTCCGGGTAGAGCCGGTTGATGATCGCCAGGCTCCCGGGAACCATAAACGCAGCCCCGAGCCCCTGTACCGCTCGACCGAGAATAAGGAGACCGGGGGTCGGGGCAAAGCCGCAGAGAGCCCCGGCGACGGTAAAGACGAGAATACCGACATTAAAGACCCGCCGTACCCCGAAGTAGTCGCCTAAGGACCCGCTGACCAGGATAAAGGCCGAGAGGGTAAGCGCGTAGGAGTTGGCGATCCACTGCACCAGGGAGAGCTCGAGGTCCCAGTAGCCTTGGATCGTCGGAAGAACGACGTTGACCGCCGAACCCATAAAGAACCCGAGGCCGCTCGCAAGAATGGTCGCCGTCAAAATGAGGGCGCTCTTGTCAGGTTTCGTCGTGCTCACATCGCCAAAGATGCCACGCCCGCCTCTGCGGTATCAACATCCCTGTTGACAATAATCGGACTGCTCTGCGGTCGCCCTAGACCGGATGCCCGAGAAGCAGCGGCTCCTCCGTCTTTGTGAGCCCACCGACAACGACATCGTGAAAGCTGTTGGACCGAAACAGTTGCGGGTTCCACCCGGCGTCGGCCCGGAGCTCCACCGGTGCGTAGTGCTCCCCGTACCCCCGGGCCGAGAGACCGTCTTCTGCAACCCGCTCGAGTAGCACCCGTTGCCGCCGGCCGATAAGGCTCCGGCGGTAGGCGAGCTTGTTTTCCTCCGAGAGGCGCCGGATGCGCTCGCTGCGCTCCGCCTTTACCGCTTCGGAGACCTGCCCGGGCATCCGGTCCGCCCGGGTTCCCTTCCGACGGGAGTAGCGGAAGGTGTGGACGTGGCTAAACCCAACCTCCCGGACCACGGCCTCGCTCTCGGCAAAGTCGGCTTCGCTCTCCCCGGGGAAGCCGACGATAATGTCCGTCGTTAGGTTAAAACCGGGGATCCGGGAGCGGATGCTCTCGACGCCCCGAAGGTACTCGGCGACGGTGTACTGCCGACGCATCGAAAGAAGGATCCGCTCGGAGCCGCTCTGGAGGCAGAGGTGGAGATGGGGGCACATCTTCGGGTGCTCGAGAACCGCAAAGAAGCGCTCGTCGAGGGAGTCCGGCTCGAGGGAGGATATCCGGAGGCGGAAATCCCCGGGTATTTCCAAGATATCTTCGATGAGGGCGCTGAACCTGGCCCCGCCGTCCCGGTAGCGGCTCATGTTGACCCCGGTCAGGACAACCTCCCGGGCGCCCCGG
>CAZTRQ010000255.1:0-2237 GCA_964616245.1 uncultured Spirochaetaceae bacterium | reverse complement strand
GGTAGATTCTCAGTCTACAAAGAGGGGTTCGATTCCCCTAGGGGCTAAACTCTTTAAAAAGGCTGGCGGAAACGCCGGCCTTTTTCTATTCTGGGTCGTACCAAGGAAGCACCGCGATGACACCAGCACTCCTCGTCCTTCAAGATGCAACGTTCTACCCCGGCTACTGTTTCGGCGCACCTCCCCTTACCCCGGATCAGCTCCGGGGGCGGGTTGCCGCCGCAACTGCGGAGCCCGGGATAGGAGAGGTCATCTTTAACACCGCCATGAGCGGTTATCATGAGATTCTTACCGACCCCTCCTACCTGGGGCAGCTCGTCGTGATGACGCATCCCCAGGTTGGAAACTACGGTACCGATCCTCTCTGGCAAGAGCATCACCGTCCGGGAGCCCCGGTCCAGGCCTCGGGTTTCGTAGTCCGGGAGAACTATTCCGGCCGACTGCCCTTCGACAGGGCGTCCCTCGAGGCCTTCCTTCGGGAGTCGGGAGTACCGGGAATCTGCGACGTCGACACCCGGGGCCTTACCCTGGCTCTTCGGAGCCGAGGAAGCCTCACCGGGGCGATCGTTACCATGCCCGAGGGCTTCGGCCGCTGGGCGCGACCAGAAGCGCTCGCCGGCTACGCCCGGGAGATCGCCGGCGCCGTCGGTGCCTTCCCGGGAATGGAGGGAAGAAACCTGGTCGATCCCCTGGTTGCCCCGGGGGGCGCAACCGCCGTCGGGCCTCCTCCGGGGAAGAAATCGGGCCACGGCTTTATCGCCGTCGTAGATTACGGAGCCAAGGCAAGCATCGTCGAGAACATTTCCCGGCGGGGCTACGAGGTGGTCCTCTTTCCTCCATCCGCCGGGGCGGCGGAAATTCTCTCCGCCGGGCCGAAGGGAGTGGTGCTTTCCAACGGGCCCGGGGATCCGGCGGTCCTGGCCGGACCCATCGAGACCGCCGCCGGACTTCTCGGCAAGGTGCCGCTCCTCGGGATCTGCCTCGGGCACCAGCTTATCGGGCTTGGCCTCGGGGGAAAGACCTACAAGATGAAGTTTGGCCACCACGGGGCAAACCACCCGGTTCGAAATCAGGAAACCGGCGGTGTCCAGGTTACCTCGCAAAACCACGGTTTCGCCGTTGACGAGAAGAGCCTCCCCCCGGGGGTTACCGTCTGGCTTCGGAACGCGAACGACGGTAGCGTCGAGGGCCTCAAGTCGGAGGATCAGGCGATGCTCTCGGCTCAGTTTCATCCAGAGGCAGCTCCCGGTCCCCGGGACGCCGAATGGATCTTCGACGAGTTCTTAAGAAGGACCTAATAGTGCCGGCACGAAGAGATATTTCCAAGATTATGGTGTTGGGCTCCGGGCCCATCGTTATCGGGCAGGCTTGCGAGTTCGACTATTCCGGAAACCAGGCAATTCGGGCTCTCAAGGAAGAGGGCTACCAGCTTATCCTCGTTAATCCGAATCCGGCGAGCTTTATGACGACGCCGGGGTTGGCGGATTCGGTCTACATGGACCCCCTGGAGCCGGATTTTCTCGAGGCGATTATTCGCCGAGAGGCCCCGGACGCGCTTCTGCCGACGATGGGAGGCCAAACTGCCCTGAACGTGGCACGGACGCTCCACTATCAAGGTATTCTGAGCCGCTACGGCGTCGAGCTAATCGGAGCGGGAATCGAGGCCATCGAAGCCGCGGAGGACCGCCTCCGTTTCAAGGAGATCTGCGAGTCGATCGGTCTCGACGTCGCCCGTTCCGCCCTCGTAGGCCACGTCTCCGAAGCCCGGGACTTCTTGACCCAGACCCGACTGCCCTTGATTATCCGGCCGAGCTACACCCTCGGCGGGAAGGGGGGAAGCATCGCCTACACCGAAGAGGAGCTCGACGGACTCGTCTCCCGGGCCCTCGACGAAAGCCCGATCCACACCGCCCTCGTCGAGGAGTCCCTCCTCGGCTGGCAAGAGTTCGAGTTGGAAGTTATGCGGGATAGCCAGGACAACGCGGTTGTCGTCTGCTCTATCGAGAACATCGACCCGATGGGAGTCCACACCGGGGATAGCATTACCGTCGCCCCGATTCAGACTCTCCCGGACCGGGAGTATCAAAAGATGCGGAGCGACTCCCTCGAGGTGCTCCGGGCCGTCGGTGTCGACTGCGGGGGGTCTAACGTCCAGTTTGCCCTCGACCCAGAGACTCGACGACAGGTCGTCATCGAGATGAACCCCCGGGTCTCCCGGTCGAGCGCACTGGCCAGCA
>CAZTRQ010000254.1:0-2238 GCA_964616245.1 uncultured Spirochaetaceae bacterium | reverse complement strand
TCGACGTCGAAGGCGCCGGCGCCCGGTACGAGTACGAGGGAACCCAGTATCTGGTCGCGGAGCTGACCGTCGACGTCGAGCTGGGCATGATCCACCAGGAGATGGCGGACCCAGCCGGATGGATACCGGTTCGGATGATGTTCTAGGGCGTCGTTCCGAGGCGTACCCGCTCGAGGAGTGCGAGAAGAGCCCGGTTGTCGATCGGTTTCTTGAGAAACCCCACCGGATGCAGCTCCATCGCTCGGTCGCGAATCTCGGAGTCCTGGTAGCCGGTCGTAAAGACGATCGGCACGTCGGTCTTCTGCATGATGCGCCGGGCAGCTTCGATTCCGTCCAACGCTCCGGCGAGGAGAATGTCCATTACCACGACGGCGGGCTGCGTTTCTTCGGCGACCCGAACGGCGTCCTCCCCCGTGGCAACGGTGCCGCAGACTTCGAACCCGGCCTCCGCTAGCGTGCGCCGGAGGCTGAGGGCTATGATGGCTTCGTCTTCGACGATCAGTGCCCGGAGCTCCTTCGACATCTCTATACCCGCCTCGGATAGAGCCCCGGGGAGAAGCGCGCGGTTACCCGGACTCCCTCCGTGCCGTCGAAGACGATCGTGCCCTGGAGCTGGTGCTCGACGAGCAGTATGATCGTCTGGCTTCCCAAGGTAGTCGCGGTTAGAGGATCGAAACCCGCGGGAAACCCGACCCCGTCGTCCCCTACCGAGAGTTCGATGCTTCCCTCGGCGGTACCTCGGAGCCAAACGGTTATGCTACCGGATCGGCCGTCGGGGTAGGCGTGTTTCAAACAGTTGGAGATAAGCTCGTTCACTAAGAGCCCACAGGGGACCGCGATATCGATAGCACCGGTTATCGAATCGGTCTCTACCCGAAGCTGGATTCGTCCGTCGACGGGAGCGTAGCCCTCTATCAACAGCTGCGATAGCTCTTGAATGTACTCGCCCAAATCTACCTGCGAGAGGTCGCCGGTCTGGTAGAGCTTGTCGTGGACCAGGGCGATGGTCTGGATTCGGCTTTCCGTCTCCCGGACCAGCTCTTCGATCTCCCTGGAGCCAGACTCGGAAGCCCGGAGGGAAAGCATCGAAGAAATGACGTTCATGTTGTTCTTGGTGCGGTGGTAGAGCTCCCGCAGAAGAATCTCCCGGTCGGCGAGAGTGGTCTGCATCACCCTCTCTGCAAGCCGCTCGTTGGTCTGATCCCGGAATACCAACACGACGCCGTCAATCGCTCCCTCGACACCCCGGATTGGCGCTCCGCTGTCGAGAATCGGCCGGAGGGTGCCGTCGCGCCCCCGGAGAACCGTGTGATTGGCCAAGCCGACGACGATGCCCTCCTCGAGGACCCGGCGAACCGGCGTCTCCACAGCCTCGCCGGTCTCTTCGTTGGATATGTCGAACACCTCTTCCAGGGGACGGTCCCGAGCCTCCGCCTCGCTCCACCCTGTCAGGGCCGCGGCGGCAGAGTTGAGCCTCCGGACCCGGCCGTTGGAGTCCGTGGCTATTACGCCGTCGCCGATAGAATAGAGAGTCGTGCGGAGCTCCCTTTGGGTGGACACCAGCTCGCAATAGACGCGGTAGAGAACGAAGCTCAAGGATGCAAGAGCGGCGACGATCGCCGATTCGACCAGATAGGGCTGCGTCACCCACCCCTCGACGACCATCGGAAGGATGGGGACTCCTCTCAGGTACCCGATCAGACCCCAAATAATCGGCGTGAGGAATAGTTGGTAGCAGAGAAGGATAAGCCCCGCCCAGGCAAAGCCGTACCCCGAGAATGTCGGTATGCGCCCAAGCAGCCGGCGGTAGACCAAACGAACCACCACGAAGATCGGCACAAGATAGAACAGGTTGTAGAGGGTCGCCGTTAGGAGGGGAATTTGATGGGGGCCCGCTGCCGCGACACCCAGGGCCAGCAGAAGCGGCGCGGTCCAGCTCCGAAGCAGGGCGAATCCGAGGAAGGCGAAGAGCAGACGGACGTCGATGTGCGCTTCGGTTCCGGGAATCGCGACACTTAGATAGCTAAAGAGCACCCCGAGGAGAAGGAGAGTGAGAAACAAAAGCGACTCGCGCCGGGGGCCGGCCGCTTTCGGGGTGCCTTCCATGACCTTTTCTTTCCGCTCTAACGGCTCAACTGCTAAGAATCTGCGGTAGTCTACCACGAGGAGTGGAAGTCTTCAAACGTCATTGGCACCGCTGTCATTGGCAACGCCGGCGCCCGGAGAAGTCCGTCGAGC
>CAZTRQ010000253.1:0-2273 GCA_964616245.1 uncultured Spirochaetaceae bacterium | reverse complement strand
AACATTATCCGGATAGCAGCGGCGGTCCTCGGCGTAGCCGTATTGGCGACTGCCGGCGGATTCGCCGGGGCATACGTATACACCGGCACCGACGCCGGCCCCTCCCTGGTGGCGGCCGAGGGCTCGGCGTACCAATCCCGACAGGTCGCCCAGGCCGACTTCTCGACGGCCATCCCCGACGGCGATTCGGTTTTGGTGGCCCGGGCCTTCCAGCAACGTACCCGCACCCTGGCCCGGGAGATCCTCCCGGTCGTGGTCGAGGTTAACGTCGTAAACGTCGTAACCCAACGGTTACCCGGGGGGTCGCCCTTCGACTTCTTCTTCGGGAATCCGAATCAAAACAACGCGCCCCGGGAACGGGAGCAGCGGCAGCAGGGGCTCGGTTCCGGTGTTATCGTGGCTCAGGCCGACGGCAAGGCATACGTCCTTACGAACAACCACGTCGCCGGCAACGCCGACGAGATCGAGATTGTGCTTCACGACAAGCGAAGCTATCAGGCGGAGCTCGTGGGAAGCGACGAGCTGATGGACCTTGCCCTTCTCTCTTTCGAAACCGACGAAGAGGTTCCCGTGGCACGCTTGGGTGATTCCTCGGGCCTCGAAGTCGGGGACTGGGTCTTTGCCGTGGGCAACCCTCTGGGGTTCGAAAGCACACTGACCGCCGGTATCGTCAGCGCCAAGGGGCGTAACCCGGGTCCCCGTTCCGGGATGACCGGCGTCACCGACTACATCCAGACCGACGCGGCGATCAACCGGGGAAACTCCGGGGGCGCCTTGGTCAACCTCGACGGTGAGGTGGTCGGCATCAACACCTGGATAGCCTCCCAGTCCGGGGGCAGCATCGGACTCGGCTTCGCGATTCCGGTGAACAACGCCAAGCGGGCGATCGGCGACTTTATGACCCAGGGCAAGGTGGAGTACGCCTGGCTCGGCGTCCAGACCGGCGGGGTAACTCCGGAGCTCCGGGAAGCGATGCAGCTCGGAGACCGGGAAGGCGCCTTCGTCTCGAGCATCTTCGCAGAATCTCCGGCGGCAGAGTCGGGTATCCGCCCGGGAGACCTCATAACCGCGGTGGATAACAGGCCCATCACCAACCCGACCGAGTTGGTCCAGGCGGTTGCCAACCTCCGGCCGGGCAACCGGGTACCCTTCGAAATCGTCCGAGACGGCCGGGAGATGACGGTTCAGGTGCGCACGGCGAGCCGTGCCAACGAAGAACAGATCGACTCCGCCGCGGCCAAGGTCTGGCCCGGGCTCTCGGCCCTGCCCCTGACCGATCAGGTACGCGAACGGCTGACTATAGAGGCCTCGGCCGAAGGTGTCGTAGTAGCCGGTGTCTACCCCGGAAGCCCCGCCGCGAGCGCCGGACTCAAAGTCGGCGATGTCGTGGTGGCGATAAACGGCCGGGACGTTGCGAGCCTCGCGGACTTCTACCGAGGACTGAACCGCGGCGGAGACGAGGAAGTACGTTTCCGAATCCGACGGGACGGTCGAGTCGTAGTCCTCGGGTTCTTGCGGCCCGAAGCATAGCAACAGGAGGCAGCATGCCTCGTAGCATAGGTATTGCCGGTGGGCTCTTACGAGTCCGCCGGCTTTTTTCGGTCTATCAACAAGCTTGTTGATACTTCCCATCGATCGCTTCGGAGGCTTAGTATTGGACAAGGTGCGCATCCTCATCGTCGAAGACGACCCAGACATTCGCAGTTACCTCCGAAAGGGCCTTTCCCAAGTGGGACATGCGAGTGATGCGTTTGAGTCCGCCGAGGAGGCCTTGGCCGCCCTTTCGACTACCTCATACGACGTCGCAGTAGTCGACCTGATTCTCCCGGGGGCCGATGGGTTGGATTTGATCTCCCGGATGCGCGACCGGGGAGACCGCACCCCAGTCCTTATCCTGAGCGCCCGGCAATCCGTGGACGATCGGGTCCGGGGGCTTTCGGCCGGGGGTGACGACTACCTGACCAAGCCCTTCTCCTTCGCCGAGCTCGTCGCCCGGCTCCAGGCGCTCCACCGCCGGGCCGGCTACGAGGTTCCGGAGGACCGCCTCCACGTCGGCGACCTCGAGCTGGATGTCCGGCGCCGAGAGGTGTCCCGCGACGGCACCCGGATCGATCTCCAGCCGCGCGAGTTTGCCGTGTTGCAGTATCTGATGGAGAACGCCGGAACGGTGCTCCCGAAGACCTTTATACTCGAGCACGTCTGGAACTTCGACTTCGACCCCCAGACCAACGTTCTCGATGTACTGATCAGCCGTCTCCGCAAGAAGATCGACG
>CAZTRQ010000252.1:0-2279 GCA_964616245.1 uncultured Spirochaetaceae bacterium | reverse complement strand
GGGTGCCGACGACTACCTCTGTAAGCCCTTCTCCGTTCGGGAGCTCGTCGCGAGAGTTCGGGCCCTGGAGCGCCGGCTCCGTGTGGCGGCGAGCAACGGGGCGACCAACGCGGCCGGAGATCGCCGGGCGGCCCTTGTCAGCGGGCCCCTGCGCCTGGATGCGGAAGCGATCCGGGTGTACTGGCACGATCGACTCGTTCCGTTAACCGTCACCGAGTTCCAACTTCTCGAGGTCTTTGTGCGCCACGCCGGCGCGGTCCTGAGCCGGGAACAGCTTTTGCGTGCCGCTTACCCCGACGACGTCTACGTAACCGAGCGGAGCATCGATAGCCACATTCGGCGGATTCGGAGGAAGTTCCAGGACACCGGGATTCCCCTCGAATCGGTTTCGTCGGTGTACGGTGCCGGGTATCGCTACCAGGAGCCCGCAGCCCATGCCTGAGCGGCGACCCCTCGTCTTTCGGATCGGCACGCGCATCCTACTGTTCAACGCTCTCATCGTATTCCTTCCGGTTCTGTCTCTGCTCCTCCTCGGCACCTACGAAGAGCAGCTCCTGGATGCTCTGGAGAATAACCTCGTCCAGCAGGGGAGGGTGATGGCCGCCGCCCTAACGACGGCGCCCTCTTTCGACGCCACGACTTCCCGGGACCTCTTGCGGGCCCTTCAGGGGCGGCATCAAGCACGGATACGGATTGTGGACGCCGAAGGCACCCTCCTGGCCGACAGCAGCGTTCTGGCGCCCGGCACCCCGGCCGACAATCGAAGCAGCGACGTTGCCCGCTCCCTACCGGCGCCAAGAGATACGCTCCTCTACCGCCTGGGGTCTCTTCCGGTCCGCGTTCTCCGGGACGCTGCCGGGTCTCCGGAAGCGCCGCTTCCGTCCGCGGATTTCTACAGCCAAGCGGCCTATTCTTCAGGGAGCGAGGTACAGGCGGCCCTCGCCGGGCGCTACGGTGCCGCCACGCGGGTGTCCGCCGGAGGACAGATCAGCGTCACGCTCTACAGCGCGCTGCCTGTGGAGCGGGAAGACGGTATCGTCGGGGCGGTCCTGGTTTCTCAGTCGACCTTTCGGATTCTGCAGGATCTCTACCGGTTGCGGATCGATGTGTTTCGTGTGTTTCTCTGGAGTCTTCTCGCCGCCGGCGTCTTGAGCGTCTTCCTGGCACTGACCATCGCCCGTCCCCTGACGCTGCTCCAGGAGCGCGCCCGGAACGTTGTCGACGAGTACGGTCGTCTGACTGCCCCGTTGCCGCCGACTACTCGACGCGACGAGATTGGCGCTCTCGGGCGATCCCTTTCGGAGCTTACGCAGCAGATCGAGGGATACACCCGGCGCCTCGAAGGTTTTGCCGCCGACGCCTCCCACGAGCTCAAGAACCCACTTGCCGGCATTTCCGCCAACTGCGAAATGGCTCTCGAAGCCAAGGACGACGCCCGGAGACGTCGGCATATTAAGCAGGCGCAGGCAGATATCCAACGGGCCCTCGCCATCATCTCGGGGATGCGGGAGCTCTCCCAAATAGATGCTCGGAGCCGGCCGCCGGGGAGATGCCGGATTGTCGAGGCAGTTGAAGCCGCTGTCTCAGAGCTTCGCAGCAGCAGCCCGAATCATCTTCTAGAGCTCCGGCTCGAGGGCCCTCGGGAGGTGGTAGTGCCTCTGCCCGCGGAGCGGATCCATCAGATTCTCAGTAACTTGCTCGAAAATGCCCGGAGCTTCGCTCCGTTGGATACCCGGATTGTCATAGAAGTTGCCGCTGGGAGTCGGTCTGACGCCCTCGAGCTTCGAGTCCTCGACGAAGGTCCCGGCTTCGAGGAGCCTCAGCGTGTTTTCGATCGTTTCTACTCCTCTCGGGTCGAACGGGACGGCCACCTCGGCCTGGGGCTGAGCATCGTCCAAGCGATCGCCGAGTCCGTCGGAGGGGGTGTTACCGCGGCTAATCGGGAGGATGCTCCTTCCGGCGCGGTTGTCTGTGTTTTCTTGCCAAGGGTTTAGCGGCAGCTAGCTCGCTTAGGGGGCGCCTCTATCGGGTTCGACCCCGAAACCGGGGTGCTTCAGGCACCCTAAGGCCGCCCACGCAGTCGCCCCGGCGTACAGAAGGATTACGACGAGTACTCCCACCGCGTCGTGAGCCACGACGACTGCCCCGACGGCGCCTATCCCGGAAAGAACGGTCGTCAGAATTGCGGCCCAGCGCTTTCGCCGCCACAAACCAACCATCGCCACCACTCGGAGTACCGCGTAGGGCGCCAGGGGAACCAGCACTCCCAGGGCGAGAAT
>CAZTRQ010000251.1:0-2307 GCA_964616245.1 uncultured Spirochaetaceae bacterium | reverse complement strand
TTCGAGGATGTGAACACCCGCTTCGAGGACATGAAAGACTACCTCGACAAGCGCTTCAACGCCATGACATGGATGATCGGACTGCTGACGACGGTCGTGGTCGCGGTGCTTGGGATGGCCATCGTCTAAAGGGAGCTACGTTGGCGCCCCCTTTCCACCGGACCTCAGATTGTATAGCTTCCGTTCATGCACAAAGATTCTGTAAACGACTCGCTTCGAAATATCGCGATTATTGCCCACGTCGATCACGGAAAGACCACCTTGGTCGATGCCCTCTTCCGCCAGTCCGGGGTCTTCCGGGAAGGCCAGGAGTCGGCCGACCGCCTGATGGACAGCATGGACCTCGAGCGAGAGCGGGGCATCACCATCGCGGCGAAGAACGGCGCGATCCAGTGGAAGGGGGTCAAGATCAACATCCTCGACACCCCGGGGCACGCCGACTTCGGCGGCGAAGTAGAGCGAGCCCTGTCGATGGTCGACGGGGTGCTCCTCTTGGTTGACGCCTCGGAGGGTCCTTTGCCCCAGACCCGGTTCGTCCTCGACAAGGCCCTCCGGGCTTCCCTTTCGGTCGTCGTTGTTATCAACAAGATAGACCGCCCGGATGCCCGACCGGCGGAAGTTCTCGACGAGATCCACGATCTCTTGATAGACCTCGACGCAACGGAGGAGCAGTTGGACTGTCCGGTCCTCTACGCCGAGGGCCGCCAGGGCATCGCCAAGCGGAGCCTCGACGAGAAAGCCGAGAACCTCCATATCCTGATGGACACCATTATCGAGGCTATTCCGGCTCCTTCCTACTCTTCCTCCGAGCCCTTCCAGATGTTGGTATCGGACCTCTCCTACTCGGAGTTTCTCGGTCGCCTCGCGGTGGGCAAGGTCTTTCACGGGGCCGTAAAGAGCCGGGAAGCCCTCGTCTGCCTCGGGGAGAACGACCGGCGAACCAACTTGAACGTCGTCCGCATCGAGGCCTATCAAGGCCCCTCCCTTTTCGAGACGAAAGAGGCCCAACCCGGGGACATCGTCGTTATCGCCGGTGTCGAGGATGTGCATATCGGAGACACTATCTGCGCCCGGACCGCCCCGAAGGCCCTCCCCCGAATTACCGTCGACGAACCGACGGTATCGATGCTATTCGCCGCGAACACCTCCCCCCTCTCGGGGCGGGAGGGAAAGCTCGTACAGTCGAGCAAGATTCGGGACCGCCTTAACCGGGAGACGTTGCAAAACGTGTCGATCCGGGTCGAAGAGCGGGAAGGCAAAGAGGGGTTCATGGTCCAGGGTCGCGGAGAGTTTCAGATGGTGATTCTCTTAGAGACGATGCGCCGGGAAGGCTTCGAGGTCGGAGTTGGACGACCCGAGGTAATATTCAAGAAGGAAAACGGAAAGACCCTCGAGCCGATCGAGCACCTCTATCTCGAGTGCGACGAAACCTTCGCCGGGGTGGTTACCGAGAAGCTCTCGAAACGAAAAGGGCGCCTCTTGACCTACGAAACCCACAAGGGCAACCGCGTACGCTTGGAGTTCAGCGTTCCCTCCCGGGGTCTTCTGGGCTATCGGGATGAGTTTCTCACCGACACCCGGGGCACGGGTATTATCAACGCCTCCCTTTTGGGGTACGAGCCGTACCGTGGCGACTTCGCCTATCGCTTTACCGGCTCCCTGGTCTCCGACCGTTCCGGGGAGGCGGTCCCCTACGCCCTCTTTGGCCTCGAGCCCCGGGGTGTCCTCTTCGTCCGGCCCGGGGAGCCGGTCTACGAAGGTATGATCGTCGGGGAACACAACCGGGAGAACGACTTAAACGTAAACCCCTGCAAGACAAAGAAGCTCACCAACATCCGGGCCGCCGGGAAGGACGACGCGGTGGTGTTGACGCCGGTGCTTCCGATGACCCTCGAGCGAGCGATCCAGTTTATCCGGGAAGACGAGATGGTCGAGATTACCCCGAAGTCGATCCGCCTCCGGAAGACGATCCTCCCCGCAGCAGGCCGGAAGGCGGACCTCAGAAGTAGAGCTTGACCTGGGTGTAGAACGTTTGCGGATAGGCGCCGAACTCCGACCGGTAGCGTGTGGGAACACCGCCGGCTGTTTCGGGCTCGGGTCCGACACCCAGGAGCAACCCACCGGAGAGATAGACGTTCTCTTTAAAGTTGTACTCCGCCGAGAGCGTCAGCTCCCCGGATCCGTCGGTCAGGTTGATGACCACCAGGGCGTCCATCGGCAGGAGCGGCACGGCGGTGTAGGTGCCGCCGACGGCGAGGTAGTGACGCCCGACGAGTGGTCGCGTGACGGCCGGCCGTGGCTTCGACT
>CAZTRQ010000250.1:0-2318 GCA_964616245.1 uncultured Spirochaetaceae bacterium | reverse complement strand
GCGCTTCGGGATGGTGGCGGTCTCTCGCACCTCGAAGAACAGAATCCCGTCTTGCTCCACGGCAGGGCGGCGGCACAGTTTATTCGCGAGGCTCTCGAGGTTACGGACCCGGAAGTACTCGAGGCGATTCGCCATCATACCCTGGGAACGGCGAATCCCGGGATCCTCGACCTTATTCTCTACGCCGCAGATTATGTGGAACCCAACCGGCCCTTTCTAGACGACCGCCTGAAGCGGCTCCGGGACTCCGGGGATCTCGTTTCTCTCGTTCTGGGGATTATCGACCACCTCCGGGCGCGGGGCTTGGAACTTGCAGACCCAACCCTCGAGATGGAGAGCACACTGCGACGCCGGGCGGGTTCCTCCTAATGCGTAGTAAACCGATCGATCGAGGCCTGATTATCGTCGGTCTGATACTCCTGGTAATCGGCGGTACGGTAGCCGTTCTCTCGTCCCAGCTTCGAAGCGACGACATAACCAGCGTCAGCGAGAACGAGGGGATGATCGATACTCTCCTCGTCGTCGATGCCGGGGAGGAGCTGCTCCTTATCGAGGCCCTGATGTACCATCCGGAAACGGGGAAGTCGGCTCTCGTCACCGTGCCCCCGCACACCGGGGCGATTATCGAGCGTCTCGGTCGGGTTGACCGTATCGACACCCTCTATCGAATGGGCGATATGGAGGGCTTTCGTGGCGAAGTCGAAAAGCTCCTCGGCACTCCCTTACCGTTTTACCTGGTAGTCGACGTCGAAGGCCTTTCGGATCTTGTCGATCTGGTCGAAGGAGTCGAGGTATTTATCGCCGGGAACTATGGAACCGCCGACACAGGACCGACGCTTATGCTTCCGGCGGGAAACGTCGTCTTGGACGGAGCGAAGGTCTGGGACTATCTTCTCTTTGAGGATCCCGGAGAAACCGAAATAGAGCGGATCGAGCGCCGTCAAGTCTTCATCCGGCGTCTGCTATGGGAGGTCGGCTCCAAGGCGGAGTATCTCTCCCATCGCCAGGTTACCCCCTATTTCGTCCGGTCGGTAGAAACGAATATGGATCGGCGGAGCCTTCTGTCCTTTTCGGAGAGTCTGGCCCGTCTGGACGTCAACCGGGGGATCTCCCGTCGGGTTCAGGGGAACGAGCGCTTGGTTGAAATAGCCGGGAGCAGAGACACGCTGCTGTTTCCTCACTTCGAAGGGCAGTGGCTCCGGGAAACGGTGCGGCAGGTCCGGGAAAGCCTCGCCACCGACGAGAGCGTCCGGGACGAGAACGTCGTTATCTCCGTCGAAATCCTAAACGGCACCGCGGTAAACGGCCTGGCTCGGCGAACCCGGGAGTTGTACGAAAGCTTCGGCTTCGATGTGGTCTCTTTTGCCAACGCCGAGTCGACCGGTATCGAGCACACGGTGGTCATCGATCGGACGGGGAACACCGCCCTCGCGGAGCGGGCTGCAGAGATTATTCGAGCCTCCAGAGTGGTATCCGATGTCGCTCCGGACGTTTCGGCGGATGTCACCATAATTCTTGGACGAGATTTTGATGGAACCTATGTCAGACAGTAAAACGATTGCCCTCGGGGCCGCCCGCCTTCTCGACGATCACAAGGGTCAACAAACCGTTGTCCTCGACATCTCCCGTGTCTCGAGCATCAGCGACTACTTCGTCATCGCGACGGCGGGAAGTACCGGACACCTTCGTGGCCTTATGCGACGAATCGACGACTATTTGACCGAGGAAGGTGTGCCCCTCTTGGGGGTGCGCCAACGTTCGGTGGAATCGGGGTGGATATTACGCGATTGCGGGTTTATGGTCATTCACCTTATGACCGAAGAGATGAGAGGATTCTACGACCTCGACTCGCTCTGGTTTCAGGGAGAGGTCGTCTACCAGGGCGAGTCTCCCCAGTCGCCTTCGGAGTCCGGGAGCTCCCCCTCTTCGGCATCCACGTCGTCGTAGAAGCCGTCGTCACCATCGACTTCTTCGAAGAAATCGTCCCGATCGAAGTCGTCGAAACTCTCGTCTATCATACGCCTAGATTAGAGCTTAGCTGTGACATCGTCAACGGAATTTCCTATACTGGTGGTCAGAGAGGTGAGGAGGCCGAACGTGGAGCTGACCGATATTCGCGTCCGGAAGATAACCGGTGACGGCAGGCTTCGGGCGTATGCGACCATAACCTTCGACCACTGCTTCGTTGTGCACAACGTAAAGATAATCGAGGGCCACGGAGGCCTTTTCGTTGCCATGCCGAACAGAAGGACGAAGAACGGGGATTTTCGGGACGTTGCCCATCCCATCACCCCTGAGTTTCGGGAATTGATCGAGGA
>CAZTRQ010000249.1:0-2327 GCA_964616245.1 uncultured Spirochaetaceae bacterium | reverse complement strand
GCTTGGCGACGATGAAGCCCGGAACCGCTTGACGACGATACGTCCCAACGAGCTAGAGAAAAAGGGGCGGCCTGGCATCCTTTAGCTCTTCGTCGAACAACTCATCAGTTTTCTCGTTCTGATCCTGGTCGCGACCGCCCGGGCTCTCCTGGCCGTCGGAGAACCGGTGGACGCTGCGGCAATCCTGGTTATCGCTATTCTGAACGCGGTCCTTGGTGTCACACGTCTTCTGAGATGCCGTAGATTGCCCGAAGGAGAACTCCGGAGCTATCCGCCTTGTTTACGAAGGCTTCCGCACCGGCGGTCTGCATCTGACCATGGATCTGATCGTCGTCGTACATCGAAAGGCCGATTATGCGGACCTTTGGGTCGTCGGCGCGTATTTGCCGGGTAGCTTCGACGCCGTCCATAATCGGCATCGAAACGTCCATAAGCACCACGTCGGGCCGGGTCTGCCGGAAGACTTCGATCGCTTCTCGACCGTTGGACGCCTCCCCGACGACCTCGATATCCGGCTGCTCGGAGATAACACTGACCAGACCTTGCCGGATAATCCGATGGTCCTCGGCAAGAATTACCCGGATCTTCTCCGTGTCCGCGGGAGATCCCTCTCCATCCCCCGTCGATTCCAAGGGGTCGGGACTCGCCTTCTCCCCTTTCGATGAACCTCGACCAAAGTCGAGGGGGACATCGAGGGTAAAGCGGCTCCCTTGGCCCGGCATGCTCTCCACCGAGAGCTTCCCGCCGATCGACTCGGTTCGCTCTCGGATTCCCAGCAGGCCGAGCCCCATGGGGGTGGCGCTCGTTTCGAGTCGAGCCGGGTTAAAACCCCGCCCCTTGTCGGCGACCACAACGACAATGTTTCCTCCGGCGCACCCGAGGTGCACGTCGGCGCTTTTAACCCGGGCGTGCTTTACCACGTTAAAAAGAAGCTCCTGAATGGATCTGAACACGAAAACCTTTAGAAATGGACTGACGTCAAACTCGCAATCGTCAACTTCGAGACGGGCGGCCAACCCGAACTGCTCGCCCACCTGCCGGACGAGCCACTCGAGGGATGGAACGAGCCCGGAATGCGCAAGGACCCCGGGACTGAGCTCGTGGGAAAGGCGTCGCGCCTTTTCGATCGCCTCCCCGAGAAGCTCGTTCGCGCTATCGAGGGCCTCCGAGTCCGTCACGCTTCGGCGGGTCCTGTGTAACTCGAGGCGCGCCGCGGCGAGAAGCTGCTGGAGATCTTCGTGAAGAACATCCGAGAGGCGTTTGCGTTCTCGCTCCTCTGCTTCTATAAGCTCGACCGCGAGGCGTCGCAATTGTGTAGTCCGGTTTTCCAGCGACCGGGTTCGCTCTTCCACCCGCGTCTCGAGAGTCTTGGTTATCTCGACCAGGTCCGATTCTACCTTCTTGAGGTCGGTGATCTCATCGACCACCATGTTGACGCCGACAACCCGACCTTCTGCGTTCTTGATGGGATACCAACTTTCCAACCAGGTGTGCTCTACCCCCGGGCTGCCGGGCGTCTCGCCGGATAATTCGAAGTTCAGGTTCGCCTCTCCCGTATCGAGTACGCGGTTGAGTCCCGGTTCCACCTTTTCGGCGAGCTCCGAAACAACCTCTCGCACCGTACGACCGATGTGTTCTTCCGGAGAGTGGCCATTTATCTCGGCAAGACGTCTGTTAACCCTAACAAAACGCAGATTCCGGTCGAGGACGCCGAGACCTACCGGGGCGTTTCCGTAGATCGCCTCGATTTCTGCAATATGATTTTTTGCGGCGTCCTCACTGGCTTGGAGCATTTCCTCGTTGCGCTTTTGCTCGGTTATGTCGTGGGCAACGCCGATGACAAATCGAAGCTCCCCCATCGAATCAAGAATTGGAGCAAAATGAACCTGCTGAAGCACTTCCGCTCCCTTATCGATAAACCGCACCTCTACCCGTTCGGAGACACGAGACCGAGAAACCCTTTCGAGAACCGGCAAATACTGCTCCCAGAGATCCCGGGCGAAGACCTCCTCGTCCTTCCGACCTACGATTTCTTTAGCCGAAAGATCGGATAGGCGCAGAGACTCTTCATTTGCGTAGAGGAGGCGCAGGTCGCCGTCGTAAATATTGAAGATTCCGGGAAATTGGTTGAAGGCGACGGCGAGAATTTGCCGGCTCTCTTCGAGGTCCCGCTCCACGCGTCTCTTGCCGGTGACGTCGGTGAATAGATGCCCGAAGAGTCCGGGCTCCGGAGAGTAGGCGAAACCCTCGAGCGTTTTGTGAAGAAACTTGGTCTCCGCTTCGAACCGGATACTCTCACCGGTTAGCGCGACGCGTCCGTAGGTTTC
>CAZTRQ010000248.1:0-2327 GCA_964616245.1 uncultured Spirochaetaceae bacterium | reverse complement strand
CTGCGGATCGAGGGGATGCACTGCGCCTCCTGCGTAGCCCACGTAGAGAAGTCCTTGCGGACCATCGATGGCGTAGAGGATGCGACGGTCAACCTTGCGACCGAGTCGGCCCGAATTACCTACGCCCCGGGGTCGGTTTCCCTGGACGATTTCGTCCGGGCAGTCGACGCCGCCGGGTACAAGGCGGTTATTGAGTCCCCGGAAGACGCCTCGGCCGAGGTTTCGGCCGAGACAGAGGACCGGGACGAGCGCAAGATGCGCAAGGCCCGGCGCCAGATGTGGAGCGCCTGGGGCGTTACGATTCCGATTATCCTCTGGATGATTCCGGAGATGATCTTCGGCTACGTCTTTCTCGGTCACCTGGGGATGGATATCGGCATGCTGGTACTAGGAGCCTTCGTCGTCTTCGTCCCCGGCTTCGAGACAATCCGGAGCGCCTGGAAGTCGGCTATACACGGTGCCCCGAACATGGACGCCCTTATTGCAATGGGTACGCTGGCGTCTCTTTCCACCGGTGTGGTCTCCCTCTTGAGCCACTTCGGCATCGCGCCGGCCTTTGCGAGCTTCGCCGGAGTCGGCGGGATGATCATGGCCTTTCACCTTACCGGTCGGTACATCGAAACGAAGGCGAAGGGGAGGGCGTCCCAGGCGATCAAAAAGCTCCTTACCCTCGGGGCCAAGGAGGCGACGATCGAACGGGGGGGCGCCGAAGTCCGCATACCCATATCGGCTCTGGAGAAGGGCGACCTGATGGTCGTCCGCCCCGGGGAGAAAATTCCCACCGACGGCGTGGTCCGGGACGGTCGGAGCAGCGTCGACGAGTCCTTGGCTACCGGAGAGTCGATGCCCGTCGACAAGAAGCCCGGCGACGAGGTTATCGGGGCTACGATAAACGTCCACGGCCTTCTCAAGGTCGAGGCGACCAAGATCGGGAAGGAGACCTTTCTGAGCCAGGTTGTCCGGATGGTCGAGGAGGCCCAGGGGTCTAAGATTCCCATCCAGGCCTTTGCCGACCGGGTTACCGCGGTCTTTGTCCCCATCGTTATCGTGGTGGCCCTGGCGACCCTCGGCGCATGGCTGGTGTTCCCCGGCTTTTTCAGCGGGGTGGCGGTATGGGCTTCGGGTTTTCTGCCCTGGGTCAACCCGGGAATCGGACCCGTCGCCCTTGCCTTCTACGCCGCGATAGCGGTTCTCGTTATCGCCTGCCCCTGCGCCCTCGGGCTGGCTACGCCGACGGCCCTGATGGTCGGCTCGGGAAAGGGCGCCGAAAACGGCGTTCTTATTCGGAAGGGCGAGGCCATCCAGATTATGAAGGACGTTACCACCATCGTCTTGGACAAGACGGGAACAATCACCGAAGGGAAGCCGAGCGTGACGGACGTCGTCGGATTAGACGGTGCCGACTCCAAGGAAGTTCTCAGCCTCGCCGCTGCGGTCGAAGCTGGATCGGAGCATCCCCTCGGTCGGGCGATCGTCGAGGCGGCGAGGGAGCAAACCGGCGCACCTCCGTCGCCGGTCGCAGACTTTGCGGCGATTCCCGGCCGAGGTGTCCGGGGAGTCGTCGGCGGGCGGAAGCTCCTCCTGGGAACCGAGGCGCTGATGCGGGAACAGAGCGTCACCCTGAGTGACGAGGCCCTTTCCCGCAAATCGGACCTCGAGAGCCAGGCGAGAACCGCCATGTTCGTCGCCGCCGACGGCGCTCTTCTTGGAATACTGGCCGTCGCGGACAAGATAAAGAGCGACAGCGTCGAAGCGGTTGCGGCACTCAGACGTTTAGGACTCGAGCCCATCATGATAACCGGAGACAACGAGCGAACCGCCCGGGCGATCGCCGCGGAAGTCGGTATCGACCGGATTATCGCCGAGGTTATGCCTCAGGACAAGGCGGAGGAGATTCGGCGTCTGCAGAAGGCCGGCGAGATGGTAGCCATGGTCGGGGACGGTATCAACGACGCCCCGGCCCTCGCCCAGGCTCACGTGGGTATCGCCATCGGAACCGGAACCGACGTCGCCATAGAGTCCGGGGACATCGTCTTAGTCCAGGGGGAGCTCGGGGCCGTCGTAAAGGCCGTGAGGTTGAGCAAAGCGACCTTCAAGAAGATAAAGCAGAACCTTTTCTGGGCCTTTTTCTACAACGTCGTGATGGTGCCCCTGGCGATTCTCGGGATGATGCACCCGGTGCTTGCCGAAATTGCCATGGCGTCGAGCTCGATCAACGTGGTTACCAACTCCCGGAGGCTGCAAAAGGTTAAGCTCTAAGGGCGCTCTCCTTGCCGCCCGAGGCGGTGCGGAACTACACTTAAAAGAGGGAGAGACTATGAACCATC
>CAZTRQ010000247.1:0-2331 GCA_964616245.1 uncultured Spirochaetaceae bacterium | reverse complement strand
GAAGCCACACTTTGCTACGAGCTCCTGGATCGGGTAGCCGAGGTAGTAGAGCTCTCCCTTTTCTCCGTCGATTCGACAAATCTGACTCTCCGCGGCGATGACCCCTTCGAGCCCCTTAGCATATTGTACTTCTGCCATGTTTTCCTAATCCCCTTTTTATCTGTTCGCTTTGTGTAGCGACCGTGAGTCTACACCGAGGGCAGCTTCCTTCACCACCTCGAGGAGTGTCGGGTGCGGGTGAGACATCCGTGCTAAATCTTCAGCGCTCCCGGCGAAGACCATCGCGGTTACCGCTTCTCCGATAAGATCCGACGCCCAGGGTCCCAAGATGTGGATCCCAAGGATTTCGTCGGTCGCGCTGTCCGCCAAGACTTTGACAAAGCCGGCGGTCTCTTCCATTGCCATTGCCCGGCCGTTCGGCCCGAAGGGAAAGCTGCCGGTTCGATACTGTCTTCCCTCGGCCTTGAGCGCCTCCTCGGTGCTCCCTACGGAGGCCACCTCGGGCCAGGTGTAGACGACGTTGGGTACCGTCCGGTAGTCGACGTGCCCCGCCTTCCCGGCGATGTTCTCCGCCACCGCGACGCCGTCCTCCTCGGCTTTGTGGGCTAGCATCGGGCCTTTTACGACGTCCCCGATGGCGTAGACCGACGGGACGCTGGTGCGAAAGTGATGGTCCACCGAGATGCGCCGGCCTTCGGGCTCGAAGGCGATTCCAAGTCCCTCGAGGTTGAGCCCCTCGAAGTAGGGCTTGCGCCCCACGGCGACGAGGATCTTGTCCGCCTCGTAGCCGACCTCGGTTCCGTCCTTCTTCTGCGCCTTCAGGAGAAGGCCTCCCTTCTTCTTCTCGAAACCGGTTACCTTGGTCTCGAGCTCGAAGGAAAGACCCTGCTTCGAGAGCTCCCTCCGGAGGCTCTTTGCCACCTGCTTGTCCCACCCGGCGAGGATCTCCGGCAGAATCTCGACTACCGTTACCTCGGCGCCGAGGCGAGACCAGACGCTCCCGAGCTCGAGGCCGATGGCCCCGGCCCCGACGACGGCCAGCCGTTTCGGCACCGACGGGAAGGCGAGGGCCTCGGTGGAGCTGACGACGTTCTTCCCGTCGAAGGGGAGAAAGGGCAGCCCTTGTGGGACGCTTCCCGTCGCGACGACGATGCTGGCGGCCGATACCGTTTCGACGACCTTCGCTTCCGCCGGTGGCGCGTCGGGACCGGTGAGGGGGTCGGCAGCCTTGCCGGGGTCCAGGACCTCGACGCTGTTTGCGTCCTTGAGCCGGCCGAAGCCGGTGTAGACGGTTATCTTGTTGGCCTTCATAAGGCCCCCGACCCCGCCGGTTAGCTTCTCTACCACCCCGCTTTTCCGGGCGTGCATGGTTTTGAGGTCCACCTTCGGGGCGGCGACCTGGATGCCGTGGGTATCCGCCTGGTGCGAAATCCGGTGAAGAAACTCGGTGGAGTCTAGGAGCGCCTTCGACGGAATACAGCCGATATTGAGGCAGGTGCCGCCGAGGGTGTTCCGCTTCTCGACGAGGGCTACCTTAAGCCCGAGCTGGGCCCCCCGAATCGCCGCGACGTATCCTCCGGGGCCCCCTCCGATTACCACCATGTCGAATTTGTCTGCCATATTAGAGCCCCAACATCAGACGCGCCGGGTCTTCGACGAGGCGCTTGATTGTTGCCAAGAAGCCGACGGCTTCCCGCCCGTCGATTAGGCGGTGGTCGTAGGTAAGCGCGAGGTACATCATCGGCCGGATGACGACCTGGTTGTCCACCGCGACCGGGCGCTGCTGGATGGTATGCATTCCCATCACCGCGGTCTGCGGCGGGTTGGGAATCGGGGTCGACATCAGCGACCCGAAGACTCCGCCGTTGGAGATGGTAAAGGTGCCCCCGGTAAGCTCGTCGGGGGTCAGCTTCTTCTCCTGGGCCCGGCGGCCGAAGGAGACGATCTCCTCTTCGATCTGGGCGAAGCTCTTGAGGTCGGCGTCCCGGAGGACGGGGACCAGGAGCCCTCGCTCGGTGGAGACCGCGACGCCGATGTTGTAGAACCGGTTGTAGACCACCGCCTCTTCCTCGAGGTAGGCGTTGACCTCCGGGTAATCACCAAGCGCCGCCACCGCCGCTTTGACGAAGAACGACATAAAGCCGAGTCGGACGCCGAACTTCGCCTCGAAGGCGTCCCGGTTCTCCTTCCGCAGGGTCATAATCGCCGACATATCCACCTCGTTAAAGGTCGTCAGATGGGCGGCGTTCTGCTTCGAGGCCACCAGGTTTGCGGCGATCCGCTTGCGCAGGTTCGAGAGCTTTACCCGCTCCTGCTTGCCTTGCTGGGAGG
>CAZTRQ010000246.1:0-2339 GCA_964616245.1 uncultured Spirochaetaceae bacterium | reverse complement strand
TCGCTGTAGAGGAAGCGGAAGTAGTCCATGTCGGTCGTGAGGGTCTTTCGGAACCGCGGGAGGGTCTGCCGGTAGGACTCGATGGCCCGCCAGAACTCGAAGAACTCCGGGCTCTGCCGGTAGGCCCCGGAGTAGGTCTGGGCAGCTTCGGCGTCGGCGTTACCGCGGACCTCCTCGGCGGTGGCGAAGGCCTGGGAGAGAATCCGCTCCCGGTCCCGTTCCATCTCGCCGAGAATCTCTTGCCGACGTCCTTCGCCGTAGGATCGGTAGGCCTGGGCGATTCGCTGCCGCTCGGAGACCATCCGGTCGTAGACGCTTTCGGTTAAGTCATCCGAGTACCGGATCTGTCGGACGACGATATCGATCAGCTCGATGCCGAAGTCGTCGGTGTCCGGCGCCGCGGAGGCGAGCATCTCTTCCGACAGGACGCGACGTCCCTTGTTCACGGCCTGCTGGCTCGTAACCGTGGTAATCAACTCGGCGATCTGCTCGAGGCCCTCGCGGTCGAGCTCTTCGCCCCCTTCGGGGATAATCTCCTCGACCGTCCGCTCGATCTCGTTGATGACGTTGCTGTTCCGCACCGCCTCGTGGAGGGGGTTCTGCGTAATAACCAATCGCAGCGCGCTCTCGATAATGTCGTCGAGACGAGAAAAGGCCCCGGGGATGGTCGTTACCCGGGCGTAGAAGAGCTCCGGATCGGTAATCTGCCACCGGGCGGTGGTGTCCACCCAGATAAACTGGTTCTCCTGCGTCGGTATCCGCCGGGCGTCTCCGTCCCAGGAGAGAATCTTCTTGGGATACTTTACTACGGTGTCGATGACCGGGGTCTTAAACTTCAGGCCTGCAGTCGTAGTGGAGTCGACGATCTCGCCGAACCGGGTGACGACTGCCTGTTCTCCCTCTTGAACGACGTAGAAGGGGCCGAGCATCACAAAAATAATTCCGATAACGGCGATGACGACAAGGGTCGTTACAAGCTTACGCATTACTGGTCACCTCCTTGGGGGGGAGCCTGCCGCTGAAGGTTCAGAAGCGGGAGGAAGTTCTGGAGGTTTCGATCGATAAGCTCCGTCTCCTCCTCGGATTCGAAGACGTCTTCGACCATCTCGTAGTAGAGACGGGTTCGCGTCGTCCCGGGGTCCGCTCGGTACTCGGTGAGGACCGAATTGAACCGTGCGACGTCACCCGTTGCGGTGTTGACCCGCCGGGCGGCGTATCCCTGGGCGTTCTCGATAAGCTGCTGCGCCTCACCTCGCGCCCGGGGAATCTCGGAGTTGTACTGCTCCCGCCCCTCGTTGATCAGCCGGTTCATGTCCTGGACCGATCGGTTTACGTCCTCGAAGGCGTCCTGAACCCGTCCCGCCGGGGGCACGATGTTCTGGAGCCGGACCTGGGTAACGTTTATCCCGAGGCCGTAGCTCGAGAACGTCCTGTTCATCTGCTCGAGGCCGGAGAACTCGATATTCGGCCGCTCGTTTCCGATTACGTCGACGATTCCCCGGTCCCCGACCAAGAGGTTGATAACCGACTGGGAGATATCCCGAATCGTCTTTTCCTGATTCTCCACGTTAAAGAGCCATGCCCGGGGGTCGGTTATCCGATACTGGATAATCCATTCGACGTCGATGATGTTCAGATCACCGGTCAGCATGATCGATTCCTCCGGGTAGTCGACGTCGGAAAAGACCGTTTGCTGCCCCGGACGCTCCACTCGGAACCCGAAGGACATGTTCTGGATTACCTGGGTCGGTACATTGTAGTTCCGTTCGATGTTGAAGGGCAGCTTAAACTGCAGGCCCGGGCCCACGGTACGGTTGTAATTCCCGAGACGGAGGACGACGGCCTCCTCGGTCTGGTCAACCACGAAGAAGCTGCTCATAAGAATACCCACAACCACGAGAACGATTACCACAACCGTCAGAGTCCGGGGACTCAAGTTGAAGGGCGTTCGCGGGGGGGTTACGTCGCGTTCTGCCATACTGCCTCCTTAAGATCTGAGACTAGGGTATATCCCCCGGGGGGTTGGGTCAAGTTTTTGATGAGTGGTCCGAAGGTTGGGGCAGACCATCAACACGCTTGTTGATACCCTCGAAGGTATGATTGCCGTAGAAAAGACCGACCAAGACCGCTTTACCGTCACGGTTTCCGAGGGCGGAGGCGCCTCCAAGCACACCGTCACTCTGACCGACGACTACCACCGGAAGCTTACCGGGGGCAACGTCGACAAGGAGACCCTCATCGAGAAGTCCTTCGAGTTCCTCCTCGAGCGAGAACCGAAGGAATCGATCCTGTCGAGCTTCGAGTTGCCGGTAATCGGCCGCTATTTTCCGGAGTACGAG
>CAZTRQ010000245.1:0-2406 GCA_964616245.1 uncultured Spirochaetaceae bacterium | reverse complement strand
GCAAGGTATCCCGAGAGAACGATGTTGTCGAAGATCGAGAGGTTCTTCAGCAGGTGAATCTGCTGGAAGACAAACCCCATCTCCGTTAGCCGCAAGTGCGAGAGTTGAGACTCCGAGAGGGTCGAAAGCTCCCTGCCGTTAAAGACGACGCTCCCGGAGCTCATCCGGTCCATCCCGCAGACGTTGTAGAGCAAGGTAGACTTCCCGGATCCCGAGGGACCCATGATCGACACGAACTCTCCCCGGGAGATCCGCAGGTCGACATCCTTCAAGACCCATGCCTCGTTCTTCTTTCCCAGTACGTAGCGCTTGTTTACCTGGTTCGATTCTAAAAGCGTATTCATATTGCTTCCTCCCTTACTCCGCGATTACCGCGGCGATGTTGGTTTCTTTTATGCGTGAAATGCTCGCAAAGGTAGTTATGCCGACCGCCAGCGCGAGGAGAAGCGGCAGCAAGACGTAGGCCCGCAAGGGATCGACAACGAACCGAATCCGAGCCGCCCCCATAAAGGACCAGAGGGCGCCGACGAGACCCTGCCCCAGGGTGTTGGAGACTACCGTTCCGGCGGCTATTCCGGCGGTAAGCAGAACCAGCGCCGTCGTTAGGTACTGGATGCGGATGTGGCGCAGCGAAAAGCCGAGGCTCTTCATAATTGCGATCCGGGACGCATCCTTGACGACGAGCATCTTGAGAAAGAGCGCGGTAATCAGCACCGCCACCGCGATACCCGCGGCGACCGCCACCAGGGTTACCACGCCGAGCTGGGTGATGGTGTTTCCCAGGGTCTGGGCGACGTAGCCCTCCAGGTCGGTCACCCGGGCCGGGTGGAAGGCCTGGGAGTACTCGGCGACCTTGGCGTCGACTAAGTCCGGAGAGGCAAGGTCGACGCCGACGGTGTACCAGAGGGCGTTCTCTCGGCCGAAGGGCATCGAGGCCTTGGCGGTCCGTCCTCCGTTGGTCACATCCTGATAGATTCCCGAGACCCTCATCGGCGTGGCCTCGCCGTCTATGAGCAGCCGGACGGTGTCTCCGACCTCCTTCTCCATGTCCCGGGCGTTCAGGTACGACAGGGCGATCTCCCCATCGGCTTCCGGGGCGGCGCCCGCCAAGTAGTCGAGGGGAAAGAGGGAGAAGTCCCCGGATTCCACGGCGATGGTCTCCTCCTCGCCGCTATCGGTAAGAAGCGTAACCTGAGATGTGATAAAGGGCGCGAAGCGCTCGACCTCTTCGTCGGCGGCGAGGGTTTCGACCATCGCGTCGAAGCGCTCGGCCACTCCTTCGGACTGCCGGAGGTCGATGCGGAGGTCGCTACTGCCGATCCCCATGTAGGAGATAAAGGACGGGGAGGTCATCGTCCCGAGGAAGTGGACCGGGACGATGGTGATAAAGGCGCTAAAGACGAAGATGCCGGTGAGCAACCCGAAGAGGCGAAACCGCTGCGCCGCGTCCCGGGCGCCGAGAAAGACGTTGATCCCGAGAAGACGGGTTCGACTGACCGGGAGGAAGGCGCCGCTCCGGGGCGCTTCGGTGCTTCCCGCGGACCGGAGGGCCTCGACGGCGCTAATCCGGCGGAACCGGGAGAGCACCCGCAGGGCCGCGACGACCACGGCGAGAAAGAGCAGGGTTACCGCTGCGAGGGGAACCGCTCCGCCGGCGGCACTCGCCGGGGCGGAGCCGATTGCCAGGGCGATGCTCCCCGAGAGCACCCGGCTCAAGGGGAGGGAGGCAAGGTAGCCGGCGAGGACGGCGATCGCGCCGACGGCGATGTACTTGGCCAGGTAGATCCGCCGGATGTCGCGCCCGGCCATGCCGATGGCCTTCATAACGCCGATTTCCCGGTAGTCCTCCTCTACGGCGGCAAGGATGGTAAACCGCAGGCAGAGAATCGCGACAACCATCAACAGCAGACTCAAGATGATGACGACCGCCGCGACCATCCCGTCGGTCAGGCCGTTCAGGACACGGAAGAGCCCGTGGTCCACCGTCGGGCCCCGCTTCGGAAGCCCCGAGGCGGCGTAGGCGTCGATGAGGGCGTCGGTCCGTTCCGGGTCGGTCATGCGGAACTCGACAAGGTATTCGACCTCGTCGAAGTGCCCCCGGAGGGCCGCGTAGTCGGCCTCGCTTAAGACGAAGCGCTTCGAATGGACGATGGCCGGGTTCATCTGCGCGTCCCGGACGAAGGCCGAAATCGTAAAGCGCCGGTCGAAACCGTTCCCCGAGACACGCACCGTGTCCCCGATCTCGAGGCCGTCCCGCCGGAGGTAGTAGACCGGCACCCCGATCTCTCCCTCTGCCGGTTCCACCCGCCGGTTCTCAAGGTCGAGGAGATAGTCGAAGTCCCGGTTCTGGGTCACCAGACTCAGGTCCATCACGCTCCCGGCTTCGCTCTCCTCCCGGGCCCCGAG
>CAZTRQ010000244.1:0-2414 GCA_964616245.1 uncultured Spirochaetaceae bacterium | reverse complement strand
CGGAGCTGCTCCGGCCGCTCATCTCGAATGAGTGATCGAATATGATAGACTACCGGTATGACTGACTCAAAAGAGCTCATAGAAGGCCTCGTTTCCCAGGTGAAGTCGCTCCTTGCCGACCGCTCGGTTATCGGAGATCCGCTGACCATCGGCGACACGACCATTGTTCCGGTGGCGAGTTACGGTTTCGGATTCGGCGGGGGAGCCGGTAGTGGCGTTTCCGGCGAAAAGCCCGACTCGGGGTCCGGCGGCGGTGCCGGGGGTGCGGGAGGAATCAAGCCGGTGGCCCTCGTCGTTATCGACAAGAACGGCACCCGGGTCGAGCGCCTTAAAGGGGTAACCGACTCCTTCGTCGAAAGCGTTTCCCACGCAGTCGAGCGTATTGTGGAAAAGCAGCGGGGAGACACCGAGTAAGCAGGCTTCCGTGCCGGCGGTAACGGTCCTCCTAATAATTCTCGCCGCGGTGGGGGCGGTCGTTCTGATCGCCCTGACGGCTCCCTTCGCGTTTCGCTTTCGCCTCGATGTGCCGAGAGGGGGCTGGCAGGCCCGGGTAACCTGGTTATGGGACTGGGTGACAGTCTACCGCAGCACACCCGAGAAGCGTCGCAGGAAAGCGGACCGGGTAAAGAGACGCCGGGAGAAGCGCCGGCGAGACTCCGACGGCAAAGGCCGGCACCGTGTTAAGAATCCCCGAGCCTTCCTCCGGGAAGATTTTCGAAGGGTCCTTCTCTCCCTTGCGGCGAGGCTGTTACGCAGGATCGAGGTGCGAACCCTTAGGCTTCGTATAGCGTTTGGGCTCTACGATCCGGCGGACACCGGCATGGTCTACGGCTGGATCCTCCCGGTCGTCCTTGTCGTCGGCGAGATATCCTCGGCCCGAATCCAAATCGAGCCCCGGTTCGACAACGAGGACCCGGAGATAGAGGTCGAAGGAGAAGGCTTTGTCCGGGTGGTGCCGATTCTCCTCGGGGCAACGCTGGTGGGGCTTTTCTTTCGCCGGGATGGCTGGATAGTGCTCGGCACGGTCAGGGAGGCATTATGGAGTACCGGGAAACGTTCGCACCGACGCCGGTAACCGTCGCCGGGGTTACGATTGCGGTCGAGGTGTCATTATCGATCGAGGTGTGGGAGCTCGGCTCCGGCATTAGGAAACCACGTAACAACAACGCCGTCGCCGGTAGGGTACACGCCGAGCCGAAGAGGATCCGCATCACCACCGGGGACGAAACGGTCACCCTGGCCCTTTAGCCGCCAACAAGCCCCGTCCCTCGGCGTCTTCTCCCATTACCAAATCGCGGGTACCATACCAGGTAAAGGAGAACGAAGTGAAATACGTACGCCTCGGCAACACCGGGATGGAGGTATCCCGCATCTGTTTGGGTACGATGAGCTACGGGACCCCGAAATGGCGGGAGTGGGTT
This sequence comes from uncultured Spirochaetaceae bacterium, assembly GCA_964616245.1. Classification (GTDB taxonomy): domain Bacteria; phylum Spirochaetota; class Spirochaetia; order DSM-27196; family PWMO01; genus CAYPUT01. Next base: position 993 of record CAZTRQ010000244.1, on the reverse strand, counting down.
CTCGATGAGGCCGCATCGATGCCCTTCTTTCGGCGAGCCCTCGAGCTGGGCATCAACTTTTTCGATACCGCGAATCAGTATTCCCAGGGAGTCAGCGAAGAGGTAACCGGGAAAGCCCTAAGGGAGTACGCCCGGCGGGAAGAGGTCGTCCTGGCCACCAAGGTGTACTTTCCCATGGGGGAGCGCCTTAACAACTGCGGCCTCTCCCGGAAGAACGTCATGGAGTCGATCGACGCCTCCCTGCGCCGCCTCGGAACCGACTACGTCGACCTCTACCAGATTCACCGCTGGGACTACGAGACCCCTATAGAGGAGACCCTCGAGGCGCTTCACGACGTCGTAAAGGCGGGCAAGGCGCGCTACATCGGGGCCTCGAGCATGTTCGCCTGGCAGTTCTCCAAGGCGCTCTACACCTCGGAGCTTCGAGGTTGGAGCCGGTTTATCACCATGCAGAACCACTACAATCTTCTCTACCGAGAAGAGGAGCGGGAGATGATTCCCCTCTGCCGGGATCAGAAGATCGGCATCATACCTTGGAGCCCCCTCGGTCGGGGCCTGTTGAGCCGAAAACAGGAGAGCGTCGACAGCGGAACGACTTCTCGAGGCAAGACGGATCACAACATGAAAAGCTGGTACGCCGGGGCGAATCTGGAAATTGCCAACCGGAACGCCGAAGTTGCCGAGCGCCTCGGTTACAAACCGGCGCAGACGGCCCTTGCCTGGCTTCTGAGTAAGCCCTACATCACGGCACCCATTATCGGTGCTACAAAGATGGACTACCTCGACGATGCCGCAGGCGCCCTGGATATAGAGCTAAGCGCAGACGATGTCACGTACCTGGAGGAGCTCTATCGTCCCCAAGAAATCGCCGGCCACGGCCTCGATTTCCAGCCGGGCATTTGGCCGAACCGGACGCCGCGGTAGGCGGGACGCCCAGACAAAGTTGGAGCCGAGTCGTTTAGACCTGGGGCCCCGGCAGCCGCTTTTGGACCG
>CAZTRQ010000243.1:0-2420 GCA_964616245.1 uncultured Spirochaetaceae bacterium | reverse complement strand
CGGGTCCGGGTCCGAAGGCATCCCGGCAGAACGTTGCGACGTTTATTCTCGACGAGCTCGAAAAGAACGAGCACCTCCGGGACGCGCCGATGGTCAGCGATCAGTAGCCCGTGGTTATGAAGACACCATTCGAGAACCGGGGGCCGGTCCTGGTTACCGGGCCGACCGGGAACGTCGGCCTCGAAGTAACCAAAAAGCTCGTCGCGGCGGGGCGGTCGGTTCGCGGCCTCTTACGAGACCCGGGGCGAGGAGCGTCGGTCTTGACCGACGCAGGGGTGACGGAGTCCGTGGATCTTATAGGCTACGACTTTCTGAAGGGCCCGCCGAGCTTAAAAGTCTTCGAAGAGGTGTCGCAGCTTTTTCTGCTCCGGCCGCCGGCCATCGCCGACGTCGAGAGGCATATCTTTCCTTTTCTCTACGCCGCCCGGCGGGCCGGGGTCCGCCATGTGGTCTTCCTTTCGGTCATGGGAGCTCAGTTTGCCCCCTTTATTCCTCATCGAAGGGTCGAAAAGAAGATCGAGCATTTGGCGTTCGATTTCGATTTTATCCGCCCTGGGTTCTTCATGCAGAATCTCGACACCGCCTTTTCGGAGTTTATCCGGGAGGATGACGAAATCGTTGCCCCCGCCGGGAAGGGCAAGACAAGCTTTGTCGATGCCCGGGACGTCGGCGAAGCCGGGGCCCTGTTGCTCCTTCGCCCCGGGAGGGGCCGGAGGACGCACGAGGTTACCGGCCCCGAGGCGATGGATTACTACGAGGTCGCGGAGCTCCTCGGCGACGCCCTCGGTCGCGAGATCCGCTATCCCCGGCCTTCTCCAGGTGAGTTTCGAAGGCGGGCGCTGGATCGTGGATGGGACCCGGACTACGTTAAAGTGGTTAACCGCCTCTTTCTTACGGTGAGACTCCGGCTGGCCCACCGCGTAACCGACACACTTCCACCGCTCCTCGGCCGGGCGCCCCGCCGAATGACCGACTACATCGATGACTATCAAACGTGCTGGCAGAAGCGGTAGCCGACGCCCAGCCGGAATCGGTCCGGCGACGTAGTGTTCCGCTCTGTCTATTCGGTGGACCTACGCGACAACAAGACGTTTTACCTGCAGGTCTTTTCGGTGCTGTTCGGCGTTCCAAAGATCATACTGAGTCTGCTGGTTCAACCAGCTTTCCGCCGTGGTATCAAAGGCAATTGACAGCCGAACCGCCATCTCCGGGCTGATCCCGGAACGCTCGTTAACGATCGCGCTCAGTGTTTTGCGACTGACACCCAAGGCCTTTGCTGCCTCGGTTACGGACAGACCCAGTGGCGCAAGACAAAGCTCTCGAATTACTTCTCCTGGGTGCGGAGGATTGTGCATTAGCATGGTGACACCTCAATGATAGTCTTCATAATTCACGCCCTCGGCATCTTGGCCTTCGAAGCGAAAGGTGACGCGCCAGTTTCCACTGACGTGTACAGCCCAGGTAGCGGCCCGATCTCCTTTCAGCTCGTGAAGCCGAAGGCCGGGAAGCCTCATGTCCTGCGGCCGGCTCGCGAGGGCGCACCCACACCGGCCGAACCTGCCAATCGCGCGGCAGATCGCCCTCCGGTCCGTGTCTCCAGCCCCCGGAGCGTTTCTATCGTCCGTTCGCACCAGCGTGATTGCATCTCGGCCGCAGCGACGCCGAAGTCGATCGTCGTCCCGATAAGCGCTTGAGCGTCGGCGGGGATATCGTCCGACGCGGCGTCGGCGGTAAACTCACGGTACGCGTCGCGTAGCTCTCCGGTCGTTCTGCGATACGACTCGACCTGGGGAATCAGGTAAGGTGCGTCGGTCGAGCGGGCAAAGAAGAGCTTGAGAAGGAGCTCGTTCCGGCCCGGTTTGAGCTGGACCTCCGGAGACCGGATCCACTCACGGAGCACCGTTTCGCCTTCCGGCAGGATGGCAAAGCGCCGTGTCTCGCGCCCGGTGGTCTCGTGCGCCGTCACCTCGATCAGCCCTTCGTTCCGGAGTTCTTCCAGCGTCGGGTAGATCTGCCCGTAGCTCTCCTTCCAGAAGTGAGATGTGGTGTCCGACAAAAGCTTGCGGATTTCGTACCCGGTGGACGGCCCGTAGGAGAGGACGCCGAGTACCGCGTTCCGCGAACGGCTCTTTCGGGGTGATCTTAATGCCATGTTGACAATTATATCTATAGGATATATCGTGTCAATCTATCTTAGAGATATACGGAGTTTGCTCATGGATTTCATCTCGATTCGCGCCGCATCGATCACGTCCCTCGCAATTCTGGGTACCGTCGTCGTCTTCCACGTGCTCGTGGCCAGTGGCGTCCTCCCGAAAACGATCGTCTGGGGCGGGCGGATAACGGACCCCGCACAGGTCGTCCGGGCGGAGATCGTCTCGATCGTGATCCTTCTGGCTACCGCCGCGATCGTGGCAATG
>CAZTRQ010000242.1:0-2426 GCA_964616245.1 uncultured Spirochaetaceae bacterium | reverse complement strand
GGTGCTCTTCTAATCGTACATCGCTTGGATGAGAATTTCTTTGGTTGTGATGCCGGGAATCTGCTCGAACTCGACGGTCGTGCCGAGGTAGCGCATCTGGTTGAAGTCGAGGGCGACCCAGCTCGATGTCACGATGTCGTAAACCTGCCCGTCGCGCACCTGGATATCGCTGTTGGTGTAGAGGAAATCACCGGTGCGTCGCCGTACGTCAGTCTGTTCATGCTGGTTTGCCCGGGCCAGGATAGTACGCATCGTCTCTGAATCGACCCGAGCACGCATAACGTCGTTGTCGAACCGCATAAACTGGTCGAAGCGATACCGCGGCAGCGGGCCTGCGGGAAGACCTGCGCCGAAGGAGGAGTGGTTTAGGAAGGCTGCGTCGGCGCCGGTAAAGGAGCGCACCTCTTCGGTGGCCCAGCGGGCCGCCTCGAGGACGGTAAAATCCTGCCGAATCGTACCGACGACCGCCAGATCCTCCTCGGTAAGATGCTGTTCCCGAAGCTCGGAGATAAGGGCCGAAAGAGCTTCGTCGTATCCTTCGAGCGATGCCGTCACTACATCCCGGAACTCAGTTACGAATCCGGTTGGGGTTCGATAAAGCTCGGTCACGTTGAATCGCTCGCCGCGGAACCCGTTATGCATATACACCGTGCCGTTTACGCTCTCTCGAATCGTCAGGTGGTCGTGGGCGCCTACGGCGAAGAGAATAGAATCGTCCCCACCGATGGAGTCCAGTATCTCCACGTCAGAAGCGAGGCCCGCGTGAGACGCAAGGACCGTGTAGTCTGCTCCGGCGACAACGTCGCTCCAGTTCTCGACGACCCAATCGACGGGTGCCGGAATCTCGAGGGAATCACGAATAGATTGCGGATAGGTGTTGGCCTGGTCGGTTCCGACGCCGACAATGCGGATTACCTCTGTTCCGGCCACGATATCCGTAGAAACCGGTGTGAGCTCGGGAGTCTCGGTAGTCCCAACCGTGCCGATGACGACCGCACCGCTTTGACGCGCCGCCGCGACGAAATCGAAGGGGCTTATAAAGTCGAACTCGTGGTTACCCACGTTGATGATGACGTCGCCGAGGGCCCCGAGTCGTTCGAGAAAGGCCCAGTCTGCGGCTCCCTCAGACCGGGAGGCGACCACTACGCCAAGCTCGAACAAGTCTCCGTTGAACAAGAAGACCATCTGCGTTTCGGCGGCGTAGGATTCGGCCAACTCCTCAATCGCGGCGAGGAGAACCGGATACGAATCGTAGGCCGAGTGGGTGTCGGCGATGTTGACGAACACGACATCCGGACCGCCGAGATCAACCTCGGGTCTACCGATGGCAATCGCCGGGGCTACGACGGCAAGTATCAACAGAAAAACTATGAAAACGCGCAAAATTCCGCACTGGGTCCTATTTCGCATGGCCTACTCCTTTCCGGGGTGCTCCTCCGGTGACTCAATGATAGTCTTAGACGGTTAGGATTTTATGAAGCGAAGGAGTCATCATTCCCGGAAGCCAGCCGAAAGACTTAGGCTTGATCAACAAGTGTGCGCCCCAGAGGCCGGCCCGAGCGCCATACCGCCCGTAGGTTTTTTCCGACATTAGTGATAAATATTTGTCCGGGATTAGCTAAGCAAAGATATCGGAAGGGAAGGCGCGGTAAACAGGGTTTCCTGCTCCGCGGCGCCGGTGACGCAGTAGAGGGTACCATGCAAGAAACACACGATGTGCTCGAGCTCAACACCGACAACGAGACTTCCATTCAGCAAGCTATGCTTCTGGCCGGCGCTGTGCTGTATCCGCTGTGGGCCGTCTATTTGCTTCTCACCGTGCCGGGCATCTACGTCTCTCCCCTGGGCCGCATGGCCGTCGGGGCTGTTGCACTCTGCTTCTGGATTCTCAGTAAGAATGTCCCCTGGTTTACCAAGAGGGTGGCGCTGCTTCGCCACAGTTACGCGTATCTGATCGCCCTACATCAGAACTACTTGGTAATCCGCGATGGGGGCTCGGAAGAATACGCCCTGGGCATTCTCGTCGCTTCGGTTGCTGTCAGCATGCTCTTCTCGGAGACGCGTCCCTACGTATTCTTCACGATCTTCTTTCTGTTCGCTACCACAATAAGTGTGGAGTACACAAATATGCCTAGCGGCCGGGCAGCCATGGTATACGGCGGCGTTATATGTGCCCACACCGTGATAGGCCTTTTTATCCACGCTCGGATGTCCGCTCTCTCTGCCCTTGTAAGCGAACGAATAAACGCCGACCGGCTCAAACGCGAGCTGCTCTCGCGGGAGGCGGAGGAGGCCAGGCAGACCGCAGCCCAACTTCACGAACAAGCTTACTACGATCCCCTTACCGGCCTCGCCAATCGGGCGCTCTTTATGGACACACTCAACAGAAGCTTCTCTTTTGCGGGGCGCCGGGAAACTACCTTTGG
>CAZTRQ010000241.1:0-2437 GCA_964616245.1 uncultured Spirochaetaceae bacterium | reverse complement strand
ATCGCCCTCTACAGGGCCGGGTCGAGAACGACTTTGAGGAGCCCCTTCTCCGCGTTGTAGAGCCGCTCGAACCAGTCTACCCCTTCGGAGAGGGGGGCGACCGCGGAAACAAAGCTCTCGGTATTGATTGCCCCCTGTCGCAGAAGCTCGAGGCACGCCGGGTATTCGCCGTTTGAGGCGTTGGAGCCTTGGAGACGAATTTGCCGGGATACGATTACCTGGAGGGGAACCTCGATCTTGGGCGAAAGGTTTCCGATCAGGGTCATCGTCCCGCCCCGGCGAATCGCCGGGATTGCGCTGTTGATCGACGGGGTATTGCCGACCGCGTCCAATGCCGCCGCGACCCCGTGGCTCTCCCGACGACGAATCGCCTCTTCGACGTTTTGCTTCGAGGCGTCGATCGTTATGTCGGCCCCGAACTCCTTCGCCTTTTCCAGCTTAAACGCGTCGATGTCGGAGGCGTAGATACGTCCGCATCCCCGGGCCCGGAGCACGGCTATCGTCAACAGACCGATCATTCCGGCGCCGACCACCAGAGCGCTGTCGCCGAGTGCAAGAGGGGTGATTTCAACGCCGTGAACCGCAATCGAAAGGGGCTCCGTCAGGGCCGCGTTGACAAAGGAGAGCTCTTCCGGGAGCGGGTAGCAGACCCGGGCCGGAACTACGACATACTCCGCGAAGGCACCGTTCTGTCGGTATTCGTCGCAGGAAACGCCGAGAACGCGGCGGTTCTCGCAAAAATTTATCTGTCCCCGGCGGCAGTAGTAGCAGTACCCGCAGGAGAGCGTCGAATCGAAGGTGACCCGGGCCCCGACCGAGAAGCCCTCGGCACCGGGCCCCACCTCTTCGACTATCCCGGAGGCCTCGTGCCCCATGACCACGGGCGGCATCCGCCTGCCGGTGGAACCGTCGTATCCGTGGACGTCGCTTCCGCAGATACCGCAGGCTTTCACCTGTATCAACAACTCACCCGTCCCCGGTGAGGGCTTCGGAATATCCTTATACACCAGCTTTTTGTAGGCTTCGAGCTCCAGAGCTTTCATATCTGTCCCTTTTTTGCGGCCTTTACGTGGAGGTAATGGGCCCCCTGAGTATAGACCGGGGTCTAGGGACTGTCAATTTTGGGGAAATCCCGGGACACCTGGCGGTAACCTGAAGTCCCGGAGGCACGTTACCGGCCCGTCAGAGCGAGAGCTTCTTGAGCTTCGGCGCGATAATCACCCGGCAGTAGCCGGCAAAAGGATGGCTGTTGAAGTAGTCTTGATGGTAGCTCTCCGCCGGGTAGAAGCGCTCCAAGGGCGCGATTTCGGTAACGATAGGCTCGGAGAAGCGGCTACCGGCTTCCGCCATCGATTCTTCGGCGACGTGCCGTTGTTCCTCGGTGGAGTAGTAGATCGCGGACCGGTACTGGGTGCCCACGTCGTGGCCCTGCCGGTTGGGGGTCGTCGGATCGTGGGCCTGCCAGAAAAGATCGAGGACCTTCTTCAGACTGGTCTTCTGAGGATTGAAGGTTATTAGAACGACCTCCGCGTGTCCGGTGCGCCCGGTGCACACCGCTTCGTAGGTGGGGTCCTCGACCTGTCCTCCGGCATATCCGGAGACTACCGACTCTATACCGTCTATTCGCTGGTACACCGCCTCCAGGCACCAGAAGCAACCGCCCCCAAGAACAATTTGATTGTCATGTAAACGTTCCACGATTAAAAGGTAACCAATCAGATCATTATCGTGTATGCCCAGCAGCGAGGAGCCGCTTGGCGAAGATCGTTCGCACGAGGGCCGTAAGAAGCGTTAGGGCCGCCATGACGAGAAAGAACTCGATGAGAAGCCCTGGAATCAAGAGAAAGAGCGTGTAAAAGGCGACCGTCTCGCTTCCCTCTACCAGGCCCGCGGGCATTACGACGCTAGTAGGGTTAATCCCGGCGGCTAATCGTTTCTCGAGGAGGGCCGACAGGTACATCCAGGAACCAACGTTGATGTAGAAGGCGCCCATCAAAACCGCTGCCGCAGCAACCGCATTCGGGCTTCCTTGGCCAAAAGCCAGAGCGAGAGGAACAGCCGCATAGACGACGATGTCGAGGACGATGTCGAGATACCCGCCGTAGTCACTCTGACTACCGCTCTCCCGAGCGATGGCACCGTCAAGTCCGTCGAGAACCCGACCAAGGAGCCAGAGTCCGACGGACCAGGGGACGCTCCCGAAATAGGCGAAGGCGGCGGCGACGATTCCGGCCAAGAAGGCCAGCCAGGTAACCACGAAGGCACTGACATGACGCGCGGTTCGCGAAACGACGGGAGCAAGAATTCGGTCTTTGACAGGTCGGAGTAAGCCGTCGAGCACAACCACACCCTATGGTCTGTCTGTCCTCCGCGTCAACTATAACGTATCAACAAGCCTGTTGATTGAAGCGCGGGAAAAACTGGCGCAGTAATAAGA
>CAZTRQ010000240.1:0-2449 GCA_964616245.1 uncultured Spirochaetaceae bacterium | reverse complement strand
CCCCTCCAAGTCTGGGCGGGGTTTACGCTTCAGTTGGATTAGCGTGGCATCCTTAAAGGCCCGGACCCTGATCTGGCCCGGCGTGGTGGCAATTGCAGCCGGCGGACTGAACTTTCTTCTGGCAGGTGTGATTCACCTCCTCGAAGTTCCCCTCTATTTCGATTCCATTGCCACTATTCTGGTGGCCTTGCACCTCGGCCTGCTTCCCGCCGTCGTAACAGCCGTGGTGACTCATATCCTGTTAGGGTACACCGGACTGGTACTCTTTCCCTTTTTCTGCTGCAGCCTTATGACGGCGCTTATCGCAGCCGGATTCCGGTACAAGGGATGGCTGGTCAGCCCCGCCGGCTATCTCTGGATGGGAGTTATTCTGGCGTTGGCAAACGGCATCGGCGGCTCGGTTCTCTCCTACGTCCTCTTCGAGGGAGTCACGATGGTCCATGCTATCGATCGGCTGGTGATGGGAGTTCTGATGACCGGTCAAAGCGACCTTACGTCGGTCTTCTGGGCCGGAATGGTCACCAACCTGATGGACAAGCTCTTGAGCGTTCTCGCCGTGTTCCTTGTCCGAGAGCCTACGATTCGACTACTCGAGAAGACCGTTGGAGCGAGCAAACTGGAAGAGGGATAGTCGGTCCCGGACCCCGAGCTTTCGGTAGATGCTCGTGCGGTGGTTCTCGACCGTCTTTGGACTGATAAAGAGCGTCTCGCCGATTTCTAGGGCGTCCTTGTCCTCTATCAACAGGGAGAAGATTTCCCGCTCCCTCTGGGAGAGGACTCCGACCGCGCCGTCCGCCTCGTGTCCGTCGGCTCCTCCGCGCCCAAGGTAGTCCAGCAGCCGCGACAGCATTACCTGGTCGAGATAGACCTCCCCCGCTGCCACGCGCCGGATACCCTCGAGAAGCTCCCTATACCCCGACTCCTTGGTCACGAAGCCCCGGGCGCCGGCGGAGAACACCTCTCGCATTACGGCGATTTCGGAGTGCATCGTCATGCAGAGGCTCGGGACGGTGGGGTGCTCCTCGGTAAGCCACCGGAGGAGGTTTTGCCCCGGCTCGTCCGGAAGGCTTAAGTCGGTTACGACCACGTCCGGGGAACCGTCGGCAACGTTGCCTCGGGCTTCTTCTACGCTGGACGCCTGGATGACCGCGTCGCAGAAGCTCTCCTTCAGTAAGATGTCGCAGACCCCTTCCCGAAACATCTTGTGATCGTCGACCAAGAGGATCTTCATTGCTGATTGCTCCCTTCTCGCAAACGTCTGCCGAGGGTCAGGCAGACGGCGGTGCCTCCTTCCGGGGGCGCGAACCATCGAAGCCGTCCACCGATCAGCTCCGCCCGTTCCATCATGCCCCGGCGACCCAACCCGGCTTCCGCGCCGTCGATTCCCTTTCCCTTATCGGCAACCGTCAGCGTTATCTTTCCCGCTTCTTCCTCCTCCAGGCAAACCCAGGCCTCGTTCGTACCCGCATGGCGAATTACGTTGGCGAGGCTCTCCTGGGCGATACGGTAGACGTGGAGGAAGACCTCGTCGTCCCAGTCCACCGAGAGATCCTCCTGGAGCGACCGATGAACGCGCAGGGGGTAACGCTCTTCAATGGAGGCGCAGAGGGAGTGGATCATCTCTCCCGGCTTGTCCGCCCAATCCGCCGGGGGCCGCATCCGCTGGCATACATTGCGAATATCCCGCATCGCTCGTGAGAGGATTCCCCGAAGTCGGTCGGTATCGGCCCCGGCGCCGAGTTGATCGGCGATCATTCCAGCCAGAGCCAAGGATTGAGCCGTCTCGTCGTGGAGCTCCCGGGCAATACGATGGCGCTCCTGCTCCTGGACGGCCAACGCCAGGCGCTGCATCCGCCCGGCGGTCTCCCGCTCGGCGGCCAAGGCTCGGATACGCGCCCCCTGGAGGCGATGCACAACGGCAAAACCGACTATCAGCAGCACCAGAAACGCCAGGAGGCTCTGATAGGCAAAATTGCTCTGAGACTCGAGGTAGCCCGCCAAGCTCCGCACCTCGGAGAACTTCCGCTGCGTCGCCTGGAGCGTCTCGGGGGTAGGGGACGCCTCGGTCAATTCGACTAAAAGTTGGAGCTCGTCTCGGAGCTCCGGAGAAAACCGCACCACATTGAGCACTCTGCTTTCTGCGAGAAGTCGTTGGAAATCGAAGTCGGCCCCAGGGCTCGTGGCGGCGGGCTCCCGAACGGCGCGGAGAACCACCTCTTCGAACCAGGCGTGGCGCAACCGGTCGAGCTCCAACGAAAGCACATCGTTACTCCGGAGGCCGCGAATCATCGGAGCCGAAATCAGCAGCACGACAAACACGACAAGGAAGACGGGAAGCTCCCATCGGAATACGGAGGCTTTCATCCTGCGCTACCTTCGGCCCGAGCCGCGGTCTCCCGGGATTTTTTCCCGATCGAATGAGTGTCCACGCTCATTGTGGTTCCGCCGC
>CAZTRQ010000239.1:0-2468 GCA_964616245.1 uncultured Spirochaetaceae bacterium | reverse complement strand
GCAGACCACCGTTCGAATCCCGTTCTCCTGCATCTCCCGGAGCCAGCCGGGAAAGTCCCCTTGAGGGCGCCCGGCCTTTTGGCGACCCGGCATCGCGTCCAAATAAAGCTTGTCGTTCCATGTTCTCATACTCATAGTGGTAGAATATCACTTGGCCTGGGACACAGAGCGTCGTACACCCTGAGCGATTTTAACTTCCGGCATTTGTTACGCTTTTATCAGCCTGCGACACTTCATGTCAGAAGCTCCGGGCTACCTTGGGGCGCATGGCAGCGTACCCGAAACATCATCCCGGTGCCCACCTCGGCCGCACACATCGGAGGCAATCGACCGGCCTTCAGAGGGTCGACTCACAGTGGAGAGCGTACCACCGTTACGTCTTTCGAAAATGCGCGAAGCACCTTGCCCCCTCGGAAGAACTGGTTCAATTCGGCGTGTCGATCGCCGAGTCGGTAGAGCTTACCGGCTTGATTCGACACATCCTCGCCCGTAAAGAAGAGCTAAACCTGCGATCCGACGCCATAACCGAGCTCGGGTCCGTAGCGCCATCGCTGCAGCGCCTCCGGCAGGTCTGCTTGCGTGTCGCCCGGCACCACGAAGCGCTACACCCCATCGTGGTCGACTATATTTTCGACAACGCCGAAGTATCGGACACCTGTCCTCGGGTCCCGGATATCGTCCACGACCTCTCGGCGCTCTTTTCCCTCTCCGCAGAGCACACTCGCATCCTCGTCGCACTGTTTGCCCTCGAGGATATCGAAGTGATGTCCCTCCTCGCGCACCAGAGTACCCAGCGCAGACAGATGAAGCTCGTCGCTGATATTGCCGATACCGACCTCGCTACCTTCGTGCGACACACCGCCCCGGGGTCCACCCTCGACCGCTTAGGCCTCATCGTATTCCGTGGGGGCCGCGACGAGATCGCCGATATCAACGTTAGCCGTCCCCTCCTCTTCACCCTCCGCTCCGACACCCTCGACGACCTCCGAGCCGGGCTTTTCGACGAGACACCGTCCCCGCAGTTTCCGCTCTCGGAGTTCTCCCTCCCCCCGGACGAGGTACGCACCTGCGCAGCGGCAATACGCGGGAGGCATCCCTTGTTGATCGCCGGAGCACCGGGAGTCGGAAAGAGCGAGTTTGCCCGCAGCCTCGTCGCGTCGCTCGGGCGCAGCGCCCACACCCTCGCCACCCTAAACCGCCACTCTCATCACCTCCGGGGAGCCCGCGGATCCGACGCGGAGGGGGGCCGCATCAACGCCATCCGCATGGCCGTAAGCCTCCTCTCCGCGGAGACCGACGTCCTTATCGTCGACGAGGCCGACGCACTTCTGCAGAGTGCCTCCGGGTTTTTCGACTTCTTTGGCGGCGCGTCCGGTGGCGGGAGTTACGACAAAGCGATCCTCAACGACCTTCTCGAGAATATCCCGGTAGCCACCGTCTGGATTACCAACGACCACCGTCTTATCCCCGCCTCGGCGCTGCGCCGGTTCGGACACGTTTTTGCCTACCCTCACCCATCCCTCGATACCCGGGTCCGGATGCTTTCCGAGCGCCTCGCACCCTTCGCGGGTTCGGTAGCCGATAGCCCGGGTCTCGACCCCTGGATGCGGGACATTGCTGCGCGCTACGACATAACCCCCGCCGCGATCGACCGCACCGCCCGGATTATTTCCGCCGAGCTCGACGCCGAGGAACTGACGCCCGCCGATCTCCGGGAGCGCGTCCGTGGCTACATGGACCAGATCTCCACCGGAGCACTCGCCCACGACGTCCGTCGCCTCCCGACCGTATCGCTCTCTTTTGACCCACGCTTCTGTTCTACTTCGGATCCATTGGACCGAGTCGAACGCCAGGCGCTGCACCGCGCGGAAACCGGGTCCGGCCTGCGCCTGCTGTTCGGAGGGCCTCCCGGGGGCGGCAAGACGCAGTACGCCCTCTGGCTCGCCAAGCGACTGGGCCGAGACGTCGTCCTAAAGCGCCCCTCGGACCTGCTCTCCAAGTACGTGGGAGACTCGGAAAAACAGATCGCCGCTGCCTTTCGCGCCGCCGAGCAGGCCGGGTCGGTCCTCGTCATCGACGAGGCCGACGCCCTACTCTACGACCGATCCATCGCCCAGCGCTCCTGGGAGCACACTCAGATTGCCGAGTTCCTCCAACAGATCCAGGAGTACACCGGAATCCTTATCGCCTGCACCAACCGCGTCGACGCCGTCGACCCGGCCCTCCGCCGCCGTTTCCACAAACACCTAACCTTTGGTCCGATCAGCCGGGACATCCTTCCCGGGGCGCTCGCCCACGTCTTTCCGGAGGTTACGTTTTCGGACACCGATATCGCCGCCCTGCACCAGGGACCGCCATTGATGATGAGCGACCTCGCCACCGCCGCGGAGATGCTGGAAATCGACGGGCCGGTCCGGACGTCGGTGGTCGACGAAATCCTCGCCAACGCCCGCACCCGGGACCGGACG
>CAZTRQ010000238.1:0-2524 GCA_964616245.1 uncultured Spirochaetaceae bacterium | reverse complement strand
ACGAAGTCGGACTTTCTGTCCTCCACGCTCTCTCTGAGGTGCTCCAAATCTTCTCGAGGCTCTGAGTCTGCGCCGGCGAGCTCCATCACGCCTGCGGAGACGCGATACCAGAGGTAGTGGTAGCTCAACGACTCCCCCGGTTTACGGGGCGGCAGGCGAACGCTGAGCCATTCCTTGAGTTCAATGTGATTCTGATCCCCCGTTAGGTGATAGATATTGCCTAAGGAGGAAACGGCGAGCACCGCTCGGCGAAAACCTCTCGATTGTGCGTCGTCGCTCCGGAATCCCGCCACCCGGATATCGAGAGACCCGAGACGGAGCTCCCATCCTTCTTCTCTAAGCGCTTTGCGGACGGCAATAATCTCTTTCCGGACTGCCCGGATTACTTCGGGGTCGTTTCGATGCTGATTGAGACGCCGGCGCCAGTCTCGGATACGGTTCTCGTATCGTGGCATCAGCTTAGACCGCGATAAGAACCGGTCGGTGTCGGAGAGCAGAACCCACACGTCGGTGAGCTGCTCTCCCAGGCGGGCCCGAAGATCCTTCAGCGACATGCGTCCTCCCCTCGACCACAGTATACTTCTTCGAAAGCAATCAACGGAATGTGCTAAGCTACGACCATGACGCCGCGTTGCTGCTTTCCTGCTCCTCTCGCCGCCGTCGGCTTCTTGCTGCTTGGCGCGTCGCTCTTTGTATCGCCGACGGTCTCGTCCCAAGAAGGAGGGGCGTCCGACGAGCCGTCCTACAAGCTGGAGCTCCACTCCTTCAGTGGGAGCCCGCTTCTTATGCAGCTGACCCTCGAAGACCCCCAGGAACGCTTCGATCGGGTGGTAATCGCGGCCGCCGGCGCGAGCCTTACGTACCGGCTTTCGGAGCCCGGCGGGAGGGTCACGGTTCCTCTTTCTCCCTTCTTTTCACCCGGTGTCCACGACCTCGTTGTTCGGCTCTCGGGCCCCGAATCGAACGTCGATGTTCCTTACCGTGTCGGTTTCGTGGACTTCGTCTGGGGACGGGACAACTTTCGATTCGGTAACAACGCGGACTTCGAGACCCTAAACGGCGACTACTCTCTGGCCCTCTTTGCCTGGCTCGAGGAGCGTTTCGGTGAGATCGACGACGCCGACAAGGTGCTTCTGGTGGCCTACATGTACAGCCTCTTCGGGACGAATCCTGGACGCTGCTACGCTTTTTCCGGAAGCCAGTACCGCTACATCACCACCCCCGAGGCGCTACCTATGTACAACGACTCGGTCTACGACGTCCGAGGAGGCTCGGAGCGTGTTCGAAGAGGCATGCACTTTCTCCAAATGGACATCGTTTTCGACCTCTTTCTCGGTGACGGCATACCCAGGGACGGGACCCAAAGCCGCGTTTCGGCTCGCCGGGAGGTCCGGGAGGTTCTTCGGAGGATCGAGATCGGAGCCCCGGTGGTTGCGGGCTTTATCGGACCGGAGCTCCACCATTCGATGCTCGTCTACGGCTTTATCGAGAGGACCGGCGCAGGATACATGGATCTTCTAGTAGCTAATAACTGGAAGGAAGATCAGGAATTAAACCTCCATAGCGAGAGTGCGGAGTACGTTCGGGTCCATACCGGGACCGGAGGAGGCGATGAGCTGATAGAGTGGAGGAGCGAAGAGGGCCCGAGGCCACGGCAGCCGAACCGTTTCTTCGTTGTGAACGTCCGGGAAAGCTACGATCATGACCGGCGTGTTCTCGAGGAGCATCTATTCGCGCTCCGAGAACAGGCTGGTCGGGAGGGGCTTTCGGTGCTCGTGGTCGAGAACGTGGCTTCAGCCTGGTTGACCGATTCCGAAGGGAATGCCGCGGGGTACCGGAAGTGGCGCTCGGTCGAAGAGATAGACGGGGTGACCTTCTCCCGGCGAAAGCGAGCTTACTCATTTGAGATCAGATCCGAGGATGAGCTCCAGCTGCATATTAATGACGACGCCGGCGGCCGGATCTATTACGTCGACTACTCGGGTGGCACCGCCGGGGACCCCGTCGGCGGGAACGCCTGGATTATTGCGACCGAGGCCCCGGAAAGGAAGGAAGAACGGCTCATCATCCTGTCTACGGGGGAGCTCCTTCCTTCCGAAGCGATCGAGCCCTAGATTTTGAGAATCTCGAAGCATTGCAAGGAGGCTTCATGCCGGAGCTAATAGCGAAACCGTCAATCGTAGAGTCCGCGGGGAACAAACCTAAACGGATCGAAGAGTACGTAGGGAGAGTTAATACCGGCCGGGAAGGGGTCAGTGTAGCCCGGATGGTCTCTCCGCCGGGGTGGCAGGAGCCAGGGCAACGGCCCGAGTTCGAAGAGACGACACTGGTTCTTTCGGGTTTGCTTCTGGTAGAGTTCGAGGGCGGTAGCTTTGAGGTAAGGGCAGGGCAGGCGTTCGTCGCAAAGCCCGGGGAGTGGGTCCGGTACAGTAGCCCGGAAGCCGACGGAGCCGAATACGTCGCGGTCTGCCTCCCGGCTTTTTCTCCGGAGACCGTTCACCGAGACATCGAGTAGAGTACCGAT
>CAZTRQ010000237.1:0-2536 GCA_964616245.1 uncultured Spirochaetaceae bacterium | reverse complement strand
CCAAGGGCCGCGAGAAAGAATAGCCCCCAGGTCGCCCGAGAGCCCCCGGACAGGAAGAAGAGCTCCCCAATCCAATAGGTCGGCAGGACTCCCGCGACAAGTGCTAAGGGTTTGTCTGCGAAATGGGCTACGACCGGCCCGAACACCAAGAGGCCGGAAACCTTGGACAGGGCCACTCCCGCCACCTTGTTCTCCCCAAAGGCCACGATAAACAGCGCGACGAGGGGTGTCTCGAGCGCCAACAGGAAGGCCACCGCGAGGAACCCGGGCCACCGGACCGCAACGATCCCGTTGACCCCACCGAGGAGAAGCGAGAAGCCGAATGCCAAAACCGTCGGCATAAGAATCTTCTCTGCGAGATATCCCGCCCGCCCCGTCGGGGTGACCGCGACAAAGCTCAGGATTCTCTGGTCCATCTCGTCGAGAAGAAGGAACCCGGATACCATCCCGAAGAAGAGGGGTACGACAGTCGCGAAAAACAGAAAGATCAGCGGATAATATTGCGCTACCGCGACACCGAAGAGCGGAACGACGAATCGAAGAAGACCGAGAAGAAGGAGGGGAGCGCAGGAAGCGACCAGCAGCAGCGAGTCTCTGCGAACGCTTCGAAGGTCTCCCCTCAGGATGGTGAGGAAGCGGCTCATTCCGGTCTTGCTCCTTGAAATATTATGTGGCGGCGAAACGCGGAAAGACCGAAGAAAAGGGCCAAGATCACCCAGACCGACAGAACCAACGCCGAAGCAGCCAGTAACGGAAGCCCGGGTTCGCGGTACGCCGACTGGAGGAGCGTCAGGGTCGGCAAAGTCGGGAGGAGCCAGAAGAGCGGGGATTCGACGAGGCCGAAAAAATCGAAAAGCGGCAGCATAAACGCGACGGTGTACCCGGTGCCCCGGAAGAAATAGCCGTTGAGGCTCTGGGCCTGGGAGGCAACTCCGATGCCGATGAACGTGTAGAAAAGCGAGCTCCCAAGAACACCAAGATAGTAGAAGAGCGACGAGGAACCAGCGGGGAGATGGGCGAAGCTCATCAAGCCGCTGACCACTAAGGCCAAGACGGTCAACGAGAGCGCCTTGGACAAGCAGAACTCCGTCGGCCGGAGGGGGGTCACGGATACGGCACGGAGCGTCCCCTCCTCCCGCTCGAGAAGCAGGATGGCACCGACGAAGAAGAACCCCAGGACCGATGTGTCGGAAAACACCACCAGGCTTACCGCAAGGTTTCGGTACTGCGACGGTACGTTGAGAAGGGCGACGAGGTAGGCTCCCAGAACCACCAGATAGGCAAAGTAGAACCCGTGGCGGAACTGGTAGCGCATGTCGTGCTTCAAGGCCTGGAAGAGTCTCACGACAGTTTCCGCCCGGTTACCCGAATAAAGATGTCTTCCAGGGTAGCCTCCTGGGTATGGATCGTTTCGACGCCGCCCTCCTTAAGGAGCGATAGGAAGCCCGTGTCGTTTGCGAGATCCACAAGCGAAAACTCTCTCGACTCCAGGCGCCCGTCGGTTCGGTACTCGACCTTAACGGTCTTTTTGCCGTGGCCGACTTTGAGCTCCCGGGGGGAGTCGACAAGATCGATGCGTCCGTCGACGATAAAGGCGACCCTGTCGCAGAGGACGTCGGCGACGTGCATGTTGTGGGTAGTCAGAAAGATGGTCGTTCCCTGGCGCTGCTTCTCCCGAATTATCTCGATGACCCGTTGAGCGTTCCCCGGATCGAGCCCCGTTGTCGGCTCGTCGAGAAAGACGACGCCGGGGCTGTTCAGGAAGGCGCGGCAAAGGTTTAGCCGGGTCTTCATGCCCTTCGAAAACGCAGCGACTCTCGTGTCTTTGTCGGAGCCCAACCCGAAGACCTCGAGAAGCGCCTCCGGCCGGGTCGTCTTCCGCCGAAACAGGGACTGGAAATAGGTTAGGTTCTCGAGGGCCGTAAAGCGCCCGTAGAAGTTCGGATACTCGAAGGCGACCCCGATCTCTTCGTAGTAATCCGACCCGACCTCCCGGAGCTCCCGGCCGGCGACCCGCACGGACCCGTGGTAGCGCTTTAACAGTCCGATCAGGATGTTCTGCGTGGTGCTCTTCCCCGCCCCGCTGGGTCCGAGAAAGCCGAACACCTCGCCGGGGGAAACGGAAAAGCCAATGCCCTTCAGGGCCTCAATGTGGCTCCCCGGATAGGAAAAACGCAATCCATCGACGGTAATCATCGGCTAATCCTTCGATCGTGGGACGAGAGCCCCCATCTTCCTGCCAAGAGGTTCCTTGATTTAATTATGTCGTGGAATTGCTTCAACAACTCCCGATTGCGGGTTGATCCAGATGGAATATGATCTGCCTTCACGCTTCAGATGGCAACCACTTCGTCGAAGCCGGCGGTCGAGTTCCGTTCGTTTCATCCCACGGAAACAGTCTCTCGAACAACGTCGGCGGACAGGCCCCGGAGGCTGTCTTTTGCCTGATCCCTCGTTTACCCTTGTCCATGCGCTCCGGAAACTTCCGGTCAAATCGCCGAGTAGCCACCCTCCGGAGCTTTATCGATAATGGCAG
>CAZTRQ010000236.1:1268-2542 GCA_964616245.1 uncultured Spirochaetaceae bacterium | reverse complement strand
ATTGATACGCATCTTGTTCAATCGTTCGACAGAATGGCGGTTTCTGCCTGATTGCCCGCGTAAGCCCCCCTCCCGGCCTTCAACGGCAACCTTACGGCGCTTCGAAGTACCGGTGTAGCGCCCAATCCCCGGGGCCGAAACGGTCCCGGGCGAAGTTTTGCTGGTGCCAGTAGGGGTAGATCATCGGTATGGCGCTGACCTGGTCGAGGAGCTTGCGGTCCTCGTCGGTAAGAGC
The DNA here is from genome assembly GCA_964616245.1 of uncultured Spirochaetaceae bacterium. Lineage (GTDB taxonomy): Bacteria > Spirochaetota > Spirochaetia > DSM-27196 > PWMO01 > CAYPUT01. The sequence goes on along the minus strand of CAZTRQ010000236.1, from coordinate 2,307 downwards.
CAGGTCGACCGCTTTGAAGTTGTCCCGAAAATGCTCTTCCTTTCGGCCACCGGTCACGAGGGAGGTAACCCCCGGCCGTTCCAACAGCCACGCCAAGGCAACCGGGGCCGCCGAGACACCGTGACGGTCGCCGATCTCGACCAAGGCGTCGACGATATTCCAGAGCCGGTCCGGGTCGCGTATCGGCGGCTCGTCCCACCCGGCCGCCTGGCGGCTGCCTTCCGGAGGCGCCTGACCCCGGCGATGCTTCCCAGAGAGTAGACCGCCGGCAAGCGGGCTCCATACCAAAACGCCCACTCCCTGGTCCACGGCGATCGGCAGAAGCTCGTACTCGGCCTCCCGCGCCTCCAGGGTGTAGTGGATCTGTTGCGTCACAAAGCGGGGAAGCCCTTCCCGCTCGGCGATGCCGAGGGCCTTCATGATGTGCCACCCGGAATAGTTGGAGCATCCGACGTAGCGTACCTTGCCCTGTTGAACAAGGGTGTGGAGCGCTTCGAGCATTTCGTCCAACGGCGTGGTGCCGTCCCATTCGTGCATGTAGTAGATGTCGATGTGGTCCCGCCTCAGGCGCTCGAGGCTCCGTTCACACTCCCGAATAAGGTGATACCGAGAGACGCCCTCGTCGTTTGGCCCGTCCCCGATCTTCATCCGGGCCTTCGAGGAGATCAAAACGTCGTTGCGTTTCTTTCCGAGGGCCTCCCCGAGAATCTCCTCTGAGCGGCCATAGGAATACATGTTCGCCGTATCGAAAAGATTGATCCCGGCGTCGATGCAGAGATCGACAAGCCGGCGTGCCTCCTCGACGCCCTGGTTTCCCGCCTTCGCAAAGTCACCCACGCCGCCGAAGGTAAAGGTTCCCATCGTCAAGACGGAAACCTTAAGTCCCGAGCTCCCTAGTTGTCGGTATTCCATGCGGTCCTCCCTTACAGCCATCGTAAGCATCATCTGTCTTCGTGTACACGCCGGTTCCCGAGCATTGTTAACGGTGTCCGGGTCTACTACACTTAATACAAAGCACAAGGAGATACCTCATGGAAAA
>CAZTRQ010000236.1:0-1168 GCA_964616245.1 uncultured Spirochaetaceae bacterium | reverse complement strand
GAGGACGAGGATCACTAGGCTCTCCCGATGGCGTTTCCTCGAAACCTTCAGTACGCCAAGTTCTCCTCATACGGATTTCTAAAGAACTTGCGGTTCTTTGAGCCGTTCATGATCCTGTTCCTCCTCGGGCAGGGTCTTTCGTACCTCCAGGTCGGGACCCTCTACGCGATCAGGGAGATCGCGGTCAACGTGATGGAGATCCCTAGTGGCGCCGTCGCCGACGGCCTTGGGCGCCGACGCACCATGGTCGGCGCCTTTCTGGCGTACATCGTTTCCTTTGCACTCTTCTGGTTCGGCTCGACCATGTCTTTGTTTCTGCCGGCCATCCTGTTCTTCTCCGTCGGCGAGGCCTTCCGGACGGGAACCCACAAGGCGATGATCTTCGCCTACCTGCAGATGAACGACCTGCAGGAGTACGGGAACGACTACTACGGGCACACCCGCTCTTGGTCACAGATGGGGTCGGCGATATCGGCGCTTATCGCGGCGGGGATCGTCTTTCTCTCCCGAAACTACCGAGCCGTCTTTCTCTACTCGATGATTCCATACGTCCTCGACCTGCTTCTTATGCTGAGCTACCCGAAAGAGCTCGACGGCGTAACCGGGACAATTTCGGTTCGTTCCATTGGGGAAAACTTTCGGACCGTCGGCCGGGGCTTGGTGGAGACGTTCCGTCGGCCCGGTGCGGCCCGGGCGGTATTGAGCGCGTCCTCCTTCGGTGGCTACTACAAGGGCGCCAAAGACTATCTGCAGCCAATGGTCTCCGCCTTGGCCATCACCATCCCGGTCGCCCAGAGCCTCACAGCCCAGCGCCGGGAAGCGCTCCTTATCGGCGCGGCCTACACCGTTATCTACGTTCTTACGTCGATCGCATCCCGGACCTCGGCACGCGTCGCGAAACGTTTCCGCCACCCCGAGAGCGCCCTCAATTGGCTGCTCATTCTCGGCCTCGGATTGGGGCTCGTCGCCGGCATCTCCCGCCAGCAGGGGCTTACCGTGGTACCGGTGGTCGTCTTTCTGAGCATCTACGTGCTCCAAAACTTCCGGCAACCGGTGGGCGTTTCCGTTGTCGCCGACCGGATTCCCGAAGACATTCTGGCAACGGTTCTGTCGGCTCAGTCCCAGCTCCAGAGCCTCTTCGCCGCGATTGTGGCGTTCGTCGTGGGTG
>CAZTRQ010000235.1:0-2554 GCA_964616245.1 uncultured Spirochaetaceae bacterium | reverse complement strand
CTTAGGAGCATGACCGGGTTTAACCGCCGGGGAAGCTCGGTGACTATCCAGATTGACGTCGAATCGGCCCGGATGCTCACCGAGGAGGGGCTCGGCGACGATATTCCGACCCGTCTGGGTAAACAGGAGGTCCGGTGCAAGAAGACTATCTGGTCAGAGCTTCCGGTCGGCATGAACGTCGACCTCGTGGTTCTGCCCCACGGGGTCGCCGCGGCCTACGGTATAGAGGGCGTTTTCCGTCGGGCGCCGACATTGAGCGACCTCTTCGCAAAGAAATAGCGCGGGAGGCACGATGGCAGGTCGATTCGCGATTGCACTAACCGTCTTGATGTTCGCCGGCACTATCGGTGCCGGTGTCTTCTCCGGGCCCGCCGTTTTGGAAGCCCAAGAAGACATCGCCGAAGAGCTCCAGGAAATAGATCAGCTCGATAGGGAAGACCGCTTGGAGGAGGCCATTTCTCGCTCCCGGGCTTTCTTGGGCCGTCTCGGGAGCGCCCCGGGCCGGGCTGCGACCCAGGCCCGGGCCCAAGCCCTCTGGCGGCTCTCCCGGGCCATCATGAAAGAGACCAACTTGGAGCAGTTCGAGGGGCTCGGCGACGACGAGGCGATCCGCCGCTACGAGGAAGGGGCCGGCCACGCCCGGGAGGCGATCGAGATCGACCCGAGTATCGCCGAGGCCTACTTCTGGGAAGCGGCGAACCGAGGAATCGTCGGACAGACCCGGGGAGTGCTCAACTCCCTCTTTATGGCCTCGGACCTCGACGAGCTGTTGCATCAGAGCGTTCGCTGGGACGACGACTACCCGGAGCCCTACTTTATGCTCGGCACCCTCTACCGGGAGCTTCCCGGGCGCCCCATCTCCTTCGGCGACGACGACGCGGCGGTCTCCTTCGGACGTCTCGCGGTAGAGCTGCACGAGGAAGAGTTCCGTCGGGGAGAGGATATCGTCCCCTTCTACGACTACTACCTCGAGCTGGCGATGAGCCTCTGGGACCGGAACTGGCGTCAGAACAAACGCGACCGGGAACAGAGTAAGAAGCGGCAGGCCGCGGGGAGTGCCGGTGGTCCGGTGGAAGAGGCCGCCCTCTACGAGGGGCAGGTGAGCATTCCGGCACAGTCCGACCGGGAGGAGGCTCTGTCCCTGGTCCGGGAGATGGAGCGACGCCTTTCGGCGATTACCGATCCGACCCGACGAAACCGGCGAGACCTCGAAAAGGCCCAGGGGCTTTTGTCCAACTGGGAATAGCGCTCTCGCCTAATTCTGCTCCAGCACCATTACCAGATGACCGGGGATTCGGCGGAAGACGCAAACCCGGTCCCAGCCGGCCGATTGCGCCATCCGTCGCAGCTCCGCGGGACGAAAGCCACGACGAATCGAGGCTCTGCCGTCGTAGTAGGCGAAGCTACGCCGGAGAAACACCCCGGCGAAGAGGCTGTACGCCGCAAAGGGCAGGCGCCCCCGGTAGAGATCGTTAAAGACACAGCGTTTGGTTCCTCGGCGCCGCAGTTTGGCGAGAAGGTCGACCACCTCGTCGTCGGAAAGATGATGAAGAAAGAGGTTGCCGAGGGCGACGTCGAAGAGACCCTCCGGGAGCTCTTCCGGAGCTCGGCCCTGGAGGAGCCTAATCGGCGTGCCGTCGTCGGCTTCCCGTGCCAGCTCGAGGGCCCGGTCGTCGTGGTCCATCGACACCACCTCCGGTGTAGCGCCTCGCCCGGCTATCTCGCGGTAGAGCCACCGGGCCAATTCGCCGTCCCCGCCACCGAGCTCGAGGACGCGGTAGGTAGCCGCACCGGCAGAATCCCGCAGGATCCAGCGCCGCAGGAGGCTCCGGGAGCGGGAGAGAAGGCGGCTTATCACTCTAAACTGTCGAAAGGTGCGCCGGAGGAGCTCGAAATCCGAGTTTGGGTCGTCCATCAGCTCCCGGCCCTCCCATCGGTTGGCCAGGGAGCCTCGCTTTAGCATTTCGTCATCAAGGCGCTCTCGACGGTAAGCCCCGGCCCGAAGGCGCTGGCGAAGAGGGGACCGGATCCAGGCGCCTCGAGATGGCGCTTGAGGACGAAGAAGATGGTCGCCGAGCTCATGTTCCCGTAGTCCCGGAGGACGGCGTAGGAGTGCTCCAAGGCGTCGGGGGCGAGGCCGAGAGCCTCAGCCGACCGATCGAGAATTGCCCGGCCCCCGGGATGGATGGCCCAGTGCGCGATTTCTTCGAGGGAGATCCCCAACTCCCCGGCGAGACGCGACACGATATCCCGGATGGTCTCTCCGATAAACTTCGGTACGTAGGCCGACAACCGCATGTCGAAGGCGACGCTTCCCACCTTCCAAGACATCTCCTCTTCGCTGTCGGGAACCACGACACTCGAGAAGGCGTCCAAGGCGAGGCGGGGACCGGTTGTCCACTCCCGGGCGGAGACCAGAGCCGCGCCGGTACCGTCGGCGAAGAGGGCGTTGGAGATGATAAAGTCGGCCTCGAGTCGTTGCTGGAAGTGGAGGGTGCAGAGCTCGGTGGCAACTACCAGCACCGTCGCCTTCGGGTCGCTCCGGCAGAGGGAG
>CAZTRQ010000234.1:0-2555 GCA_964616245.1 uncultured Spirochaetaceae bacterium | reverse complement strand
CCCGATCTCGAGCTGATTCACCAGATTCCCGAAAAGCTCGGTCGCCCGGCGGACCGGCTCGCCGGAGGCCACATCCACCCCTGCGGCCCCGAGGGACTCTAAGGGAAAGCGAGAGCCCCCGGACGACAAGAACCGGAAGTAGGCGTCCCGCTCCTCACTGCCTCCGGCCACGACCCGTTCGGCGAGCTGGATGGCCGCGGCGATTCCGGTGGCGTACTTGTAGACGTAGAAGGCGCGGTAGAAGTGGGGGATTCGCAGGCCCTCGAGGTCCGAGACCTCCTCGAAGACCACCTCCGGGCCGAAGTAGTGCTCCAAGAGCTTACGGTACTCCTGCCGAAGCAGGTCCAAGGTCAGCGGGTGTCCCGATTCGGCGAGCTCGTGGGTTTTGAGCTCGTACTCGGCGAACATCGTTTGCCGGTAGAGGGTTCCTATAATGTCGTCTATCTGCCGGTTTATCAGGTAGAGTCGGGCCTGTTTATCCGAAAGCTCCTCGCCGAAGGCGGCGTAGAGAAGCTGCTCGTTAAAGGTAGAAGCGACCTCCGCCTCGAAGATGGTGTAGTTGTACTGCGGGAAGGGGTTGGCCCGGACCGAGTAGAAGGAGTGCATCGAGTGCCCCGCCTCGTGGGCCAGGGTAAAGACGTCCCGGAGGTCGTCATCCTGAAAGTTCATCAGGATGTAGGGGTCGCCGAAGTAGCTCCCTGCGGAGAAGGCGCCGGAGCGCTTGCCCTTGTTCTCGTAGCGGTCGACCCAGCCCCCAAAGAGTCCCCCCCGAAGCGTCTCGACGTACTCATCACCTAGGGGCGAAAGCGCGTTGCAGACCCTCTCCACCGCGTCGTCGTAGGTGTGATGCATGGTGATGTCCGGGACTAAGGGCACCTTGGTGTCGAAGTGCCGCAGCTCCTCGAGGCCCAAGGCCCGGCGCCGGAGGCCGTAGTAGCGGTGGAGAACCGGGAGGCCGGCGTGGACCGCGTCGATAAGCCCCCGGTAGACCTCTTCGGGGACCTTGTCGGGAAAGAGGCGGGAGGCGAGGGAGGACTCGTAGTTGCGGATCCGGGCCTTGTAGACGTCGAGGCTGACGCTCCCGGAATAGAGGTTGGCCAGGGTGTGCTTATGACCGTCGTAGACCCCCATGAACTGCCGGTAAGAGCGCTCCCGGACACCCCGATCGGCGTGCTGTTGAAAGCTGTTGTAGTTTCCCTGGCTCAAGGGGCGCGTGCCCTCCGGGGTGTCGACGGTGCCGAAGTCGAAGTCGGCGTCGGTAAGGGCGGAAAAGCCTTTCTGGGCGGTCATGTTGGCCTCTTCCTGCAGCGCCAACAGCCGCTCTTCGGCTTCGCTCAAGATATGCGGCTTAAACCGCAACAGCTTCCGGAGATAGATCCGGTAGTCCGCGAGACGACCGTCTTCGAGATAGCTCTCGATTTTTTCGTCGGGGATCGACTGGATCTCGGGGGCGACGAAACTGGCGAGGGAGTCGGCCTCCGAGGCGACCTTTACCAAGCGGCCGTAGCGATCCTGGTTCGCGTTCTCGGTCTGGTCTTCGGCGAGGCGCAGGTGCGCGTAGTATCCCAGGCGCTCCTCGAGTTGCCGCACCTCGTTCAACAGGTCCATCGCCTTCGCCAGCGAGTCGGCCGATTCGCCGAGGGTTCCCTTGAGGGACGGAATTTTCTGGGTGATCTCTTTGAAGCGGGCAAAATCACTCTCCCAGGCGCCGTCCTCTGGGTAGAGGCGGGAGAGGTTCCAGCTGTCCTCCGGTGCCACTTCGGCCCGGGTGGGGATGGTCGCTACGTTTTCTTCCATTTGCTATACGGTAGTAAGGGGACAACGAAGGGTCAACATCTGCTATAGTCGTAAGACAAGATGAACTACCGCGATCACCTCACACAAATTTTTCGTGCCGGACTCCGCCGTGTCGACCCGGTAGAGATGATGCAGGAAACGCTTCGCCTCGAGGGCAACAGGCTCCTAGTCCAGACCGCCGAGCAAGAGCTCTCCATCGACCTCTCAGAATTCGACCGGGTTGTCGTACTCGGAGCCGGGAAGGCGACGGCGAGCATGGCCCGGGGCCTCGAGGCGGTCCTCGGGGATCGGATCAGCGAGGGCGCCATCTCGGTAAAGTACGGCCACACCGACGAAGTCTCCCGGGTTAGGACCATCGAGGCGGGACACCCGGTTCCCGACGAGAATAGCGTCCGGGGCGCCGACGAGGTCCTCGCCCTGGCAAAGGCAGCCGACGAGAGGACGCTCTGCATCAACCTCGTCTCCGGGGGCGGGTCGGCTCTTCTCTGCAAACCCGGCAACTTCCCCGAAGCCGGACTCTCCATCGGCCTCGACCAAAAGCAGAACACCACCAAGGCGCTTTTGGCCTCCGGGGCCCCGATTCAGGAGATCAACACCTTTCGGAAGCACCTGTCGGGAATCAAGGGCGGGCGTCTCGCCGCGGCGATGTACCCGGCGACCTCCCTCAACCTTATTCTCTCCGACGTTATCGGCGACCGTCTCGACAGCATCGCCTCGGGGCTTACCGCCCCGGACACGACGACCTATTCGGAGGTCGC
>CAZTRQ010000233.1:0-2628 GCA_964616245.1 uncultured Spirochaetaceae bacterium | reverse complement strand
GGAATAACCGCTCTGGCAAGCTACGTTCCGGAACGGGTTCTTACTAACGACGAGCTCGTTACGATGGTAGATACCTCGGACGAATGGATTGTCTCCCACACCGGCATTTCGGCGCGGCACATCGCGGATCCCGGCGTGGCCGTCTCGGACCTTGCGGTCGCCGCGGCCCGGCGAACCCTGGAGCAACGAGGCGTCGGCCCGGATCAGATCGACCTTATCATCGTCGCTACGTCATCGCCCGACTACTCATCGTTCCCCGCGAGCGCCTGTATCGTGCAAGAACGGCTCGGGTGTGCGAATGCCGGCGCCTTCGATCTGCAGGCCGGTTGCACCGGCTTCGTCTACGGCCTCGAGACTGCGAAAGGATTCGTGGCGGCGGGAAGCGTTAAGCGGGTGCTGGTTATCGGGAGTGAGGTACTCTCGAGCATCACCAACTGGAGCGACCGTAACACCTGCGTCCTCTTTGGTGACGGAGCCGGGGCGGCAATCGTCGAGTCCTTGGAGGAGCACGCCGGCCACGAGATCGTCACCTCCTCGCTGCGCTCCCAGGGGAGCGGGGAGACGGCGCTTATGCGACGGGTCGGCGGCTCCCGGGTGCCCTTCGATCCCGGCGTTCACGGCCCGGCGGACTTCTCTATCTCTATGGACGGGAAGAGGGTGTATCTCTTTGCCGTCGACGCCCTCGTCAAGACCGTCACCACGCTCTGCGACAGGGCTGGTTTCGCCGTCGAAAAGCTCGACTGGATTGTCCCACACCAGGCGAACGCCCGCATTATCGAGGCCGCCGCCAAACGCCTCAAGCTGCCCCTCGATCGGTTCTTTATGAACCTCGACCGGTATGCCAACACCTCCGCCGCTTCCATCCCCATCGCCATGGAGGAGATGGTCGACACGGGAAGACTCCAGGCGGGGCAGCGGCTGCTTACCATCGGCTTTGGGGCAGGGCTTACCTACGGGGGCAATCTTATCTCGTGGTGACCGCCTACGCCGACCCGGTGCCGACAAACGGCAGAGCGATTCAAGGTAGCCCGGTGATAGATAGGCCGCAGCACACGGCGTATTCAGCGGACGCCATCTCCCGGCGAATCAACATTCGTCAACCTCTGTTCGGTTATCATAGGGTGAATTGGTCATATTCGATTGTCCCCAAAGGCTCATGGCGGTACCCTGGATAGATGTACGACAACTGGAGGCTTTGATGTCAACATACGATTTGATTGGTACGAGTTCCAAAGAGGTAATTTCGGGGTGCTTAGACCTATCTCGATACCATCAACTCATGAACGACCTCTACGAGGAAATAGCGGGGGAGCACTGGATGGTGCACTTTCCGTATTTTGGGAGTTCAGAGGATTCTCTTCTCGATGGGCAGGTCAATCTTACGCATCGCTGCCTAAGCGGTGCCTCAGACATTGAAGGTGCGAGTCTTCTTGAGGTCGGATGCGGCAACGGGGTCCAAGCGATGTACATACTCCGGAATTATCACCCGGCGCACGTAACCGGACTGGATTTTAATCCGGACAACGTCGTCCTGGCTCGGCGAATTGCCGAACGGCGGGGGCATCATAACATTCGGTTCGTTCACGACGACGCTCAGAATATGCAGACAATCGCCGACAATAGCTTCGATTATGTCCTCAACGTAGAAAGCGCTTTTCACTATCCAAACAAGCACGACTTCTTTCGGGAGATTGCGCGAGTATTGAAACCCGGAGGGAAGTTCATAATCGCAGATATCCTCTTAAAGCCGAATAGACGGCACCCTCTCCTCCGGCTGTGGGAGCGACTCTTGTCGCAGAACTACCGTCCGCCCGAAACCTACCGAAAGGGTCTTAAAGCCGCCGGGTTGCAGATAACCGACGAAGAAGACATTACGAATCCGGTAATCGAGGGTTTCGGTACTCATCGCCGATGGGTCAAGAGACATCAATTCCGAGGGCAGCTTCGGCGAGTGCTCATTATGGCGTTTTTCCGGATCCAGGTCCTGCGTCACGTCTACTATCTCCGTCGAGTCTGTTCGTATCGCATATTCCGGGGACAAAAACCGGCGGAACAGTCGACGCGATAGAGGACATAGCGGTGCCGTTGAACCGCTGCGTCTTCCTGTTTCGAGTCTGCGGCGGCAGCATTCATAGAGTTTCTTGCTTCGGTCTCGAGGATGTAGAGATGGCCGAGCGCCTCGCGAATCTTACCCGACGGTGGATCGCGTCGGAGTAGCCGCCACCCCCGAGCTTCCCAGCGACACAGAACGATAAGACGGTTGCTTTATCGGGAGGCGGCATGGGTACAACCGATGTCACAAAGGCTCTGCCGTTCTCGTTTTTCTCAATTCAATACCAGGCATGACTGAGTCCATTGTGGACGAGTCACCAGGTCGAAGTGGACCCACTACGAGGAGAGGCGTTCACGCCGGAATCTCTACCAGAGCCGGCGGCGCCGGCCCGGCGTCTATCGCCACTCGTAACTCCACACAAGATCGTAGGACCAGGGGCTGTCCCGGTCGATAACTTCCACTTGAATAAAGTTCGTACTCCAAGATCCGTTACTCGGGGCAAAGACTCTGCTCGCCGTAACGCGGCAATTGGTGAACGAGCTCCTCGAAAGATCCACGGTGACGTCGAGCGCCTG
>CAZTRQ010000232.1:0-2655 GCA_964616245.1 uncultured Spirochaetaceae bacterium | reverse complement strand
CGAAGCCTCCGGGGGCCATTGGATCTCCGGAAGGGGGTCCTGCTCCCAGTCTCGACGGTGGTACCGGGGGAGGCCGTGGAGGCGGTAGTCGCGAATCGCCTCCTCGTAGCATGCGACCAGCCGACGGGTCATCGGGTCGGTGGACCAAAGTCGCGCCTTGTTGACTGCTCCTCGCCGCTTTCGTTCGTAGAGCTCGCGATCGTCGAGGAGGCGCGCCACCTTGTCGGCAAACTCTCCCCGGTCCGGGGCCGAACAGAGCCCTCCGACTTCGTCGGCGTGGAGGTCGGATACTCCCATCGCGTCGACGGCGACTACCGGGAGCCCCGTGGACATCGCCTCTAGGAGTACCAGTCCCTGAGTCTCGGTTAGGGACGCAAAGACGAAAAGATCCGAAACCCGGCAGTAGGAGAAAACCGACTCCCGGGCCACGTACCCGGTAATCCGAATCCGGTCGGCTATGCCGCGCGCCGCGGCGGTCTCCCGGATCAGCGGCCGGGCGTCCCCGTCGCCGACAAAGAGGAGCGTCAGATCGTAACCTCTTTCGGTTAGATCGGCCGCGACCTCGACCAGAAAGCCGAGGTTCTTCTCTAAGCCCAGGCGACCGACGAAGGTCAGGATCCGCCGCTCCGGCGGCAGGTCCTGGGCTCGGCGTATCCGTGCTTCCGGAATAGTGGCTTCGGTGCGTTCGAGGTCTATGCCGGTGGGAATAACGTCCAGGGGAAAATTGATCCTGTAGGAGAGAATCTCGTCGCGAATCTGGCGGCTGGGGCAGATAACCCGTTGGCACCGGCCCCCGAAGTGCCGGGTAATCCACTTGACGCCCCGGACCGAGAGGCTCCGGGGGAGGGGCATATAGTGCGTGTAGCGAGTGTAGAAGGTGTGATAGGTGTGGACGTGCGGAATGCCGTACCACCAGCTGGCGAATAGGGCCAGAACACCGATGTTTCCCGGGACATGGGAGTGGATAATATCGACCCCGAGATGCTTCAGGCGGCGGAAATCCCTTACCGTTGGGAAGACGAAGCGCTGATTCCGCATCGCCTTAAAGAAGAAGGGGATGGAAAAAAACCGAAAGACACCCGTTTCGTCGTCGGTGGGACGGTTGTAGTTGGGGCAGAAGACGTAGACGGTGTGTCCCTGGCGTTGCAGCTCGCGTCGGATCAAAACCACAGCGGTGGAGACGCCGTTTACCTCCGGTGGGTAGGCGTCGGAAAACAAAGCAATAGTTAAAGCCAAAATTATCCCGAGTATACGGCACCCGGCGAGACTCGGCAATGGAAAAAAGCCCTTGACAAGCTGTATGACCATAGTATAATGACCATAGTCACTTTTAACGGAGTGAACGTCATGTTAGCGGAGCGCAACTGGGAGGCTGCTAAGTGACCATTCCGGCGGGACGTTTCAAGGCGGAATGCCTGAAGCTCATGGACCACGTCGAGCAGACGCGACAGCAGATTCTCATCACGAAGCGGGGGCGGCCGGTGGCTCAGATGGTGCCGGTAGAGGAATACGAAGAGCCTCGGCTCTTTGGTCGGCTCAAAGGGCTTGCCGTTCTCGTTGAGTCCACCCTCGAGTGACGACTCCTTCCCAAGGGGGCGAAAGCCCCCTTCTTCTAGACACCCGGGCTCTGATACTCCTACTCGGTGGGGCCGAAGGACAGGTGGGCCTCTCCGCGCAGCAAGCCGCGGAGGACGCCCAGACGGCCGGGGGCTTGCGCCTCTGCGACGTGTCGCTCTTCGAGATGGCGCAACTCGAGGAACGTGGCGACCTCGTGTTCTCCATTCCTCTTCTTTCCTGGGTCGCTCAGGCTCTCGATACTCCGGGGCTCTCCCTCGAGCGTCTAACGCCTGAAATAGCCGCCGAGGCCGCGCGGCTTCCGAGGACGTCGGTAGTGGAGGAGGACCTTACGATGATCGACCGAATAATCGCTGCGACGTCTCGGGTTCGCGGACTGCCGCTTCTTGCCGGGAGCCGGGCTCTTGCTTCCTACGGCCATGCTGGGTACCTTTCGATGGTATCCCTACGGTAGCTTGACAGTCGCAAATCGGCTTCTCTAGGATGAGGGGCCTCTACTGGGTACAGGTGCCCGGGGAGGAACGTAACAGCCTAAAAGAGGAGCAATACGCTTGTACGATCCGGTTGATCCAAAAGTCAGTTTTCCCACCTTGGAAGAGGGCGTCCTGGCCTTTTGGGAGAAGAACGACACATTTCAGCAATCAATCTCTAACCGGGAGGGAGCCGAGGACTTCGTCTTCTACGACGGCCCTCCCTTTGCGACTGGACTACCTCACTTCGGGCACTTCGTACCGGGCACAATAAAGGACATCATTCCTCGGTATCAAACAATGCGGGGACGACGCGTCCAGCGTCGCTTCGGGTGGGATTGTCACGGCCTGCCGGTCGAATACGAGATGGAGAAAGAGCTCGGCATTTCCGGAAAGGCACAAATTGAGGAGTACGGCGTCGCCAAGTTTAACGAGGCGTGCCGCTCCATCGTGCTCCGCTATACCGGCGAATGGCGGCAGATCGTCACCCGGATGGGTCGGTGGGTCGATTTCGACCACGACTACAAAACGATGGACAAGGACTACATGGAGACCATTTGGTGGGTCTTCAAGCAGCTCTGGGAAAAGGGCCTTGTCTACGAGGGCTACT
>CAZTRQ010000231.1:0-2656 GCA_964616245.1 uncultured Spirochaetaceae bacterium | reverse complement strand
CCTTCCTTGCATAATCGCCGTATTTTTCGATACTGTAGCGACTAACTTTGCATAGTAAATTAGGAGGCATGTATGAAGCGCAGAATGATTTTGGTCCTGGCGATGATGTTCGTCGTCGGTTTCGTTTTCGCCGGCGGCGGGAGCGAAGACTCGGGAGTTACGAAGATAACCGTCGGAACCGACGCGACCTGGCCCCCGATGGAGTTCGTCAACCAGGATAAGGAGATTGTCGGGTTCGACATCGATCTGATGGAGGCGATCGCCCGGGAAGCGGGGTTCGAGGTTGAGTTTCAGAACACGGCGTGGGACGGCATCTTCGCGGGCCTCGGGGCAGGGGAGTACGATGCGGTCATCTCCTCGGTAACGATTACCGAAGAGCGGAAAGAGAACATGGACTTCTCCGATCCCTACATCAACGCGGGACAGGTGCTGATTGTCCGAAGCGATCAATCGGGAGTGACGACCCTCAGCGACCTGAGAGGCGAATCCGTCGGAGCGCAAATCGGTACGACCGGCGCCTTCGAAGTCGACGATGCCGATGGGGTTGAGCTGCGAACCTACGACGAGCTCGGTCTCGCGATCGAGGACCTCGCGAACGGACGGATTTCCGGTGTCGTTGCCGACACCCCCATTGCGGCGGATTATGTTCTTCAGAACGACAACTACCGCGACCGTCTGCAGATTGTCGGGGAGCCCTTTACCGAAGAGTTCTACGGCGTAGCGGTGCAGAAGGGTAACGACGAGGTCCTCGCCCTCATCAACGAGGGGCTCGAAGCCGTTATCGAATCCGGGGAGATCGAAGAGCTCAAAGACAAGTGGCTTCGGTAGACCGAGACAAAGCACAAAACGGCAAGACATCGATAACGATTTCCGACGGAGCGCTCATCCCGGACCGGGCGGAGCGCTCCGTCTTTTCCGCCTGGCGCATCAGCTTCGGCGGAGCTATCGTTTTGCTTATCACCTTGCCGATTATCAGTCCGGATCCCTATTGGGACATCATGAAGTTCGTGCCCGACGGGGTGCTGCGGACCTTTCAGGTAACGGTCCTCTCCATCATCATCGCCCTCTTTATCGGGTTGATAACCGGGTTGGGCCGGATCTCCCGGATTACCGTAATCAACCGGATCGCGACGGTCTACGTGGAGGTAATCCGGGGAATCCCGCTCTTGGTGCAGCTCTTCTACATCTACTACGCGATGGGGCAGCTGATCCAGGTGCCCCGGATTATCGCTGCGGTAACCGCGATGTCGGTCTGCTACGGCGCCTACATGGGGGAGATTTTCCGGGCGGGTATCCAGTCGGTACCCAAGGGCCAGATGGAAGCCGCCCTGGCGCTCGGGATGTCCCGGGGCCAGGCCATACGGAAGGTGATCCTTCCGCAGACCTTCAAGATTATTCTGCCCCCCGTGGGGAACGAGTTTATCGCCCTCCTGAAGGACTCTTCGCTGGTGTCCATCCTTGCGGTTTCCGATCTGCTCCGCCGGGGCCGAGAGTTTGCGTCGACATCGTTTCGCTACTTCGAGGCCTACACCGTGGTTGCCCTGGTCTATCTTGTGATGACCCTCTTCTTCTCGAAGCTGGTCGCAGTAATGGAGGAGCGTCTTGAGCGCGGCGGAAACTAACAACCAGGGAACGACCGAACGCCCCCGGGTCCGGATTACCGACGCGGTCAAAGACTTCGGTGAGGTTCAAGCGCTCCGGGGGGTCAGCCTCGAGGTGCCCCAAGGGGCGGTGGTGCTGGTGATCGGCCCCTCGGGAAGCGGCAAGAGCACGCTGCTCCGGTGCGTAAACCGCCTGGAAACGCTTACCGCTGGACAGATCTGGATAGACGACGAGCCGGTCACCGATCCCCGGTCGGACATTCGGCGGATCCGGGAGGAGGTCGGCATGGTCTTCCAGCAGTTCAACCTCTTTTCTCACCTTACGGCGCTGGAGAACATCACTCTGGCGCCCCGGACGGTAAAGGGCATACCCAAGGCAAAGGCGGATCCCCGGGGCAAAGAGCTCCTCGAACGGGTCGGGCTGGCGGACAAGGCGGATGTCTACCCGAACCAGCTCTCCGGGGGGCAACAGCAGCGGGTGGCGATAGCCCGGGCTCTCGCGATGGACCCGAAGGTGATGCTCTTCGACGAGCCGACCTCGGCTCTCGACCCGGAGATGATAAAAGAGGTCCTCGACGTTATGCTCGCCCTCGCGCAGGACGGCATGACGATGATGGTCGTCTCCCACGAAATGGGATTCGCCAAGGCCGCGGCGGACACCGTCGTGTTTATGGACGAGGGCCTGGTAGTCGAAAGCGCTCCGCCGGATGCTCTCTTTTCGAATCCGACGGAGCCTCGGACCCAACGCTTCTTGGAGCATATTCTTTAATGTCAAACGATTGGAAAGACGTATATAGAACGATCTCTGCGATAAACAGCCGGGATCAATTCTGGGCGGGTATCGCGATGGTCCTTTTGCCCGCCGTGGCCCTCTACGGCGCCTACGTAGCAGCGGTGGAGACAGCGGAGGAGGTGGCGGGACCGGCCTGGGTTGCCCCGGCCATCTTTATCTTCGCGGCGATTCTTCTCGGGGGAAAGTACGGCTGGCGCTTCTACACCGCACGAACGAATTCGCCTTCGGTCTTGAGCGGACAGGTCGTCTACAAACCGTCCCG
>CAZTRQ010000230.1:0-2672 GCA_964616245.1 uncultured Spirochaetaceae bacterium | reverse complement strand
GGAACCAAAACCCGCGGTAGGCACCTCGGTAGAGCGGGTGGATGTCCGGGCGAAGGTGACCGGCGCCCGGGTCTTTGCCGCGGACTACCGGGCCGATGGCATGCTCCACGGCGCCCTAACCTTTAGCGAAGAGGACCACGCCCGGCTGGTAAAGGTAGATACCGCAGAGGCCCAAGCCGTCGAAGGCGTGGTGCGCGTCTTGACCGCCGCCGATATCCCGGGGCGTAACGCCTTCGGCCTCTTTGTTTCCCACCAGCCGGTCTTAGCGGATACCGTGGTCCGATACCGCGGGGAGCCGATCGCCTTTGTCGTGGCGGAGACCGAAGCGGCGGCACGAAGCGGGGCCCGGAAGGTGCGCGCCGAGTACGAGAGCCTTCCTGTTCTCCATAACCCGGAAGAGGCCCTTGCAGACGGAGCGCCGGAGCTCCACGACGGCGGCAACGTGGCGGAGACCGTGCGATTCAAGCGGGGGGACCCGGAACGCGCCTTCGCCGAGGCCGACCTCGTCGTCGAGGGCGAGTACCACACCCAAGCGGTGGAACACGCCTACCTGGAGCCCGAAAGCTGTCTGGCCATCCCCGGTGAGGCCCCGCGGGTAACGGTCTACACCGCAAACCAGGGTTCCGGCGCCTTTCGCAAGATGATCGCCGCCTCCCTTGCCCTGGAGGAGGAGGCGGTCCGGGTGGTCTACACCCCGGCAGGGGGCGGCTTCGGGGGCAAGGAGGAGCCGACTATACAGATACACGCCGCCCTGGCGGCGCATCTACTCGGGGTGCCGGTAAAGGTTACCCTGGACCGAACCTCCTCTATCCGCATAAGCACCAAGCGCCATCCCTCCCGGATCCGGATCGCCCATGCGGTCAAGGCAGACGGGACCCTCCTCGCGGTGCGTACCCGGACGGTCTGCGACGCCGGGGCCTATCTCTCCCTCACCAAGCCCGTTGTCTTCCGGACGGCGGTTATGGCCGGGGGCCCCTACGAGGTGCCCTCGGCGGACGTCGAATCCATCGGCGTCTATACCAACACCAATCCCTCCGGCGCCTTTCGGGGCTTCGGGAGCACGCAGATCAGCTTTGCCGTCGAGGTGCAGATGGATAAGATCGCCCGGCGCCTGGGCATCGACCCCATCGACCTGCGGCGGCGGAACGCTCTGGCCACCGGGAAGGTGACGGCGACGGGGCACCGTCTCGGCGAGGGCGTAGGCTATCCGGAGACCATCGAGCGGGTCGCCGAAGAGTTAGAGCGAGTCCGGAAGGAGCTCAAACCCGCTCCCGGAAAGCGCATCGGCGTTGGGTTCGCCGGAGCATACAAGAACGTCGGCATCGGGAAGGGCCTTCCCGACGAGGCGTCGGCGGCGGTGGAGCTCCGGGACAACGGCACGGTCGCCGTCTACGTCGGGGCCACCGACATGGGTCAGGGCTCGGATACCGTCATGGCCCAAATTGCCGCGGACACCCTTTCGGTGCCCTACGAGCTCATCGAGGTGGTCTCCAGCGACACCGAGCGCTGCCCCGACGGAGGCATGACGACGGCTTCCCGGCAGACCTTTATAACCGGCAACGCCGTGGCCGGCGCCGCCCGGCTGCTAGGGGAGGCACTCGGCGACCGACGGCTTCAGGCCGGCGCCGGGGAAACCTCGGCCGCCGCCTTAAAGGCCACCGCCGGGAAGCTGCGGCCGGGGCAAACGCTGCGCTTCGAGTACCGCTACCGGCCGCCGGCGACGGTGGTGCTGCCGGAGTTCGTCGACGACCAGGCGCCTCCCACAGAGGAGGGCTACCCCATCCACTTTGCCTACTGCTTTACGAGTATGGCGGCGATTGTGGAGGTCGCACCCGATGGGACCGACCTGCGGGTGCTGCGGCTGATCACGGCCCAGGATGTAGGGCGGGCTCTGCACCCCGGGAATGTCCTCGGGCAGGTGGAGGGAGCCGCGGTAATGGGTTACGGCTTCGGCGTCCGGGAGAGCTTCGAATCCGGGCGGAACGGCCGTGCAACCACGACATTGGACTCCCTGCGGCTCCCACGTTTCTCCGACTCGCCGCGTCTGACGAGCTTTATCGTCGAGGCGCCGGATCCCAACGGACCCTTCGGTGCCAAGGGGATCGGCGAGATTCCCTTAAACCCGGCGGCGCCGGCAATTGCCGCGGCGATCCACGACGCCACGGGTGTATACCCCGACGCGCTCCCGATGGCCCCCGACGGCGACCTTCGGGGGCTTGCTCAAACCGTTACGAATACGTAGTATTGCCCCCACGATACTACGAAAATGTAGAGGTTTGATGGTTGGGTCCGGGGTCGCCCGGAGCACGAGACGGTCCGGCGCGTTATCTCTATGTGCAGTAGTGACTTAGATAGCTAATCGCCGGTTGAGCGATTGGTACGGCACTTGCTAAAGGAGTAGCTGTGAGTCTCACGCGACACGACTGGAAAGAGCTAGGCATCCGTTTCGCCGTTCCCGCAACCGGGGTTGTCGCGGCACTCATTATCAGCGCCTTCTTCCTCCTCCTCCTCCAGGCTAATCCGGTGGAGGCCTACGCGGCCATGCTCCGTGGCGCCCTGGGCACGACCTTCGGCCTCACCCAGACTCTGGTAAAGGCGACCCCTCTCCTCCTCGTAGGGCTCGGGATCTGCATCGCCTTTCGGGCCAGCTGTATCAATATCGGCGGTCGGGG
>CAZTRQ010000229.1:0-2686 GCA_964616245.1 uncultured Spirochaetaceae bacterium | reverse complement strand
GGACACACGGAGTTGTGCGCGTGAACTCTACGCTTCCCTGGGAGTTGGGCCGCCTGGTCGGGCTCGCGGGGACTGACCCGGGTTTTTACATCCTCGCGATTCACTCTTTTGTCGAGGCGTATCTCTCCAAGGAGATGGACGTTTTCGAGGAGCTCTCTTTCCCGGACCTGCTATGGAGGTTCCGCGAGCGGATCCTGGAGAACGCCGGCGACCGCTTCGTGCAGGAGCTCTACTGCCTAAAGAATCTCTCCAAGCAGCACCATCTGACCAACCGGGTGCGGCACGCCTTTCACGATAGCGATGGAGAGGAGGCGGTTGCCACGACCCACCTCTTTGTCGTCTTCTGTACCCTCGCGGGGCTGGCGGATCACCCTGCGGTCCGGGAGCTCGAGCGGAGCGTCCACGTCTGGGCCGAGCGCACCAGCGTCCTAGAACGAAGCGCCGCCCTGCAGATGCTCCAGGCGGAGCTTCGAAGCGTCCAGGAGAAGAACGCGGAGCTGTTGAAGCAGCTGTCGGAGTATCAGTCTTCTCAGGTGGAGCTAAAGCAGTTGGAGCTCCAGATGGAACAGGTCGATCTGGAGCTTCAGAAGAGCCGCCGCTCGGTGGAGCAAAAAGACACCAAGATCGACGAGCTCAGGGTGGAGCGTCGCCGCCTCAAGGAGGCCCAAAGGCAGCAGGCGCAGAAGATGCGCGTCTTCGAGCAGCTGGCGCGCTACATAGAAAACCTCCGCCGCTTCTCACTGTACACCCGGACCCGGCTGGACTACGAGCGCTCCCTCACCCGGCTTACCCCGGAGCAACTCGAGGCCGTTGAGAGCGTCGACGGTGATCACGATACCCTAATCCGGGGAGGTGCCGGGACGGGGAAGTCGCTGGTCCTTATCGAGGCGCTCAAGAAGATCCTGACCCAGGACGACTTTGCCTTCGGCGGGGACTATCCGGAGAAGCGGCTGCTGTTAACCTTTACCCGGGCTCTGGCACGTTACGATGCCTACCTTGCGGGGGTGTTGGGGGCTGCGTCCTCGTCGGTCGACGTCCGTACCATCGACAGCTTCTTCTACTCCTGCCTCCGGGCCGCGGACGACGACTACCGCATCAACTATCAGATGCTCGACGAGCTGATCGCCGAACACAACGAAACGGGCTTTCTCTCCGACGCGGAGCTGACCATCGAGATCGAAGCGCTGATCTTCGGCGGGCTCGTCACCGAGGATGAGTACTTAAAGGAGGTTACCCTGCGCCGGGGCATGCGTCAGCGACTCTCCCGGGGGCAGCGCGCCGAGGTGTGGAGGATCCGGGATGCCCTTGTGGCGGAGATGGAAGAGCGCAAGGAGTTCAGCAAGAACTACTCCCGGCTGGTGTTGCTCCGGCACCTCGAGGGTGACGGAGGAGGCGGCCCGCCGTCGGATCGGGAGCGTCTGCCGCGGATCCGCTACCTCTTTCTCGACGAGACCCAGGACCTTACCGCCGCGGACATGCGGGTCTTGCGCTTCTTGACCGAGGGCCCGATGATCATGGCCGGGGACCGGGAGCAGGCCCTCTACGGCATCTCATCCCCCTACGCCCGGGCGGGAATCTCGGTAGCCGGGCGTACCCGGGTGCTGCGGACCAATTTTCGAAACAGCTGCCAGATTCACGCCGTGGCCGAGGCGTTCCGCAGGTACGGTGGGTCGGGCGGTGGGACCGGGACCGCTCCGCCGGTATCGGCGGCGCCGCAAGACGAAACCGTGGCCTTCCGGGACGGGCCGATCCCGGAGCTCTACCGCTCGGATAGCAAGGATAGCCTCTTGAGTCTTCTGGTCGACAAGGTACGCCTCTTTGTCGAGGCCCTCGAGTACGAGGAGGAGAACCTCGCGGTCCTGGTGCCCCGGAACCGGGAAGTGGATATCGTCGGCGAGGCTCTCTCCCAGGCCGGGTTTCGGTGGGCAAATGTCGCCGACGATCAGTTCAGCTTCGAGAGCCGAGGCGCCATCCGGATTTCTACCTTGCATTCCAGCAAGGGGCTCGACTTCCCGGTTGTGCTTCTCTTTCTGCCCTATCTCCACCGCCGGGAACAGTACGACACCGAAGCCACCGAACGGCTTCTGCGTAACCTGGTATACGTCGGTCTTTCCCGTGCCATGGAGCACCTGTGCGCCTTTCTCCTCCCGGACGACGACCCGGTGCTTCAGGACATCATCCGAGCCTTCGAGACAACCGGTGCGCCCTACATGGGCAACCCGTAGGCGGTCTCGGGAACCCGCATCCACCGGAGGGTCCACCCCGGACCGACGGCGTTGGACAGGCCGCCGACATGATCGTAGTCAACAGGCACGTAGATACCCGGCGGCACCCCCGGGGAGCCGGCAACAAACGATGCGTCTATCTCGTAGTAGGAGAACCCCCGAGGCACTTCCGTTACCGGTACCAGTGCGATGGCATGCCCGATTGCGTAGCCGTCGACCTGGAGGGATCCCAGGTAGCACTCGAGGCCCCAGAAGCGCAACAGCCCGCAGGTGAACAGCGCAAAATCCTCGCAGTCGCCGGAGCCGTGGGAGACAAAGTCCGTGGGCGAGTAGGCGACGGCGTTGGTGCGGTAGGGGAACTCCGCCACAAGCCGCCGCTGGAAGAGGCGGAGCTCGTCCCAAGTGAGCCCCCCGTCGTAATCTGTATCCGCGGAAGCATAGCGGCTGATCACCCGGACGTC
>CAZTRQ010000228.1:0-2702 GCA_964616245.1 uncultured Spirochaetaceae bacterium | reverse complement strand
AGGTCCACCGTTAGAGTGCACTGCTGATCGTTACTTTCCCAGGAAAGCCTGACTGTCGAGGCCCCGGCTGCTTCAACCGAAAACTCCCCGCCGAAGGCGGGATGCTCGTTCCGGAACCGGATAAGCCACGCCAGGCGCCGAACCACCGGGCGCATCAAGGCGGCGTCAACTTCGGCTTTGGTGTAGTTGTGGCGGTTTAGAGCGCGGCGGTCTCCGGTGGCCTCGAAGGCCTCCCGGTCGTTCGCCCCCGCGAGGAGGCCGACGTAGTAGACCTGGGGCACCCCGGGGACGAAGAGCTGAATGGCCCTGGCGGCAACGAGGGCGTCGTCGTCCTCTCCCAAGAGCGAATAGAGCGTTCCGGATATCTGATGGACGTCGAAGCCGTCGGGGGCCTTGTGGTGCTCGGAATGCACCCGGCTGACCTCCCCGCCCCGGGCAAGACAGGCGTCGACCACCCGCCGTGCGTCGGCGCTATCCACCAAGCCGTCGAGGTCCGGCTTTACCGGGAGCCCGTCGTGGCAGTCGAGCATCGTAAACTGCCGCGTCGGCCGGTCGGCCAGGTATCCGGCGAGGCGCCCGGCGCGGCCGGTAATCAGGGCTTCCAAGACCATGTAGGGCAGCACGAAGTCGTAGATCCAGTAGCCGGCCTCGGCGAGCTTGTGCTGGGTGGCATAATCGGCGTGGATCTCCGGCAAGAGCTCGATTCCCCGCTTCCGGGCGACGGCGGTTACCCATTCGAGAAAGTCGTAGATCTCCGGCTCGACGAAGAAGCAGCTCGTCCCGGCCCTCTTGGTGACGTAGGCGACCGCGTCGAGACGCACGATGGATACACCCTTCTCGGCAAAGGTCTCGAAGACGCCGACGATAAACCTCCGGGCCTCGGTGGACCGGACGTCGATATCGATTTGCTCCGACGGATCGGTCTTACCGAAGGTGGTCCAGACCGAAAGCGTCCTCCCCGAGTCTCCGACGGTGTACTCCGAGTAGGGGCGGGTGCGCCGGAGAAAGATCTTGCCGATGTCCTGTTCCCTTGGGGACCCGTCGGGCCAAATCTTGTCGAGGGTAATGAACATGTTTAGGTAGTCGGACGCTTCGCCGTTCTCAAGAACGTCCTGAAAGTAGTCCGACTCTCGGGAGACGTGGTTGATCATCAGGTCCAAGAGAACCGGACGCTCCGATGCGATGCGCCGAATATCCTCCCAGCTTCCAAAGGAGGGGTCTATTCGGCGGTAGGTAACCGGCGCGAACCCACGGTCCGCCGTCGAGGGAAAGGGCGGCAAGATGTGGAGGCCTCCCGGAAAGAGACCCTGGAGAGGACCGTCGAGGAGCTCGTTAAGGGTCGAGAGGTTTCCCCCGAGGGAGTCGGGATAGGTGATCAGTTGTACTTTGTTACTCTCGCTTCTCATGGCCTATCCCTCTATGCGCCGGCGTCCCCGGGCCAGCTCTTTTTCCAGTCCCTCCCGGAGAATCGAAAGATCCCCCGGGGCCTGCTCAAGTACCGCCTCGAGGAGCTCCTCCGCGGCTTCGAACTGCTCCCGGTACCGGCGGAAGCTAAACTTTCTCAGGCACCAGAGAGCCCGGCGCTGATACTCCCTGCTCGTCGGCGACGGTAGATCGGTTCCCGATAGTAAGCCCCCGAGAACGGCGATTTCCTCGAAGTGATCGTGGACTAAAGCCGCCTCGAGGGCGTCACGGAGGGCTTCGAGGCTATCTCGGGTGAGCTCCTCCGGCGGGGGCGCGACCCGGGATACACGGTAGTCGTAGTCGGTCTCCAAGCGTACCCCCTCCAGGCCGACGGAAGCCAGTCGCTCCGGGACGAACCTCCCGTGGAGAAGAGTCTTAACCTCCTGCAGCAGCCGGGTCTCTTCGATGCGCCGGCGGTCCCGGGGCCGGGGCGTTTCGCTGGTCGTTGCCAAAAGAACGAGCTCGGCGTTCCGCGTCGCCCGACGGATGCTCTGCTTGCCGCCCCGGTAGACGGTGTAGTCCTTTAGGAAGAGCTCGACCCGGCCCCGGGACTCCATAATGTCGATGAGCTCTTCGAAGGGAATAATACCCTCGGTGTTGTAGCTTAGGTAGATCCGGCCGGCGTCGATCGAATCGATTAGACGCCGGAGCGCCTCCGGGGCACTCCCGCGGTAACAGTAGGCCGATCGGGTTTGGCTCCAGTCGGGGCGAATACCGGCCTTCTGTTTGAACCGTCCGTCGGGTCCCCGGTCCTCCGGAACAGGGGGCCTATCCCACCGGGCGATGGTGTTGAGCATAAAATAGTTGCTTCCGTATTGATGCCCGGTGTACGGCGGGTCGAGGTAGGCCACATCATAGCTGCGTCCCCTTGCGAGCTCCTCGGCCTCCCTTCGATGCACCTCTGCGCGGGCGGCCCCGTCGTAGAGGACCGGAGCCTGGAGCAGCATCGGCCGCAGGATTCGCCCGAGAGCGTCACCTCCGTGGCCTCCGAAACCCTTGTGGTGCGCCTTAAAGACCCCGGAGGTATTCGCGTGGGTCGCCGCCTGGTAGAGGAGACAGGCCAACAGCAGGGCCTTCTCCGGGCCGGCGGAATCGACGGGACCGGGGTAGAGCTCCTCGATCCGGTTACGAACTGCGTCGATAAAGAGCGCGTTTTCCCGGGTGTAGAAGAGCCGCTCCCGGCGGTAGTCGGCGGTCTCGGTGGCCTCCGGTGCGTAGTGCCGGGCGATGTACGCCGG
>CAZTRQ010000227.1:0-2710 GCA_964616245.1 uncultured Spirochaetaceae bacterium | reverse complement strand
CAATCTTACGAGCCCTCTCGACCAAAATGCTGCCCAGATTCCAAGCGTCTTCGTTGGTAAACCGGGGAAAGACCAATTCTCGTTCTTCTTCGACAATCTGATCGATTTGTGTTTCGAGGCGCGTGCTATCCAGCATATCCGCCAATCTTAGGCCTCAGAGGACCGCGTATCAAGCCGCCTAGAGGCCCAACTCCTTGGCGTTGTAGACCGAATCGGGGGTCCGCCCTTCGGCGTAATCGACGATGGCCTTCGCAGCGCCGACGGAGGCTTTTACGGTTACCTCCTTGGTCAGCGAAGCGACATGCGGTGTAAGAATGGCGTTAGATAGTCCGACCAGGGGGTGAGCCCCTCCCGGCGGCTCGTTTTCGAAGACGTCGATTCCGGCGCCGGCGATCCGTCCCTCCCGAAGCGCCTCCACCAAAGCCTCTTCGTCGACTACGTCGCCTCTGGCCGTGTTTATCAGGTACGCCGTCGGCTTCATCAGACGTAACAGGTCCCGATTTACCACCTTCTTCGTCTCCGGCAGGCTCGGGAGATGCAGGGTGATAAAGTCCGACTCCGTAAAGAGCGTCTCGAGGTCGTCGACGAAGGTGTAATCGGAGTCGGCAAACTTCTCTTTGGCGTAGGGATCGAAGGCGAGAACCTTCATTCCTAGAGCATCGTGACACATCTCTGCGACTCTGGCACCGATGTTACCGATTCCCGCGACGCCGAGAGCCTTGCCCTCGAGCTCAACCGAGGCCTTGGAGCGCCGAGTCTGCCAGTCTCCTTTCCGAACCGCCGCGTCGTAGAAGGGTATCTGCTTGCCGAGGGCAAGCAGCAGAGATAGCGTGTGCTCTGCGACGGAGACGCTGTTAATGCCGACCAGGTTACAGACCAGAATGCCCCGCTCCGTCGCGGCGGCCAGATCGACGTTGTCGACTCCGGCTCCCGTCCGGGCCACTATTTTAAGCTTCGGAGCCTTGGCCATCGCCTCGGCGTCCATCTGGACGTTCGTCCGCAGGACGATGCCCTCCGCCTCGGGCAACAGGGCTTCGAAGGCTACTTGGCTGTTTTCTTCGGGCATTAAGAGGTCGAAGCCCTTCGACTTCAAGAGCTCTACTCCGGCATCTTGGCTTGCCTCGGAAACGACTACTGTTTGTATCACGTACCTCTCCTTGTTTCGTCTTCTATATCACGTCAAAGAGACTCAAAGCGCTCAAGACCACCGCAACCACCACGATCCACCGCACCGCCTTCGCCCCGCGCTTCATGGCAAAGTGGACACCCACCGCAGCGCCCGACATGGAGCCAACCGCGAGCACCAGGCCTGCGATCCATTCCACCATCCCGTACGCCGCAAAAATGCCAAGGGCGAGGGCCGCCAAGAGAAAGACGATGGCGACCTTTTGGGCGTTCGTTCTGACCAGCTCGTGTCCCATCAAATGGGTCAGAGCGGCGATAATCAAAAGACCCACCCCCGCCTGGACGAAGCCGCCGTAAAGGCCGATCAGAAAAAAGATAGGGAGCTGAGCCAAGAGGGGAAGCCGATTCTGCCGCTCCTCGAGAAACGCCTTTGGATCGAGAAAGAGGGTAACGAGCATAACCAACAGAATAATGCCCAGGGCGATGTCGAAGACGCTTTCGTCCAGCTCTGCCGCTGCAACTGCGCCGATGGCAGCACCCACAAGAGCCGGAAGGGCGGTAACGACCGCCTCCCGGACGTTTAAGACGCCTCTGCGGAAAAACTGCCGGGAGGCAACCGCGGTCTGGAGCACGATACCAACCCGGTTGGTTGCGTTGGCCACAGGCGACGGCATTCCCACCAGAATGAGCGCCGGAATCGACAGGAGCGACCCGCCACCGGCGAGGGTGTTGATAAAACCCGTCAAGAAACCGGCTCCGATCAGAATAATGATGGAGACGAGGTTAAGCTCGAATGTGGATATCACGGAGCAATCTTAGAATGTGTCGATGTCGGGGGCAAGTGGCTGGGCCGCGGCGAGTCCCTCGAGAAGGGCGTCGACAACCTTTGGATCGAACTGCTTACCGCGATTCGACACAAGCTCGGCGACCGCTACCTCCGGGGGCAAGGCTTTTCGGTAGGCTCGGTCCTCTCGCATCGCGTGCCAGGCGTCGGCGACCGCTACAATTCGTGCCTCGATGGGAATGCGGTCCCCGGCGAGGCCTCGGGGATACCCCTTTCCGTCGTATCGCTCGTGGTGAGCCGCGATAATGCGCCCAACCGCCCTAAAGGAGTCAAAATCGGAGAGCAGTTGCTCTCCGAGCTCCGGATGCCTGCGCATCACACCCCACTCTTCTTCGGTGAGGGATTCGGTCTTCTGCAGGATATCGTCCGGAATACCGATTTTTCCGATGTCGTGGAGGAGCAAGGCTTCCTTCAGCTCCCGGGTGGTCTCAATACCGAGCATCTGGGAGATAAGGACCCCGTAGGCCAAGACGTCGCTGGAGTGTCCTGCGGTGTAGCTGTCCCGGAGCTCTAAGGAACGGGAAAAACTCATAGACAGCTCCTCAACCCTGGTTTCGAGCTCCTTGGCCCGGGTCAGCGCTTGCTGGAATTGCTTGGTCGTTATCAGGTTCCGGATTCGTGCGTCCAGTTCCCGGATGTCGATCGGCTTGGAGAGGTAATCGTCGGCGCCGATTTCCAGGCCCTCGATCTTCGAATCGGTCTCGGACTTGGCCGTTATCAACACCACCGGAATGTGGTAGG
>CAZTRQ010000226.1:0-2730 GCA_964616245.1 uncultured Spirochaetaceae bacterium | reverse complement strand
TCCCTCGGCGAGCTGGTTCTACGCCGGCGCCGCTATCTGGGGCTTAACGCGGAGGTCTACGAGGTAAAGCTCGGGGATTACTTTCTTATGTCGAGTCTCTTTACCGCCTCGGAAGAGGCCCTCGGTCGCTTGGGGGTGGAGCACGCCCTCCGATCTCGCTCCGCCGAAGAGCTGGAGGTCGTGGTCGGGGGGCTCGGTCTCGGCTACACCGCGGCGGCGGTCCTGGAGAGCCCGGCGGTTCGCTCGCTTCTGGTCGTGGAGTACCTCGAGCCCGTTATCGGCTGGCACCGTCAGGGTCTGCTGCCGGTCTCCGAGACCCTTACCGAAGACGATCGCTGCCGTTTCGTCTGCGCGGATTTCTTTGCCGCTGCCGTCTCGGAGGCCGGCTTCGATCCCGACAGTAATGAGCGAAAATTCGACGCCGTCCTCGCCGATATCGACCACAGTCCGGAGTCCTGGCTGGACCCGGCTAACGGGTCCTTCTACCATGTAGAAGGGCTCCGGAGCCTTCGGCGTCACCTGCGTCCCGGCGGCGTCTTCGGGCTCTGGTCCAACGAGCCTCCGGATGCCGGCTTCAGGCGCTGTATGGCCGCCGCCTTCGGGGCGGAGTGGGTGGAGCCGGTGGTGTTCCACAACCCGCTGCAGGGCACCGAAGTGACTCAGACCGTCTACATCGGCGTAAAGGAAGCGGAGTAGGGGCGGGCTTGTCCCCCGTGTTTCGTCCGACCGCTTTACAAGCGGTACACCTCGGTGTCCGGATGAAACTCATTCCACCCAAGCCACCAGTGTTTTTCCACGATCGGATCCGGTTCTCCGTCGCGACGCCGGATACGAACTACTTCCTTCTCTTGGTCGAACTCGACGTCGATGTCGACCCCACCTATGGTGTCTCGAAACGCTCCGACCGCGCGTACCACCGACTGCGGGTACGCCTTCGAGTGGCCGTTGATCTGCACTCCGAAGACCGTCTCTCGTGGTGGAAGAGCGCTCGACAGCCGAGTGTGGCCCGGCGCCATAATCTGTTCGGTGGCACGCTCGAGGAGGCGGAACCCCGTCGGCGTCCCGAGGATCGCGGATCGAGCGCCATCCGGGTCGGTTGCCAGGGTCATGCCGCTCTGACGGCGGGCGCGCGGCCAGGGCACCTGTTCGGAGGGAAGCATCTCGAGGACGCTGCCTTTAAGCGGACCGTAGATCGCTTCGCCCGTGGCCTGCTGCCAGAGCGTGTGAGTCTCTCGATCCTCGATTAACAGGTTTCGCCGGAAGACCCCCGAGACCTCGAAGAAGAGCCGTTGGCCCTCGTGTTCGGCGCGAAAGACCAGCCCGGTCCGGCACAGCGCACAATACGTAACCACCACCGGAATCTCATCCAGAACGTCGTGCACGAGATGTCGCGGCATGACCATAGATTCGAGGGGATAGGCACGCCTCTCGCCACCACGCTCCACCACCAGGACGTGAGCGTGTTCGTCGAGCACGGTTTCCGGTCCCTCGGCGACGGGGACGGCTCGCACTGTGCCGATGCCGGGAAACAAACGCTCAAGTTCGAACACCAAAGCAAGAATCGACAAGGCCCCCGCGGCAACGAGAAACGCTAGCTCCGTCGACCCGGGCTCGGTCAGGAGCGTTGCCGCCCCGAAGACGGCGACGAGCCCAATGCCAACCAGCCGCTTTCTGCGGTAGCGATAGAATAGACGGAGACCCGGCGTAAAGGCGGTAAAAACGGTAACCTGCCGCCCCAAGCCGATCACCATCGCAATGAGTAAGGCCACGCTCGCACAGAATAGCGAAACCATAGAGCATCGTTATAGGGAAACCGAGCGCGGCGTGCAAGTGCTGACAGGGTCGGAAGGTTAACGTTGTACAGAAGCACAATCGCCGGCGAGGCCGCCACCGCGGCCCATCAGAGTGGTATCGAGAAGCCTGTTGATAGTCGTTACCGCAAGTGACTGTAGGTGAGAGGTTTGAGGGCGTTTTGGTGATTCGATTCCCGGTTTTCCGGAGCAACTTATCTGCGCACAAGCATTTGGGCGGGTTTTATCAACACACTTGTTGACACTTCCAGCTCTGTTACTCCTCCGGATTCCGGGGCTCTCGTCGCCATTGGCGGCCCAATCGTTCCAGTTCGCCGGCGCTGCGAGCCAAGTTGACCATTGTTTCCAGGCGTTCGTAGATGGTGCGCTCCCGTGCCCGGAGAATCATCGCTCGGCGGCTGCCGTCGAAGGTCGCGGCCGCCCAGTCTCCTTCGCTCCTATTCGCGTCCGTTGCCGCCATCGGGGCTGTCTCCTGTAAGAAACGTCAAGTTTTGCACATCATCGAGGTCCCTTGGACGCCCGACGGCTTGCTTCATCTCGATCAGGGTGGCCGGGGACGCGAAGCGGACCGGAGTACCTGCCAACGTCGCGTCGGACACCGTTGCGCCGACAAAGGCGGCATCGAAATCAAAGGGATGATAGGCGAATATGTCCACCGTGAGATCCGGAAGCCTATCGCTTACCATAGAAAACACTTCCAGGCCCCGCTCCGCTCTCCATCGCTCTCGCTGGGCATCGGATGCAAAATCACTCGCATCCACCGGAAGTACCGGCCGATACCCGAGAGACGCCAAGGCCTCCAGGGCAGCGAGGATGTTCTCTCGATCAAGGTGTACCACGAGATCGAGGTCTGCCGTCGGGCGCTGGTACCCCTGGACGTTCACCGCTACGCCGCCGACGACGATAAACCGTACACTTC
>CAZTRQ010000225.1:0-2770 GCA_964616245.1 uncultured Spirochaetaceae bacterium | reverse complement strand
CAGATGAGGAGTTAGAACCATGTCGAAAGAACCACAGTCTCAGGCAGGCGGTGCCCCGTCCGGTCCCCCTTCGGGCCCCCCGGAAGCGCTCCTTTCAGGTCAAAAGGCCCTGGTCACCGGCGGCAGCTCCGGGATCGGTCGGGCTTGTGCCGTCGCGTTGGCCCAGGCCGGGGCCGATGTAGCGGTCAACTATCGAAGCGGTGCCGAAGAAGCCGACGAGGTCGTCGCCGAGATAACCGCGATGGGGCGCAAAGCCGTCGCGGTCCAGGCGGATGTCTCCAAGGAAGAGGACGTCCGGGAGATGTTCCGCCAAGCGATCTCCGAGCTGGGAACCGTCGACATCCTGGTGAACAACGCCGGGATTCAGCAGGACGCCCCGGTGGAAGAAATGAGTCTCGATCAGTGGAACAAGGTTATCGGGGTAAACCTGACGGGACAGTTTCTCTGTATCCGGGAGGCGGTAAAGGAGTTCAAGCGCCGGGGTGTGGTGCCGCAAGTCTCCTGCGCGGCAGGAAAGATTATCTGCATGAGCTCGGTCCACGAGGCCATTCCCTGGGCGGGGCATATAAACTACGCGGCCAGCAAGGGTGGGGTGATGCTCTTGGCGAAGTCCGTCGCCCAGGAGGTTGCACCGGATCGGATTCGCGTAAACAGCGTCGCCCCCGGGGCAATTCGGACCCCGATAAACGCAGACGCCTGGGAGACCCCCGAAGCCTACGAGAAACTTATGCAGTTGGTTCCCTACAACCGCATCGGGGAGCCGGAGGATATTGGCCGGACGGTGGCGTGGCTGGCATCGGATCAGTCCGACTACATCGTCGGTTCGACAATCTACGTCGACGGCGGAATGATGCTCTATCCCGGTTTCGCGACCGGCGGCTGACCTCAGGAGGGTACCCTTGGCCTATCAACCTATCGAGAACTACGGACTTATCGGCAACATGCACACCATTGCGATGACCGGAATAAACGGCTCCATCGACTGGCTCTGCTTTCCCCACTTCGATTCTCCGAGCATCTTTGCCGCGATACTCGACGACAAGAAGGGCGGCTTCTTCCAGCTTTCCCCTCGGTCGAGCGAGGGAGTGACCCACAAGCAGTTCTATTGGCCCGACACCAACGTCTTGGCCACGCGTTTTCTCTCCCCCGACGGCGTGGCCGAGCTCGTCGACTATATGCCCGTGGTCTCCGGAGGGCACGACGAACGACAACACCGGATAGTCCGGCGGCTTACGGTCGTCCGGGGAAATATGGATTTTCGCCTCGAGTGCCGGCCGGCCTTCGACTACGCCCGTACCCAGGCAAAGGTGGAGATTACCGACCGGGGTGCTATCTTCCGGGGACCGGGGCTCGAGCTGGCCTTAAGCGGCGAGCCGGAGTTTAGGGCCGACACGGGGTCCGACGCCGGGTCCGACACCGGGGACGAGGCGTCGGGGCTGCCCCCGGGGGTGTTGAGCGACTTCTCCCTCAAGGAGAACGAAAGCTTGACCTTCGTCCTGCATCAGATTCCCGAAGGGGCCGGATGCAGCCCCGCGGTTCCCGAAGACGAATCGGAGGAGCTCTTTCGCGACACGGTTAACTACTGGCGGCGCTGGCTCTCCCAGTCTCGGTACCGGGGGCGCTGGCGAGAGATGGTCCACCGATCCGCCCTCACGCTCAAACTGCTTACCTTCGAGCCCACCGGCGCCATCGTCGCGGCCCCGACGGCAGGGCTCCCGGAAGGAATCGGGGGCGAGCGAAACTGGGACTACCGCTACACCTGGATTCGGGACGCGGCGTTCACTCTCTACGGTCTGTTGCGGATCGGCTTTACCGAGGAGGCCGAGCGGTTTATGTCGTGGATCGAGGCCCGAACCCACGAGCTAAACCCCGACGGATCCTTGCAGATTATGTACGCCCTCGACGGCCACCACGACCTTACCGAACAGACCCTCGACCACTTGGACGGGTATATGGGCTCCAAGCCGGTGCGGATCGGAAATGGTGCCTACGACCAGCTGCAGCTCGACATCTACGGAGAGCTGATGGACGCCGTCTACCTCTACAACAAGTACGGCAGCCCCATCAGCTACGACTTCTGGGTCCAGCTCCGGAAGCTCATCAACTGGGTAGCCGATAACTGGCAACGGGAAGACGAAGGGGTATGGGAAATCCGGGGTGGCCGCCGGAGTTTTACCTATTCCAAGTTGATGTGTTGGGTGGCCCTAGACCGTGGCTTGCGCCTGGCGGACAAGCGCTCTTTCCCGGCGGACCGGGAGAAGTGGCTCGCGACCCGGGATCGGATCTACGAGGAGATAATGACCCGGGGCTATAGCGACGAACGGAAGGCCTTCGTCCAGTCCTACGGCAGCACGACCCTCGACGCGTCGAACCTGACGATGCCCCTGGTCTTCTTCGTTTCTCCGACCGACCGCCGGATGCTTTCCACCCTCGACGAGACCCTCAAGCCTCCTCAGGAAGGGGGGCTTGTCTCCAACAGCCTGACCTATCGCTACGACGTTACCACCACCGAGGACGGTCTGACCGGGGAGGAGGGAACCTTCAACATCTGCAGCTTCTGGTTGGTGGAGGCGTTAACCCGGGCCGGACGAACCGACCACCGGCGCCTCGAGAACGCCCGGTTGATGTTCGAAAAGATGCTCGGCTACGCGAACCACGTCGGCCTCTACGCCGAGGAGACGGGCCCCAGCGGCGAGGCCCTGGGCAACTTTCCACAGGCGTTCACGCATCTGGCGCTCATAAGCGCGGCGTACAACCTCGACAAGGAGTT
>CAZTRQ010000224.1:0-2776 GCA_964616245.1 uncultured Spirochaetaceae bacterium | reverse complement strand
CGCTTTCGACCCCCTCGGCCACCGTCATCATGTCGAGGGACCGGGAAAGGCCGACGATCGCTTGGAGAATGGAGTGGTTCCGGGTTCCCGGCGTCACACCGGTAATAAAGCTCTTGTCGATCTTAAGGCGGTCGACCTCGAGCCGCCGAAGATAGTCCAGGTTGGAATAGCCCGTGCCGAAGTCGTCGATAGAGAGCGAGAAGCCGAGCTCTTTTAGACGCTTTAGAATTCCGGTGCCGACGATCCGCTGATCGATAAGGGCGGTTTCGGTAAGCTCGAGGGTGTAGCGATCCATGGGGATCGAATGGTAGTGGAAGGTGGCGTCGATCTGCTGAACGAAGGAATGGCTTCGCATATGAAAGGGCGAGAGGTTTATCGAGACAGACCCGATGCCGCCACCACGGACGTAGTCTCCGACCTGGTTCCAGGACTCGGAGATTACATAGCGGGTCATCCGCTCGATAAAGCCCCGCTCCTCGGCAACCGTAATAAATTGCACCGGCGAAACGTGTCCAAGTTCCGGGTCGTACCACCTAAGAAGCACCTCGAGGTCCCACCTTTTCTCACCGACAAGATAGCGAATCGGTTGAAAAACAAGCGAGAGACCGCCAGCTTCCAGGGCGTGCTCCAGATGGTCCCCCATTACAACCCGGGTCCCGTGCTCTCGCTCTATTCCGACGTCGTACCAAACGTGCGAATTCGGTCCCTGGGCGTAGCTTACCGGAAGGGTCATCGCAAGCTTCTGGAGAGCCGTCTCCGCGGATAAGGGCTCGGATACCGCGACGCCTGCCGAGTTAAGGCTGGGTGTGACCGAGGCTCCCCGACTGACGATGGGCGCCGAGAGTTTCTGGATCAATTCGGGAAACAAGGTCCCGAAGGTTCCGCGATCGAGGTCCGGGAGATGGGCGAGAAAGGCGCTCTCCCGGTATTGAACCAACCGCGTGCCGGTGGGAAGCGTCTCGGATAACCTCTGGGCGAAGGTTCCGCGGACTTCCTCCGCAGCTGCAATGCTGAACTGCGCGGAGACTTCTTCGAGATCTCGCAGCGAAATAAGGGCCACGATCCCGCGGAGGTAGCGTTCCGCCGGGTCTATTACCCGGCGTGTCGGAAGCCCGGTGGTCGCATCGTGGCGAGAGAGCCAGGTAACGGCCGCCACCGAGTTGCTCCGGGCTATCATCACCATCAGCGTGAGGATATTGAGCATGGTGTACGAGGCAACGACGACGAATCGGTAGGTTGCGTCCCCGGGCATCTGCCAGGAGGAGTAACCCGGGTTAAAGATCAAGAAAACGGCGGCCGCCCATACGAGCGTGTTGGCTATCGTCCCGAGGCGCGGTCCCGCGACGAAGAGCACGGCCGGAGGAATCGCGAAGAGCACCAGGTAGCCGTGCCCCGTAAGCGGCTCGAAGAATATGAGCAAAATGATGCCCAGAATCGAGGTGAGGGTTAAGTACCGGGTCGCCGGAACGAGGGCCGCGGAAAACGATAGCGATAGACTAAGGACACCGACACCCCAGGCGGCCCAGGCGGAAGCCACCGCGATCGCCGTTGCCCCCGCGGAGTAGCCGAAGACAAACAGCGGCAAAAAGACGAGTATGATAAGGTCGATTACCCGGATGGCGAGGAGCGTCTCTTTCTGTTCTATCCGGACAGGATCGGTCGTCACACTCGTTGTCTACACCTTTCGAGAATACGACGTGACTAAAGTCCGCCGGCTACCAGATCCCCGACCTCGGAGGTGGAGTAGCCCATCTTCCCGGCCCCGAGGCTCTTGATCTTGGTTCCGGTAACCGTGGCGATAGCCGACTCGATGGCCTTTGCAGCCTCGGTCTCGCCGAGGGTATCGAGCATCATAGCTCCGGCGGCCACGGCAGCAAGGGGGTTGATGACGTTTTGCCCGGTGTACTTCGGCGCCGAGCCGCCGATCGGCTCGAACATGCTGACGCCCTCGGGGTTGATGTTGCCCCCGGCGGCGATGCCCATGCCGCCCTGGGTCATCGCCCCGAGGTCG
The DNA here is from genome assembly GCA_964616245.1 of uncultured Spirochaetaceae bacterium. Lineage (GTDB taxonomy): Bacteria > Spirochaetota > Spirochaetia > DSM-27196 > PWMO01 > CAYPUT01. Next base: position 765 of record CAZTRQ010000224.1, on the reverse strand, counting down.
GTAATGATGTCGCCGAACATGTTCCCGGTAACGATAACGTCGAACCACTCGGGGTTCTTGACCATCCACATGACGGTAGCGTCGACGTGGTAGTAGTCCCGGCGGATGTCGGGGTAGTCGGCCTTGCCGATCTCGTGGAAGGCGCGCTCCCAGAGGTCAAAGACGTAGGTAAGCACGTTGGTCTTGCCACAAAGAGCGAGGGTGTTGTTCTTCTTTCGCTTCTTGGTGTACTCGAAGGCGTACCGGAGGCAGCGCTCCACCTGATGGCGGCTGTAGACCATGCTCTGGACCGCCACTTCGTGAGGGGTATCCTTCATCGTAACGCCGCCGGTGCCGGTGTAGACACCGCCGGAGTTCTCCCGGACCACGACGTAGTCGATATCCTCCGGGCCCTTGTCCTTAAGCGGCGTGTCGACCCCGGGGAAGAGCTTTACCGGCCGGAGGTTGATGTACTGGTCGAGCTCGAAGCGGAGCTTTAAGAGGATGCCCTTTTCGAGGATTCCCGGCTTTACGTCGGGATGACCGATGGCCCCGAGGTAGATCGCGTCGAAGGCCCGCAGTTGGTCTGCGGCGCTCTCGGGGAGCACCTCCCCAGTCTTGATGTAGCGGTCTCCGCCGAAATCGAAGGTCTCGTAGTCCAGCTTAAACCCGAACTTCGATGCCGCGGCGTCGAGGACCTTCTTGCCCTCTCGTACAACTTCGGGACCGGTACCGTCCCCCGGAAGAACTGCGATCTTATAACTCTTGGCCACCTAAAACTCCTTT
>CAZTRQ010000223.1:0-2778 GCA_964616245.1 uncultured Spirochaetaceae bacterium | reverse complement strand
AAGTTGACGTCCCCTAGGATGAACTGAAAGTAGCCGTAGTAATGGGGCCGGGTTACGTCGGCGAAGGCGCCGAGGTGGATGTTTTCGTCGAAGCGCTGGGTCCAGGGCTTTCCCTTGGTCGAGTTGACCAATTGGGTAAAGTACATCGGCAGGGGGCTGAAAAAGTATTCGGGGTAGAAGGTCTGGTGGAGGTAGACCACCGACTCCTGGACCCCGACCCGCCAGTCGCCGAATTTCATCCCGTAGACTTTGTAGTTGGCTCCCCGGTCTAAGGGCTCGGCGACGTAGCCGGCGAGCCCGCCGGCTTCGGCGTCGGACTCGTCGAAGAGCTCGTCGGGGTTCTCCTCGATGACGCCGTCGGTATCCGAATAGACCGGGGTCTTGGTCCGATACCACTCGGAGTTCTGATTCAGCAGGAGCCACCGGGTGGTGTAGAAGAAGAAGTTACCGTCGTAGGTAAAGTCCGCCTGGACCGTCGGGAGCTCCCGGGAGGATATGAACATCGAATAGGGGGTGTCGGGCTCGTCGGAGTGGACTAGTCTGCCGGCGTTAAAGAACAAGGGGCGATACTCGAGGGCGAAGCGGCCCTCGTTGAGGCTAAACCGGTGCCCAAACATGTAAGATTCACTGGGGACGTACTTGTCGTCGTTGATTAGGCTGAAGTCGAAGGCGGCGGTAAAAAAGTCCCCGGTGTAGGACGCGCCGTAGCCTACCTCGTCGTAATTCTTGTCCTCGGTCATAAAGAGGTTGAGGTAGGTGTTCATCATAACCGGGGTTCCCTTGTACTTCAGAACCCGCTCGATTTCGTCTTCCGGAACCCGCTCGGCATCCTGGGCGTCCGCCGCCGAGGCAACAGCGACGAGAGCCGCCACCACCAGCAGCGCACCCCGCATTCTATTCATCTGATATTGCTCCTTATCACTCTTCCTCCCGACGGCGGGCCTCTTCTACGAAGGCCATGATGTTCCCCCGGACGTCCCGGGGACCGAACCATTTTAGGGCCGTCTCGAGCCCGGCGCTACCGTCGGCAAAGTCGGTACGGTTCCAATAGCGAACATACGTCTGTGTCTTTCCGTCGACGACGATTTCCCGGAGAAACCACCCACCCCAGACATCGGCAAACTTGCCGTCGAGGGATCGTTCCAAGCGCCACTCTACGCCGTAGCTTCCCGGAATGTCGAGGTCTACTTCGTCGAGGCGAAGGATGTAGTCGTAGACCTCGCCGAAAAAGAGTATCCGGAAGGAGAGCGTAACCTCGTGGATCCAGGATCGCTCCCCTACCCCGGCTTCGGAGAGGGGCAGGCCGTTGCTCTTGGCCACCCGGGGGCCGAACTGTTCGTAGTCGTCGAGGGCGGTGATGACGTTTCGCAGTTGGGTGAGAGAGACATCGGTGAGGAGATCGTACTCCAAGGTGTTGATGAGGATGACCCCCGGTGGAAGCTGTTCAGTCTGAATCCGATAGATGAGCTCCCGGGGCTCCCCCCGGAGGGCCGCCGGGTCGTCGAAGGGGGCCACGGAGAAGTGGTCTTCGGCGGCCAGTGGCGCCTGGGGGAGCCACAGGAAACAACCGAAGAGAAATAGGCGGAGTACGTATTTGACCTGGAACGTCGTCATCTTAGCCCTACTGTGATAGAATCCGCCGGACTGATGAAGACTCTGTTATTCGGTTTTTCCATTTTTTGTCTGGTTCTCGGGTTTATTCTGGTGCCGCTCGCTGCCATCGCCGAAGAAATGCCCCGGGAATCCGAGGTCGAGCCGTTTCTGCAGTTCGAGGACCGGACCGAAGGTCCGGAACAGCACATGGCGGACCTCGATTTGCTCCTGAGCCTCTTCGATTACGCCGACGGGAAGGACATCAACCTCTTCGAGCTTTTCGGCGTCGTGGTTCCGGTTCTCGAGCGCCGAGAGGTCCGGCTGTTGATTCTCGGGAGCCGCCTCCGGCAGGCGGCGGAGATTTTCGAGCTCGGGGGCGACCGGGCGAACGCGCTTTTGCCCGTGGAAAAGGTCCGCTACGTGGAGCTCGGGGCGAAGCTGACCCCGTCGGACGCCGCCGTCGACGTCTATCTTTCCCGGGAGCATAATCAGTTTCTCGAGATTGCGGACATTACCCTTAGCACCCACTACGGCTTCGCCGATCTAGAGGATAGGGTGTTTACCGGGGGGTTCGGGGCCGGTGTGAAGCGCATCGGTTTTAACTTTAACCTGGACAGCATCGATATGTATGAGCTAAATAAGGTAGCCATCTACGTTCGCAATTTCGGCCGACCCAAGCGATGGCGTATCTACGATATTGAACGAAAGTAAAGGGTAGTCCTTCATGCCAAACCGAGTCGCTTCGATTGTTTTGCTGCTCTTTGTTGCCGGGGGACTTTTCGGACAGTCGGACTCCCGATCCCGGACCGCGGACAATGGGCCCCCGGTGTACGAGATTACCGAAATCGAATACGACATTGTCGGTCGAACCACCCAGTGGGCCGTGGAGCGAAACGCCGAGGATCTCCGGCCCGGGGCTGCCTTCGGCAGCCTGGTTGATCTCGAAGCTTTCTTGGCAGAACAACAGCAGATTCTTACCAACGTGCGGGCTTTAGCGAAGGCCGCTGTCCTTTACGAAATCCGGCCCCGGGAGGGGAGGCCGGACGCGGTGGTGGTTTACGTAAACACCAAGGATACCTTTAACGTAATCGCGTTGCCTTATTTCCGTTACGATTCGAACTCCGGTCTGCTGTTGAGTCTCCGGGGCCGGGACTATAACTTTCTCGGCTCCCTGGAGACGCTCCG
>CAZTRQ010000222.1:0-2795 GCA_964616245.1 uncultured Spirochaetaceae bacterium | reverse complement strand
CGCGGCAATTGGTGAACGAGCTCCTCGAAAGATCCACGGTGACGTCGAGCGCCTGAATGTTGGTCGATCTGCTATTGATAGAGAGAGTCTGCCTTCGTATTTCACCGAACGCTGAGTGCGCGGACACAAGAAGCAAGACGGCCGTTGCGATCACCACTGCCTTTTTCATAGGATCGCCTCCAACTAAAGATTTGGGTGCCTTGAGTATCTAGCATACATAAATAGTCAGTAATGGGGGGTGGGGCTCTGCTGACCCGCCCCGAATCCGGCCCTGGACCCTGGTACTCTGCACACGGCGGTAGAACCGGGTCGAAGAAAACGCTCTTTCCCCATCGTCGTGACGTAAGCGACAGAGGCGCACTGGATCGTTTGAAGCACAACTGCGGAATCGAAGTAAATGGGAGGTGTTCCCAGCATTCGTGACGTCTGCAAACCCGTTGCCTTAGGCGGCAATCTTTCTGAGCATGCCGCGTAGTTTATTCATGTCCGAGACGTGACGTAGCCCCGCAGAAACCAGGGTCTCGGTGAGAGAGGCTGGCATCCTACCACCGAAGAGCAGTGGCAACTCGGCGGAAAGCCGCTTCCTTAGTCCCGATAGGTCTGCGGCCAGCCCATCTTCGGGGCCGTCGCTAATCCAGGCCAAGAGCACTCCCCGGGCACCGCTTGCATGAACCGCCGGCGCAAGGTCTGCCACGGGGACGTCGGTCCCGAGCATCAGAGGCTGCCAGCCGGCGGCAAAGATATGAGACATCGACGCGAGCAAACCGACGCCGGCCTTCTGCCCCTTGGGAGCCGCCAGGGCGAGAAGCGGTCTCTCCGAAGCCTGCTGTGGGACCCTGCCCCAAAACGTAGCCGATTGCCGGGAGAGCACACGCTCGAGTGCCGCCTCGGCCAAGGCTTGGTGAATGGGCCGGGCTTCTCCGGACTCTGCCATCCGGGCGAGTCGGGTCGTCACCGGAAATACCACCGTGTCGACAACATCAAGCTGCCCGTGAAGACGAATCGCCTCTTCGATGACGGCTTCGAGTGTTGCGGTATCGATGGCGAGTGCGGCATTCACCGCCCGGGCAACAAGAGCCTCCGGCTCCGTGTCCCCGGGGTTAAGAGGCGCTTCGGCGGAGCCTGGCCCCTTCTCCGGAGGCACCGCCGACGACTTCGAAAGCTCGGCGAGCGCTCGCTCGAGCTGCGCATCGTCCAGTTCCACTACGTCCCCGATCCTAAAGCCTCCCCGGACGAGCGCTGAGAGGGAAGAAAGACGTGCCAACTCGCTCTCGCTGTACAGACGACGGCCGTTGTCGCCTCGCCCTGGTGCGATCGTAGGATAACGGCGCTCCCATACGCGCAGGGTTGCCGGAGATAGGCCGGTACGTTGTGCAGCAATACGAATCGGGTACATCATCGTCTTGCCATAATTTAACATTGACTAGACGATGACGCAACAGATGCGGCTCTATCGTGGTAAATCGCCGTAAAATCATGAACAATAGTTATAAAAAACATGGACGGCAGCCCTGCGATGAACTATCTTCCGATGTAGCTGAAATACAGCACAAGGAGGTTACGATGCGAAAAGCATTATTTGTTCTATTGATGGTAATGATGGCGACCGCTCTCTTCGGCGGCGGGACCCCGGAGTCTGTGCCCATGGAGATGCCAAGCACAGAGCAGACGATCGTAGATATCGCGGTGGCAGACGGTCGCTTCTCTACGCTCGTAACGGCGTTGGAGGCTGCCGGACTCGTGGAAACCTTGAGTGGCGACGGCCCCTTCACGGTCTTTGCGCCGACCGACGAGGCGTTTGATGCCCTCCCGGCCGGTACAGTCGAAGGTCTGCTGGCGGATCCCGCGGCATTGGCCAACGTACTCACCTATCACGTGGTATCCGGGTCGGTGATGGCTTCGGATGTCGTCAACTTGACCAGTGCCACCACCTTACAAGGCGAGCCGCTCGTCGTTTCGGTCGCCGACGGGGTAGCGATTAATCAGGCAAACGTTCTACAGACCGATGTCGTCGGGTCGAACGGGGTGATCCATGTCATCGACAGCGTGCTTCTGCCGCCGAGCCGGGATATCGTTGATATCGCCGTCGAAGCCGGCACTTTTACCACCTTGGTGGCGGCCCTGGAGGCGGCCGGATTGGTCGATACCCTCCGGGGAGAAGGTGCCTTTACGGTCTTTGCTCCCACAGATGAGGCGTTTGCACAGCTTCCGGCCGGCACAGTGGAAGCGCTTTTGAACGATATCCCCACGCTGACCAGCATTCTTACCTATCACGTGGTTCCCGGCCAGGTGTTCTCCGGGGATGTCGTCAACGTGACCGAAGCGCCCACACTGCAGGGTCAGGAGATTAACGTAACGGTAGTGAATGGAATGGTCGTCCTCGACGGAGAGTCCACCGTCGTTGCGACCGACCTGCTCGCCACCAACGGAGTAGTTCACGTAATCGATCGAGTCATCTTGCCCAACTAGACTACCCCTCTCCTCCTGGGCGTCCGGCAACGGCCGGGCGCCCCTTTTCCAGACCCCTCTTTAGCCGGATGTATCCTGTATCGTCTGAAGGGGAAGACCGTACACCGAGAGCTTCCCGGTTACACGAAACGATGAGACGGTTGCTTTATCGGGAGGCCGCATGGGTACAACCGATGTCACAAAGACTCTGCCGTTCTCGTTTTTCTCAATTCAATACCAGGCATGACTGAGTCCATTATTGGTGAACGAGCTCCTCGAAAGATCCACGGTGACGTCGAGCGCCCGAACGGAATCGCTTCTTTACGGTATACTCGACGCTATGAAGA
>CAZTRQ010000221.1:0-2819 GCA_964616245.1 uncultured Spirochaetaceae bacterium | reverse complement strand
CTGGGTCTCGCGGTGCACCTTGTAGTGCCAGAGGTAGTCGCCTCCGGCGGCCGCGTCGCGGTCTCGGGTAACGGTAACGGCCACGAGGGGTACCGACCCGCCGGCCTCGGCACCTATGCCGTCTCCCCGGGGCGCGGAAAACGTGGCGGCGAGGTCGGCTTCCCGGCCCCCCGCTCTTTCGAGCCCTCGGCGGGTCCAGGCGGCGGGCTCTTCGTCCCCAGTTACCCGGTAGCGGAACTGCGGTGCGTCGTCCCCCTCGCAGAGCTGGGAATCCAACAAAAACGCCCGGGCGACGAGGCCTTGCAAAGCCATGTCTTCCGGCCCGCCTATTAGTAGCGTCCCCTTCGATCGGTCGATAAGCCAGAGTGTATCGGCGGTATCCAGGGCTTCGGCGATGTCCTGCGTCGCGAGTACCACCGCCAGACCGTCCCGGCACCGTTGTTTCAGCTCCGAAAGGACGCGCCGTTTCCACTGGGCGTCGAGAAAGGCCAAGGCTTCGTCCAAAACTAGAACGGGCGCTCTTTGGGCGAAACCTCGGGCCAGATGCGCCCGGCGACGCTCGCCGTCGCTCAGCTGCCCGACACGCCGGTGACGTAGCGGGCCAAGCTCGAGGCGGGAGAGCTCCTCTTCGACGATGGTGCGGTCGCGGACCGAGAGCTTTCCTCGACGACCGGTGTAGGGGTGTCGCCCCAGGGCGACAAGGTCGTAGACGGTTACGATCGGGGAAAGCGGCGAGGCGGCGAAAACGGCCGAGAGGTGATGTCCCCTAAGGTCGATCGGAAGGTTCTCGAGGGGGGTGTCCTTTAGGAAAACACGCCCGCTTCGTGGCTGGATAAGCCCCGTCAGAGTCCGGAGGAAGGTGCTCTTCCCGGCACCGTTTGGCCCTAAGAGACAGACAAACCGTCCCGGCAGAACCTCGAGGTCGCCGCAGGAGAAGAGCAGGGGCCCCCTGGGCACCGCGATTGAGGCGTCGGAAACGCCGAGAAGCGGTTTCATCCGTCGCCACTCCCGAGGCCGAAGAGAATCGAGGCGATTATCGGGATGCCTAAGAGGGAAAGCACCGCGTTGAGGGGAAGCCGGCCGTCCCTCCCGGGAATCGAGGCTAGCATTTCGGCCATAAGAGCCAGGGCGGCGCCGAAGAGTAGGCAGTAGGCCAAAAGGACCCGGTGTCGCGAGCTTCGGGCGGTCCACCGAGCGAGGTGGGGTGCAGCGATGCCGATAAAGGCCAAGGGACCGCAGAACGCGGTTACGCCGCCGACCAAAAGGGCCGCGGCGAAAAAGGAACTGGTCCGGAGCCGCCGGAGCGAGACACCGAGAAGGCTCGCCTCGTCGGGGCCGAGGTAGAGGGCGTCCAGCCTTTTGGCGTTGAGCACCGAGATAAGCAGCCCGGCGCCGGTTATGCCGGTCAGGATGATGATGTCTCGGTAGTCGGTCCGTCCGAAGCTCCCAAAGGTCCAGGAGACGAAGGCCGAAAGCTCCCGGGGCCCGGCGAACTGTAGCGCCACGGTAACGACAGCCGCAAAGCCGTAGCCCATCAACACCCCGAAGATCGTCAGCTTGAGGATGCTCCCGACCCGGGCGCTAAGAAGAAGCAGCAGAATCAGGGCGGCCCCGGAGCCGGCGGAGGCGGCGAGGGTTGCGCCGACCGGGGAAAGAGCGACACTCGGCAGCAGAAGCGCGAGAACCGCAACCCCGGCGGTCGCCGCGGCGTTTACACCGAGGACGAAGGGGCCCGCCAGCGGGTTTCCCAGGAGGGTCTGCATTCCGAGCCCGGCGACGGCCAATGCTCCCCCGGCCAAGAGTGCGGTGAGAGCCCGGGGAAGGCGCCCCTGGAGAAGGATGCGGCCGGCGGCGGTCTCACCGGCGAAGTCGAGGAGTCCCGTCAGAGCGGTTCCGATCGGGATGCGTACAGAACCGGTAAAGAGGACGAGAGCGAAGAGGGCGATTACCGCGACCCCGGCGGCCTTAGGGAGTAGGCTTTTTGGCACCTATTCCTACTCCAGTTTCCGGTAGTAGTAGAGCTCCCACTCCGGGAGGATCTCCGGATGTAAGATGGCAACGAGGTCTCGAAGCACCCGGTTCGGGTAGAGATACCCCGACTCGAAAATATCCCAGGCCCCTTCCGGGGAGATCCGCCCGACGGGCCCGTAGACTCTCCCGGCACGGAAGGCCTCGACCTCCGGTGCGAAGCGGACGTTCCGTCGGAGAGCCGCCAAGGAGAGCGCGCTCCCCGGGTTGAGCCAAAACCCGGCGCCGGTGCCTCCTTCGAGAACTACCTCCGGGTCGAGGAGCGCGACCCCCATTCCTTCGGGGGAGAGGATGGGGCTCCCCCCGGAGTCCCGAACAAAGCGTGCCGCGTGGCTCCCCCGCCGGGGGATGGGCCAGACATCCCCGAGGGGTGCGTTCAACAAGACCCGAGGCAAGCCTCCGAGCCCGCCTTCCGAGTTTCCGAGGACCCTGGCCGCTACATCGAGGTAGTCCCGACGCACCTCCGAAAAGATCGCCTCCGCCGGGTCTTCCCGGTCGAGAAGAACCCCCAGGAGACGCACCCACTCGGCCCGCCCGAGGGGATGCTCCTCGAGGTAGTCCCAGCTATAGATAACCGGTATGCCGAATCGCTCTTCGAGTCGCCGTCGGATAGGTGGGGGCAAGGCGTCGGGGTAGGCAATAACCAGGTCCGCCTCCGCAGCGACGACGGCTTCTATGTCGACGGTGTCCCCGGAGCCAACCGCCCTGATGGTTCCGTCTTCGAGGCGGTCGTGCACCCCCCGGGAGTAGAACCAGTGGGCCCGGGAAACCGCTGCCACGGCGTCGAGGGA
>CAZTRQ010000220.1:0-2893 GCA_964616245.1 uncultured Spirochaetaceae bacterium | reverse complement strand
AAATCCGACTGGAGAAAACTCTCGAACTCTTGTCCCGTCGCGGCCACCCGTCCCTGCGCCACCCTACCCTACGTTACCGTTTGCGATGCCCTTGGTCTTGATCGGACTCCCCGCGACGGTGAGGGCCGCGTTTCCGACCAGCACCGAGTGATTCTCGACCCGGATGGGAATCGCGAAGAAGTCGTCGATGGTAATTTCCGGAACATCGGCCGCTGCGGCCCCCGGGTCGCCGGCCTGCCCCGAGCTCTCGTAACCCTCGGGCACCACCCGGACCCCGGGGTCGACACCCTCGACGAAGAGCACTTCCACAATACGCTCTCCTTCGTCGGTCTTCGTATCCGCGGCAAGGAGCATGCCCTGGCTCTCGACCCCCCGGAGCTTGGCCGGTTTTAGGTTCGAGACCAAAAGAATCGTCTTGTCCGAGAGCTCGTCTTCGGAGTAGTAGGGGACGAGCCCCGAGACGATAACTCTCTCGGCGTTCTTCCCGTCGTCGACCGTCTCCACGTAGAGCTTATCCGCCTTCGGGTGACGCTCGACGTTGACGATCTTTGCGGTGCGGATATCCACCGAGGAGGCGAAGCGCTCCTCGAGGGGGGGCTCTGCGGGAGACTCTGCCGCGTCGGCGGCGGCTCCGTCGCCGGCCGCGGTACTGCCGGCCTTCCGCTGCGCCCGCTCGGCTTGGCTCCCGGAAAAGCGCTCCCGGAGGTCCGCGATCAGCTCGTCCTCCAGCGGCTTAAAGAGAATTTCCGGAGACTGAATCCTACCGAGGACGTTGGTGACCTCGTGCGACGCCTGGGCGTCGACCCCCGCGGGCCCGCCGAGGTTTTCCCAAGAGTAGTCGGTGACGCCGAGGAGCGTCCCGATGCGCTCGGCGGTCTCGGGGATAAAGGGCCGGGCGAGAATGGCGAGATCCTTCAGCAGGTAGCAGAGATTCGCCAGAAGAGCCGCCGCGGCCGGGGGATTCTCTTTCCGGGTGCGCCAGGGCTCCCCGGCCTGAAAGGTCCGGTTCCCGAGGCTGCTCAAGGCAAAGAGCTCCCGGAAGGCGTCCCGGATCGAGGCTTTTTCCAGGAGCTCCGAGATACGAGCCTCCCGACCGGCGACGTCGGACCAGAAGGCCCCGGGGTCAAAACCGCCGGCCTCGGATGCCGAGGCGCCGGCCCCGAGCTCCGGCACCCGCCCGTCGAAATACTTCGAAACAAAGGTAAGCGTCCGGTTGACGAAGTTCGCCAGGTTCCCGATAAGCTCGCCGTTTACCTTTTCCTGAAAGTCGTCCCAGGTAAAGGTAAAGTCCGAGGTCTCGGGTCGATTGTAGAAGATGTAGAAGCGCCAGACGTCGGCGGGAATTCCCGTTTCCTGGGCGTCGGTGCCAAAGACGCCGATCCCCCGGCTCTTGGAAAACATACCGCCCTCGTAGTTGAGGTATTCGCTGGAGGACATATTCTTCAAAAGCGTCCAGGTCTCCCCGGTCCCGAGGAGCGACGAAGGAAAGACGACGGTGTGGAAGGGAATGTTGTCCTTCCCGACGAACTGAAAGAGCTCGACGTTTTCCGGGTTTCTCCACCAGGTTTCCCAGTCGTCCCGGAGACTCGCCGTAATCGAAATGTAGCCGATCGGCGCGTCGAACCAGACGTAGAAGACCTTCTCTTTGTACTCCTCGAGGGGCACCGGGATTCCCCATTTTAGGTCCCGGGTAATCGAGCGCTCCTTGAGCCCGTCGCGGATCCAAGCCTGGGTCATCTGGACGGCGTTCTTCGCCCACCTCTGGTTGGCACCGGACTCCTCCAGCCAGGCCTCGAGCTTCGGGGCGATCGCCGGCAGGTTGATGTAGAGGTGGCTCGTCTTCCGCACCACCGGGGTCGAGTCGTCGACGACACTTCGGGGGTTGATAAGATCGGTGGGATCGAGGAGCTTCCCGCAGTTCTCGCACTGGTCCCCCCGGGCGTCCTCGTATCCGCAGTGCGGACAGGTTCCCCGGACGTAGCGGTCGGCGAGGAACATGTCGGACTTCTCGGAATAGAGCTGTTCTATGGTGTGCTCGGTTACGTAGCCGTTCTCGTGGAGTTTTAGAAAAATGTGCTGGGTAATCTCGGTATGGTGGTGAGTAGAGGTCCGGCCGAACTTGTCGAAGGAAATGTTGAACCATCGGTAGATCTCGTCGTGGATGGTAAAGTAGCGGGTGCACAGCTCCGCCGGGGTAATACCCTCTTCCCGGGCCCGTGTTTCGGTAGCGGTCCCGTACTCGTCGGTGCCGCAGACGTAGAGCGTCTCGTAGCCCCGTTGCCGGCAGAACCGGGCAAAGACGTCGGCGGAAAGCACCTGCACGAGGTTTCCCAGGTGGGGAATGTTGTTTACGTAGGGCAGTGCAGAGGTGATCAGTCTTCGCTTCATGGTTAGGCCACTATAGAAACGCCGCCCCGGGCCGTCAAGGAGCGAAGGGGTATCAACCGGTGACGGTGGTAATCACGATGTGCCGCTCCCGGGCGCGGTCCCGGTGCTCCCAGAGGTAGACGCCCTGCCAGGTCCCCAGGTTTAGGCGCCCGCCGCTAATCGGCACCGTAAGGGAGGTACCGACGAAGCTACTCTTTCCGTGGGCGGACATGTCGTCGGGACCCTCCAGAGTATGCTGATAGTACCCCGCCCCGTCGGGGATCATGTGGCTCGCCAGCCGCTCGAGGTCCCCCCGGACATCGGGGCTCGCGTTCTCGTTCAAGGTGAGGGAGGCGGAGGTGTGCTGCAAAAAGATGTGGGCCAAACCGTTTTCTCCCTCGAGGTCCGGGAGCCCCTTCTCGATCTCCCCGGTTATCAAATGGCACCCCCGGGACCGGGGCCGGATGGTAATGTTGTTTTGACGAATGTTCATGGGGTTCCTCTCTTCTTGTTAGTATACCAATCT
>CAZTRQ010000219.1:0-2908 GCA_964616245.1 uncultured Spirochaetaceae bacterium | reverse complement strand
GAGCCCGAAGACGACTACAAGGAATACGCCGAGCGGCACTACGCCTTCCACCAGGCGCTTACCAACTTAAGCGGTTCCCCGCGTCTCGCCGAGGCCTACGCCCGGCTCTGGATGCGCAGCCTTATTCTCTGGAACGCCGAGCGAGGGTGGCACCGGGGCTACGACCGGAGCCCCCGGCTGCACCAGGATCTGACCCAAGCCATCCTCGAAGAGAACGAAGAGACCGCCGTAACCGCGATGGTCGAGCACATCCGCCACGGCCTGGAGCTCGAGCTAACCGCCGTTCGGCAAGCGAAATCGCGGCGTTAGCACACGCGACGGTCCCCATCTACCTTTTCTGAGCGGTACTCGAGGCCGAACTCTCCGCCGGCCGATAGTGCTCGAGCTGCCCGAGGACATGGCTCTTCATAATCGCGACGGCCTTTTCGGCATCTCGGGCTTCGATAGCCTCTAACAGGAGCCGATGCTGCGCGACAAACTCCATGACCCGTTCGAATGGCAGATGCAGGACCAACCGTAAGAGCTGAATTTTGGCGTCGAGCTTTTCGAAGAGGTCGTAGAGGTGGCGGTTGCCGCTCCGTTGGGCGATGGCCAGGTGAAAATCGCTGTCGTGCTCGAAGACTTCGGCGACGTTCCCCTCGGCCGCGGCCTCGTCGCAGGCGTCGGAGAGGCTCCGCAGCTCCGCCAGATCGCCGTCCGTCGCCCGTTCGGCTAACAGTCGCACCGCCAGCGTTTCCATTGCCGCCCGGAGCTCGGCGACGTCGGAGGCCTCTTCGGGCCGAAGAGTAATAACTTCGGCGTAGCTTCGGGGCTTAATCCGGACCAAGCCATACTCCTCGAGACGCCGGAGCGCTTCCCGAATCGGCGTTCGGCTAAGGCCGAAACGGCTCGCCACTCTCTCTTCCGGTATTCGCTCGCCGCCCTCGAGCTCTCCGGAAAGAATCAGCTCTTTTATGTAGAAGTAGACCCGGTCCGAGAGGGACATTCGGTCTATGTCGTAGCTTACTCGCTCCATCAACTGTGTCCTTGATCGTATACGATACACATTTGTGATCCTAAGGATCAACTCGTCTAGACACGTACGGGTGGGGAGGGATGGAAGTGAATCTCGAAGGTCGATCCTTGGCCGTTCTTGTACGAGAGGGTGCCGTTGAGCTGATCGGTAAGCGCTCCCACAAGCTGGAGGCCCATCGAGCTCTGCCGAGCCTCTTCGAAGCAGAACCCGGGGCCGTCGTCTTGGACCAAAAGAACCAGGGCGTCGGAGGTAGTCGCAAGGTCGATGGTTATCGTACCCCTGGAGGAGGGGCCGAAGGCGTGGCGTACGCTATTGCTTACCAGCTCGTTGACGATAAGCCCGATGGGGACCGCGACGTCGAGGGAAAGGGGTGCATTTTCGATGCGCAACACCAGATCGACGTGGAGACTCTGTCCTTGAGCCGTGGAAATAACTTGGCGGACTATCCCCTCGAGATAGTCCCTCGCTCCGATCGTCGGTAGATCTACGTCTCCGTAGAGCAGCTCGTGTACCTGAGCCATCGTAAGAATCCGGTTTCTGCTAGCCTCGAGTGCTGCATAGGGGGCCGAGCCGGCCTCGAAGTGACCGAGCTGCAGACTGAGAAGGCTCGACACCACCTGCAGGTTGTTCTTGACCCGGTGGTGAATCTCCCGGAGGAGGACGTTCTTTTCGTCGAGGGAAGCCCGGAGAGAACGTTCAGCTTCGATCCGGCGGCGTCGACTCATCAATAGACCGAAAACGAGAAACGAGAGCATTCCGATAACGCCGACGGCAAACCAGAAACGGCCTCGATACTGGTGGTACATCGTAGCCGGGAGTCCATAGATTACCGTGTCCCGGGGAAGTCGGTCCCGGGAAATGGCGAAGCGTTTGAGGGCCGAGTGGTCGAAGTATCCCCGGATGGTCGGCTCGGTTATAACCGGTATGTCGCGAAGAGGAGTGCCGGTGGTGTGCCGGATTAGTTGTTCCGCGACGCCCTGGCCGTGAAGGTAGCCGTCGACGACGACGCCTCCGAGGACCCCGCCGACAACCATAAAGTCCCAGGCGGTGTAGACCGGCACCGGGGATGCCTCGGCAAGAAGGGTAGAGCTCTCTTTGACGCCGAAGACGTGTCCGGCACTGTCGCGAAAGAACCCCAGATTAAAGACGACGGTCCGGGAGTCGAGGGCTTTGAGCCGCCGGGTTACTTCGGTCATCGGTATTGCGTGCCAGTGCTCGAAGACGAACCTATCCTCGAAGGCGGCGGCGACCCGCCGGAAGGCCTCGAGGTTTATTCCCGCGGTAACCGCTGTACCGCTCACCGTTACGATGTGGTCTGCCGTGGGATGAAGCCGTGCGATCAACGCCAGGTTGGCTGCGTAGTCGACGGCCTCCGCGATGCCGGTAATGCCCTCTTCCGGGGTGCCGAAGGACGGGACATAATTGTTTATTCCGGCGAAGAAGATCGGTGTCCCGGGAAAGATCTCGTCTCGGTTCTCGACGAGGAGGTCAAAGGCGTTGTTGTCCGAGACGACAATCGCCTCCGGCGGGGCGGCGCCGTACTTAGCCGCGAGGAGTCGCAGAAAACTCTCCGCAACAACCTCCGGGGAGTGACGTTTGGAGTCGAGGTACTCGGTGTGAACGACGAAATGCTCTTCCGCGGCGTCGAGGGCGTCGTGAACCCCTTGGTCGAGGCGTTGGGTCCAGGAGAACTCGGGATGGTAGGAATGGATTAAGAGCACCTGCTCTTCGGCGATGGCTGCAGAGGTGATAACGAGTAGCAGATCAATAAGAGCGAAATGCCGCCGCAAGATGCTCTCCTTCCGGAAAAAATGTATCACACCTAATGCCGGATATCAGACTGGACTAGTTTTCTAATACCAAGCTCCTTCGCTTTCTCGATGCCGATACCGG
>CAZTRQ010000218.1:0-2993 GCA_964616245.1 uncultured Spirochaetaceae bacterium | reverse complement strand
GGGAACCACAAGGTCCGGATCGTTGATTATTCGCTGCATCCTTTCGTCTCCTCTCTATCGGTGTTTGCGCCGGTGTACCGCGATTGTATACAAGACGTCGCCGGTTCGCAACGCGCCGTGAGACCGTACTTGGGAATACCCCTCTGCCTGTGGTACAATTTTAGGC
This sequence comes from uncultured Spirochaetaceae bacterium, assembly GCA_964616245.1. GTDB lineage: Bacteria > Spirochaetota > Spirochaetia > DSM-27196 > PWMO01 > CAYPUT01. The sequence goes on along the minus strand of CAZTRQ010000218.1, from coordinate 2,827 downwards.
AAATACTCAAGGAGCTATTATGGAAATAGTATCATTCGACGACTCCAGTTTGGCTAACGTACTGTCCAAAATGGACGAAAAGCAGATCGACGACTTGGCCTTCGGCGCGATTCAGCTCGATGCCGACGGTACCATCCTGACCTACAATTCCGCGGAGGGCGCGATAACCGGGCGCGATCCCAAAGAGGTTATCGGTAAGAACTTCTTTACCGAAGTGGCCCCGTGTACCAACAGAGCCGAGTTTAGGGGCAAGTTCGACGCCGGAGTAAAAGCCGGGGAGCTCAACACCCTCTTCGAGTACGTTTTCGACTACCAGATGCAACCGACTAAGGTTAAGGTGCACATGAAAAACTCGATGGGCACAGACGGTACCTTCTGGATGTTCGTCAAGCGGGTCTAGTGACCTGTCTTGACCGATTAGACCCTTCCCACCTCTTTCCGGTACTGCGAAGCGCGGCTCTCGAAGAGCTCTCCCGGACCCGGGGGACCTGGACAGCACGAACCGACTCCCGGGCATGGACGCCGGAGCATTCTCTCGACGAGACGGGAGCGGGCCTCGATTCCCTCGAGCTCCTCGGTCTGGCACAACGGGTCAACGAACAGTTTGGCTTGCACGAGCGAGGGGTCGAGGACTACCTGCTTGCCCGGCGCCGCTTCTGCGACTGGGGGGAGCTTATCCTCGACACCTGGCGCGGGGTCCCGACCCCGAAAGTCGTCTTTAGAAGCTCTGGATCGACGGGTACGCGTAAATCGGTCCCCCATGCCCTTTCCGCCCTCGAGGAGGAATGCCTCGCCTTCTTGGAGATTCTTCCCCCGGCAGAATCTGTCGCCGCCTTCGTACCATCCCATCACATCTACGGCTTTCTCTTTGCCTTCCTCATGCCGGTTCTCGACGGAGTGCCCCTCGTGGATCGAACCGCGAGCCCTTTGGCTCTCAACGTCGATGCGCCCACGAGAATCGTCAGCTTTCCGAATCACTGGAAGATGATCGCCGAAGGGCCGGCTCTGGAAAAGCTGTCGTCGGCGCACGGAGTGTCGTCTACCGGGCCCTTGGAAACAACGACCGCGGAACGGATCCGGGGAGCGGGAATGGAACTCTTCGAGGTCTACGGCTCGACGGAGTCGGCAGGAGTCGGATACCGCAACCGCACCGGCTCTCCGTATCGGCTGCTACACTACTGGCGCCGAGACCCCGTGGACGGGCAACGGATCTATCGCGGGACCGGAGAGGGAAAGTACGTCGTACAGCTTTTGGACGATATCGAGTGGGTGACGGATCGCGATTTCGTCGTAGGAGGCCGGTTGGACGACGTGGTCCAAGTCGGCGGGGTAAACGTCTCGTTAGAGGCGGTGTCGACGGCCCTTGCCGAGCACCCGGCTGTTAAAGAATGCGCGGTCCGACGGATGTCTCCGGAGGAGGGAGACCGCCTAAAGGCCTTCGTAGTACCGGAAGCTGCCGTAAAGTCTCCGGAGGAGGAGACCATCCTTCGACGAGGGCTTTTTACCTGGGCTGCCGAGCGTCTTTCCGTCGCGGAGCAACCGAGGGCTTTCTCCTTCGGAGAAGCGCTGCCGCGAAACGATCTTGGCAAGGTCTTAGATTGGTCCCTTAGGATTCCGAACCCTGAAGAAACCGAGCGATAACCTCGTGCGCCGGCTCCGGTTTCGCGAAGTAGTAGCCCTGGACGTAGTCCACCCCGGAGTCGCGGACAAAGTCGTACTCCCCCACACGCTCGATACCCTCGGCGACGGTTCGTATTCCGAGGTCTCGGGCAAGAAGAAGGAGGTTTCGAACGATTGCCTGCCTAAAGGGGTCCTGGTCCACGTCCCGAACGAGGTCTATGTCGAGCTTCATGTAGTCCGGTTGGAGCCGGCTGAGAGAAGTAAGCGAGTTGTACCCAGAGCCCAGGTCGTCGAGAGCGACGGCGAAACCTCGGTCCCGGTAGAATGTCAGGATCGAGAGGAGATGGTCGGTGTCGTCTATCTTGTCGCTTTCCACCACTTCGAAGACGACGTCTTCTTGCCCGAGGTTGCCCTCGGAGAGAACATCCATGGTGGTCTTAAGGCAGTACTCCGGCGTGTAAATGGTCGTCGGGTTAAAGTTGACGAAGAGCTTCGTTCTTCCGGCGAGGGGCGCACCGCTTCGAAGAGCCGTGGTCCTCGCCTCTCGATCGAGGTAGAAGAGCATGTCCGCCTTTCGAGCCGTGTCGAAGAGAAAACCCGGAGAGACAATATCGCCGTTTCGGTTTCGTCCCCGGGTTAGACACTCGTAGGCGAAAACCTCGTTGGACTCGTTAGTCGTCACGATGGGGTGCAGGTAGGTTTCGAGCCTCCCGGCTTCGAGAAGATCGATGACCTCCTCGCCCTGGATGCGAGCGATGAGCGACTCGAGGGTTTGCATGTGGATAAAGTCCGCCAGAGTCGGACTAACTCCCGGCTCGCTTACAAGCACCCGGGTGCCCGCGAGCTCCCCATCCCCGAGGCGTTCTCGCAGGGCTCCCGCCATCGACGGAATCAGCTCTTTCTCCAGGCTTACCTGGACGATGTCGTTGACGAAATGGCTCTCGATACCGACGGCTTCGATAGCCGATTGTACCTTGTCGAGGGTCCCCCGAACGGGCGCGCTCAGGTAGACATCGTGGTTACTGGTAAGCTTCGAGGGGAGAACCTCGCAGCGTTGACATAGTTCGTTATGTGCTGACATAGATCGTAGCTCGAGTATAAACCAACGATATAAAAAAAGTCAATTATAATCGTCCCAACGGGGGTCTCCCGGAGCGCCTACTCCATCTCTTCGGGACGGATCTTGTCGACCTGCCCGTAGATAAAG
>CAZTRQ010000217.1:0-3002 GCA_964616245.1 uncultured Spirochaetaceae bacterium | reverse complement strand
GCGCAAAAAGACGCCCGGAACATCCCCCTCGACAAGGTGGGGGTGAAGGGCATTCGCTACCCCGTGACCGTTCTCGACCGAGAACACGGCACGCAGAACACCGTCGCCACCGTAAGCCTCTTCGTGAGTCTTCCGCATCACTACAAGGGCACCCACATGAGCCGTTTCGTCGAGGTGTTCAACAAGCACTACCGGGAGCTTCAGATGCCCACCTTCCTGACGATGCTCCAGGAGATCCGCCAAGCCCTCGACGCGGAGAAAGCCTACGCCGAAGTTTCCTTTCCCTATTTTCTAACGAAGAAGGCGCCGGTTTCCGGGGCACAGAGCATGATGGACTACACCTGCAGCTACATCGGCGAGGTCTCGGCGGAGCGGGAGGACTTTATCGTCGGGGTAGAAGCCGCGGTCCAAACTCTCTGCCCCTGCTCCAAGGAGATTTCCTCCCAGGGAGCCCACAACCAGCGGGGGGTCGTGAATGTCCGCGTCAAGCTCGGTCCCTTCTTCTGGATCGAGGACGTTATCGACATCATCGAGTCCTCCGCGTCCTCGGGACTCTACACCTTGATCAAACGGGAAGACGAGCGACAGATTACCGAAGCGGCCTTCGACAAACCGGTCTTCGTCGAAGACCTGGTCCGAGACGTCTGCGTCGGGCTCGACGGCCTGAACTCCTTTCCCTGGTACAGCGTCGAGGCCGAAACGATGGAGAGCATTCACAATCACAACGCCTACGCTTTCGTGGAGCGGGGCCACAAGGAGCTCGACTGGTGAACAGGGTGACGACGGTCGACGGGACTATCCCGATTCGCCATGTGTTGGTCAGCGCTTACGACAAGACGGGGCTCGAAGAGCTTGTCGAACAGATCGCCGGCCGGTTTCCGGAAGCCCGGTTCTACTCCACCGGGGGCACCTACCGAGCCCTCAAAGGAGTCCTTGCTGAACAGCGGTTGGTCTCGGTATCCGATTACACCGGGCAGCCGGAAATAGCCGGAGGCTTGGTCAAAACCCTCGACTACAAGATCTATTTGGGGCTCTTGAGCGAAAGATACTCCCCGGAGCACGCCGGCGACCGGGAGCGAACCGGGGCCGTCCTCTTCGATCTGGTGGTCTGCAATCTCTATCCCTTCGAGGCGGTTATAGCCGAGGAGGGGAGGGACCTCGAAGACGCCCGGGGCAACGTCGACATCGGTGGGCCGACCATGGTCCGGGCCGCCGCCAAGAACTTTCTCCAAACCGCCTGCCTGACGGACCCCGCCGACTACGCCGGGTTTCTCGCGGCGGTCGAGTCGGCCCGGGGGATTCCCCTGCAGCTGCGCTACCGTCTTGCCGCCAAGGCCTTCGAGAGCATTGCCCTCTACGACCGGGCGATCGCCGACTACTTCGCCCGTACGCCCCTCCCGGCGAATCTCTATACCGAGGCTTCTACCGATGGCTGATCCTAATCTGCGCTCGATGTACCGGGACATTCACCCGGATCTCTTTCCCAAGTCGATGGAGATCTCCTTCTCCGACGACCAGCAGCGCCAGACGCTCATCTACGAGAAGGTGGACTGGGTGGTAGAGGACAAGCGGCAGGGGTTGCGCTACGGAGAGAACCCGGACCAAGAGGCGGCGCTCTACCGGCTTGTAAACGGAAACCTCTGCCTGGGAGAGGTAGCCTGCATCGAGTCGGGACACCACTTGGCTTCGGACATCGAGCTCCTTCGCTCGGGGAAGCACCCCGGGAAGATAAACATTACCGATGTTGACGCTGCCCTCGGGATTCTGCGTTACTTTTCCGATTCTCCGGCGGCGGTCGTGGTAAAGCACAACAACCCGTCCGGTGTCGCCCTCCGGGACACGCTTTCTGCCGCCTACTACGAGGCCCACATGGCGGACCGGATCGCCGCCTTCGGTGGCGCGGTGGCGCTAAACCGTGAGGTCGATAAGGAGACCGCGGAGCTTATCGCCGGGGAGTACGTCGAGGTTGTCGCCGCTCCCGAATACGCTCCCGGGGTCGTCGAGATCCTTTCGAAACGGAAGAACCTTCGGATCATGCGGATTGCAAACATGGAACGGCTTTCTGCCTACGTCGGTCAGCGGGTTCTCGACTACTCCTCGCTAATCGACGGCGGAGTTATCGTCCAATGGTCCTTCGTTCCGAGGGCCCGGACGGTGGCGGATTTTCTGCCGGCGGTCGCCGAGCACAAGGGAACCGAATACCGGGTAAACCGGGAACCGACTCGCGAAGAGCTCGAACAGATGCTTTTCGGGTGGTACGTCGAGAGCGGTGTGACGAGCAATTCGGTAATCTACGTAAAGAACCGCGCTACCGTCGGCATCGGTACCGGCGAACAGGACCGGGTCGGCGTCGCGGAAATCGCCCGGGACAAGGCCTACAAGAAGCTTGCCGAGCGCCTCGCCTGGGAACGCCACTCCCGGACCATGGACGCCCTGAGCGACACCGAGCGGGAGGAGATTACCGCCGAGGTCGGCAAGGTGAACGGCGGCTTACGCGACAGCATTATGGTTTCCGACGCCTTTTTCCCCTTCCGAGACGGAATCGACGTCGGCCTTAACGAAGGAGTCCGGGGCGTCGTGCAGCCCGGGGGCTCTCTTCGGGACTTCGAGAGCATCGAAGCCTGCAACGAGCGCGGGGCGTCGATGGTCTTTACCGGACAGAGGTCTTTCCGGCATTGAACGCCGGTGGCTTTACCTCGCGCCCTCGAGGGCTTATGATATAGCTATGCCCTGGAAGCTGTTCTTTGTTGTCATTCTACTCGGTTTGGTCGTTACCTTCGCGGGGCTGAACGCCCAGAACTCGACGGATATCTCCTTCGGTTTTACGACCCTTGCGGATGTTCCAATCTTTATGAGCCTCTTCAGCGCGTTTTTCGTCGGAGTATTGATTACCCTCCCGTTTACGTTTCGACGGCGATCCAAGTCAAAGAAAGAGCCAAAAGAGCCGAAACAAAAGCGTGGGCGAAACAAAAAACAAGACGCGCCTCCCGTTATTCCGGGGG
>CAZTRQ010000216.1:0-3048 GCA_964616245.1 uncultured Spirochaetaceae bacterium | reverse complement strand
CCAGGTAGTGCCAGGAGAACTCCGGCTCGAGTCGGATCGCTTCGTCGAGATCCGCTTCGGCGTCTTCAAACTTGCGTTGGAGCACCCGGGCCTTGCTCCGGTCTACGTAGGCAAAGTCGTAGTCCGGGGCTTCGGCAATTGCGTTCGAAAGGACACCCTCCGCCTCTTCGTACTCCTCCTGCCGAATCAAAACGTTGCCGAGACCGACGAGGGCAACCAGGTTTTCCGGTTCTTGGGTCAACCCCGCCTCGAAGGCCTCCCGGGCGTCGTCGAGGCGCCGGTCGGTAAGATAGAGCTCGCCGAGGGCGGCGTGGGCCGAGGCGAAGGTCGGGTCGGCCTCGACGGCCCTCTGAAGGAGCTCTTCCTCGGAATCCTCATCGTTCTCTGCGCCCCGGATGAGGGCCAGGTAGTAAAGGGATTCCGGATGCTCGGGGTTGGCCTCCAGGGCTTCCTCGAGGGTTGTTTCGGCGTCCTCGACGAGACCGGCGGTCAACTGCAGGGCTGCGAGGAGCACCAGGGTATCCGGATTCTCCGGATCCCGGATCCGAGCATCTTCGTACGCGGCAATGGCGGCTTCCGGGTCTCCGAGGGACATGTAAAGGCTGATCCCCTCGTAGGGAGTGTCCTCGAGCCCTTCGACGAAAGAGGCCTCCGGCGGTGGCTCCGGTCGTTCTGCCGGGCCGGTGGAACAGGAGGTCCAGATCGCCGAGAGGATCACACCCAAAAGAGCCACGGCGAGACGACGGTTAGTTGTGTGGGAAAGGTGAATACGAATCAACGACCCAATAATATCCACCGAGGTTCGTCTTTGACAACATTAACACTCTCAAACTTGTCGATAGCGATAAGAACCTGGTAGAATCCTTTCCATAATGAGCCATCGGATAAACCGCACGTACTTCGTGATACCCGTCCTCTACGCCGGAGTCATTCTCTTGCTTCTATTTCTACAGTTCTCCGGCGGCGAGGTATTCGTTGAACGGCTTGGCCCCCTGGTTCTCAGGGCGAATATCGTAACAAATCCACGAAATCAAGAATCGTCCCTCTCGCAAGTCCGTATCGAGTACGAGGGAATTGCCTTCGACTTTGACTCCGACCGGTCGATCGTCTTCGAGGAGCCCTCGGGACGAGAAGTTAGGCAGCAATTGGTCTCCTACGAGACACTGGAGAACGGGTTTAACCTTAGTTTCGCCGAAGGAGCGGAAATTCGCTTCCTCTTGGTGAATGACGAAGACTCGGAGCTCCATATTAAGCCGTCGATTCGGGATTCCGGGGAGACCTACGAAGTTATTCGACTACCCTTCGACCTCTCGAGTGGCGCCCGCCTCGAGGCGAGGGGAGAGGAAACTGTGGTTCCGATAACCTACCGATCCGGGCGATACCTTCTCTCGCCTCCCGCACGGGCATCGGTCGACGCCGAGACCCGGCAGATTCTCCTTCCGGGCAACGTCTTGAGCCAGACGGTGCGCTACAGCGTCGCAGCGCAGGACCAGCAAGAGCCGATCCTTACCCTCTTCGAAGATAGTGCCCTTTCGATTCCAGACGCTGCTCTCGCCTCCGAAGTCGAAGCGTATGTCGACGTGAGCTACCGAGGGTGGCAGCGCCGGTTTAACGGTGGTTCCGGTACCTGGCTGAGCCGGGACGGATCTTCGCAGTTCGACGAGACAATTCTCGCCGCCTTTTTGGCGGAGGCCTGGCGAAGAGACGAATACGTGTCTGCCTTCAATAGCATGCGACGGGCGGCGGATCTGCACTCCGGCGAAGTAGGCCTTTTATCGGCTCCCTTTCTCGGAAACCTCCGAGAAGTCAGGGAGTCGTTTCTCCAAGAAGACGCATTGCGAAGCCGAGAGCTCTTGGAAATGGTCGAAGCCGGAGACTTCAACGTTTTCCTTTCGGAGAGGCTTGGAGAATTCGCCGTCTACCGTGCCACGAGCGAGTTTCGAGACGCGTTTCTTCGCTTCGTCGGGGAGCTCGATCCCCAGGATGCCGAGGTCTACCAGGCCATAGGAATGCTCAAGACCGCCCTCTTTACCGAGATGCCGACCGCAGAAAGCCGGGAGGCGATGGAACGTCTCTATGCCGTCGCGGAAAACCCCTTGATAAACAGCTTGGTACAGGTCGACGACGGCTTTCTCCTAGAGACCGTGTCGGGCCAGGTGGACGTCCTCGCTTCTTTGGAGGGGGGGATTGTCTTAAATGCTCTTTCGGAGAGAACGAACGATCAGCTCCATCGGGATATCGGGCGGAACCTCATCGTAACAGCCCTGACACTTGCGGACGAGAACGGCTTTATCCCCCGAGTGCTCCTCGCCTCGGGCAGAACCGTCCAAGGACAGGATGGGAGCTTTGGCCTCGAGACCGTCTATCCCCTCCTTACCGATAACCTGGCGTATCCCCGCCTGGTCTCCCTCTACGACGAGTTCGGTGCCGGGAGCTGGATGTGGACCGTCGCCGAGGTTTCGGAAATAGAGCGGCAGGGCAGCGACGTTCGGATCGCGATTCGCTATCCGCGGAACCGAACTCATTTTTTGATCCTTCAAGGTGTCCCGCCGTTCTCCCAAATGCAACTCTTCGGGCAGGAGTGGCGAAACGATTCGGCCTTCGAGTCTTACGCAAAGGGGCGACACTACAACCCGGGAACCAACACCCTGATGATCAAATACACCGACAACACGGTGGCCCGGGACATCGTCCTCGAGTACTGAGGAATGTTTCACGCTCCCCCACCGTATCATCGGCTTACCGCGGATACCTCGTTCTATTTCGTTCGCCATGGAGAAAGTCTTGGAAACGCGAACCATGTTATCCAAGGTCGTCGAGAGTACTCTCTCTCAGAGAAGGGTAAGAACCAGGCTCTTCGCACGGCGGGTTTCTTTGGGCAGCACCCTCCGGATCTCCTTTTAACCTCGCCACTCCGAAGGGCTCGCGAGACTGCGGGTATTATCCGGGAGGCAATTGGGTACGAAGGGGAGCCGCAGACCGTCGACAATCTCAAGGAGCTCGATACCGGGATATTCTCCGGGTACACCTTCGAAGAGCTACCGAAGC
>CAZTRQ010000215.1:0-3076 GCA_964616245.1 uncultured Spirochaetaceae bacterium | reverse complement strand
CGGAGCCCTAAATAACCTGTCCGGAGAAGGGAACCCACCGGAGAACCCTCTCCAGCCACTGCCGTGACGCCGGCGCGGTACGGAGTCTCGATTCTATCCAGTCGCAGTTGAGGACGCCCGGTGCGGGTTTCGCGTTGACCTGGACGATGTAGTCGGTTTCCGGGCTTCGAACGGGACGGGTGTCGTGTACCACTCCGCGAACCTGGACGGTGATGGCCCCGGCTCGAAAATGTCGTCGCGGTGGTACGGTCATCTCACCGAGGACGATCGCCCGGGGGGTGTCGTTGTAGGCGAAGATGTCGATGTTCTTTACGAATCCGCCGGTCGGCGCAGGAACAGAGAGACCGTTCTCCTCCAGGATTCGAGCGATTAGCGCTACGACTTCGTTACCACCGAGACACTGTAAAAGATGATAATAGTCTCGCTTGTCGGGAGTGATCGCCGGGTACCGGTCCTGAATACCCGCCTTGAAGAGAACGTGCTCTATCGCAACGACGGTCCCGAAGTCGTCGCTTATTTCCTTGAAGGTGCTGCTGGAAAGATGGCGATTGGCCGTCAGCTCGGTAACGAGTCTGGGGACATGTGTGACCCGCTGACGGTAGAGAACATGGACGGGTACGATTTTGGGAGTGTCGTCGGAGTGTGGTGTCGGGCCCACAGTTGCCTCGAACTCTTCCCTCCCCATCTCGTACATCGGTCCTGTGGGGCGAAGAATCCAGACGAAACCCGAGGCAACGCACACCCCGTATCCGTCGAGATCACCGACGGACCAGCGATACAAATCGATAGCCTGACGGCTAAACCGGACCGAATCGTCATCGACACGTTCGGCTATCTCCTCCAGGGCCACGGAACGGAAAAAACCGGCAACTGCAGGTGTGCCGAGCTTCCCCTCGTCGAGAAGGGGCGCGGCGTACGAATTGCCGCTTCCGATTTTAACAAAGAAGTACCGCATCACCATACTCTACATCCTAGAGCTGTCTACTCCCAGCGGAACATCAACGAGGAAACAGACAGGAGCGCAGCGCTCACCGCGGCAAGGAAAACCATATTCGGCACGATTTCCAGAAAGCCGGCGCCGTCGAGCATTATCGCACGGGCGGCCTCTATAAAATGGGTAAGCGGCAGAATCCGGGAGAAACTCCGGAGGATTTGCGGAGACCCCTCGAGGGAAAAGAACACGCCGGAGAAAATTACCATGGGAAACGTCACCAGATTCAAGAGGCCGCTCGCGAGCTCCTCGCTCTTGAGGCGGGAGGCGAAGACAAGCCCGATCGAAATCATCGAGACGATGGCGAGGGTGGTCACCAGGAGCAAATTCAGATAAGAGCCGTTCATCGTAAATCCGAGAAAGACGTTGGTACCGGCGTACACCGCGATCGAAGTGAGGATAACGATAACGAGTCTACTCGCGGCCTGAGCGGAAACGAAATTGAGCGCCGACACCGGGGTCGCCTTGAATCGTTTGAGCACACCGTTCTTGCGATAGCGTACGATAACGAAGCCGATTCCGAAAAGGCAGCTGAACATCATGTTCATGCCGATCACCCCGGGGACGAGCCAGTCTACATAGCGTATGGGCTCCCCGGTGACCGCTCGCTCGGTGAAGGCGCTATCCGTAGCGCCGTCCCCCGGTGCGCCGCTCGACACCTCGGCCTCGAAGAGTCTGCGAAGCAGAGGGCCTGTCGAAGCCTCTTCGTTTATGTAGTAGGTCTGCTCGTCGAAATCGAGCACCATGTCGAGCTCGTGGCGCCGCAGGCGCTCCACCACTCCGTCGGTCTCTACGGACGGCTCGTACCGTACGAACTCTATCTCCTCGATCTCCATAAACGAAAGCTCCCCGCTCGGCTCCCCCAGGACGCCGACCTTAAAAGCGGTCGTATTCTGCCCGGAAAACGCGAAGGCAAATCCAAATACGAGTACGACGGGAAAGAGTACGTTCCACAGAAAGGTCCCACGGTCCCGCACAAACTCCATCGTGCGGGCTTTGAACATTGCCCAGAAAGTGCGCATAGGTCTCCTTAGGTTCGAAGGGAGCTGCCGGTCAGCTTGATAAAGAGGTCTTCGAGGTCGGGGCGGTGGATGTTTAGCCCGTCCAGGTCCGAGTTGGTGCCGAGGAGCTCTTTGACGGTTCGATCGAGGTTGTTGGAGACGATCTCGATATGGCCATCGACCTTCCGTGCCCCCGGGGGCAGACCTGTTATGCCCTCCCGGTGCGGTATGGTCACCACCGCACCCTCGAAGTGCTTCTCGAGAAGCCGCGCCGGGGCGTCCTGTTCGAGAATGCGCCCGATGTCCATAATGACGATCTCGTCGCACAAAAGCTCAGCCTCGTCCATGTAATGCGTCGTAAGCACGACGGTGGTCTTCTCGGCACGAATCCGCTCGATAAGCGACCAAAAGTTACGACGCGCCTGGGGATCGAGTCCGGTCGTCGGCTCGTCGAGGAAGACGATATCGGGAAACGGGATAATGGCGATACCGAGTAAGAGCCGCTGGCGCTGACCACCGGAGAGCTTGCGGTTGTCTCGGTCGGCGAACTCTCCGAGGGAGCAAATATCGATTACCTCGTCGATAGGCCGCGGGTTGGGGTAGAAAGCACTGAAGAGCGCGAGCGTTTCGCGGACAGTGATGAACTCCGGGAGCGCCGTGGTCTGAAACTGTATGCCGACGCGCTCTTTGAAGCGCCGGTCTATCGGATTCCCCCGGTAGAGAATATCGCCGGAGTCTGGCTGGAGGATCCCCTCCATCATCTCGATGGTCGTAGTCTTTCCGGCACCGTTTGGTCCGAGGAGCCCAAAACAGATTCCTTCTTCGATCGAAAAGCTAATATTGTCTACCGCCTGAACGGATCCGAACCGTTTGTTCAGCCCGGTAATCTCCATGATTGCTGCCATGGCGGTAAAGATAGTCATTTCCGGGCGATAGGTCATACCGCGGTGTCGTTGCCGCCCTTGGGGGGAATTACCCGAAGCGAGCGCTTAGCCCGAACGGGGAGACGCAGCCAATTCACCGGTGTTCACGATTAAGGTGATCCCGCGTTGACTTTCCGCGCCGGGGCCTATCTACGGACCCG
>CAZTRQ010000214.1:0-3084 GCA_964616245.1 uncultured Spirochaetaceae bacterium | reverse complement strand
AGTCCATCCCTAAGGTTTTCACCAGGAAGAGCTCGACCAAGCGGTGGCGCCGGAGAGTTTTTAGTCCCGCCCGGCGCCCCTGGTCGGTAAGGCTGCAGCCCTGGTGGTGCCGGTACTCGACCAGCCCCTGGGCTTCAAGGCGTTTGATCATCGATGTGGCCGTTCCGGGGGTTACCCCGACGGCTTCGCCGATGCGCTTCATGGAGATCATCGCCTGGTTCTGCTCCAGTTCAATTATGGCCAGCTGTTTTAAATAGTCCTCTACGGTGCTCGTCATCAGCCCTCCAGCGCCTGGGAAGCCAGCTGTCGACCGGCGGTGGTGAGCCTTAAGAGCCCCTTCTCTTCGGTGACCAGCCTGCGCCGCTTTCCCGCCTGAACCACGGCGGCGGCGAACTCTCTACTCCAGTTGATATGATCTACCAAGTGCTTCCGGCTGCACTCGATGGCCGGGTCGCCGCTCCCGGGAACCGAGAAGTGCTGCGCCAGGTGAACGCTCAGCATCCGCAGGCCGAAATCGATCCGCTGTTTCCGCCGCCGACTCTCCTGCGCCGCCACGCCCCGTCCGGGGGCGAAGAGGAAGGAGAGAAGGAAGATCACCCCCGACGCGACGGCGATGGTGCCGGCGATGGAGATATCGAAGATCCGGGCACAGATGTTGCCGAGTATGGCGCTCAAGGCGCCGAAGAGGGCGGCGAGTAGGAGCATGGTCGAGAGCCGCTTGGTGAAGAGGTAGGCCGCGGCCGGCGGGGCGATCATCAAGGCTACTACCAGGATGGAGCCGACCGAGTCGAAGGCTCCCACGGTGGTGATGCTCACCAGGGCCATCAGCCCGTAGTGCACCGCCCCCGGGAGAATCCCGACCGCCGCGGCTAAGCCGGGATCGAAGGTAGCGAGCTTCAGCTCCTTGAAAAAGATCAGAATCACGGCGATGTTCAAGACCAGGATTCCCGTCATCGAGATCAGGCTGCGGGGGCCGATGTCGACGGAGGCGATTACGAAGCGGTCGAAGGGGGCGAAGGCGAGTTCGCCTAAGAGTACCGCATCGATATCGAGGTGGACGTTCCCGGCGAACTTGGAGACCAGGATAACTCCGATCGAGAAGAGGGCCGGAAAGACGATGCCGATGGCCGCGTCCTCTTTTAAAAGGCGGGTCCTGTTCAAGGCCTCGGAGAGGGCCGCCGTGGCGAGGCCCATGCCAACCGCCCCGGCGAAGAGCAGGGGGGATTCGAGGTTCTCGGTCAGGAAGAAGCCGATCACGATTCCCGGGAGGATCGCGTGGCTGATCGCGTCGGAGATCATCGCCATTTTGCGCAGCACCAGAAAGGTCCCCGGCAGCGCGCAGGCGACGGCGACGACGACGGCGATAATTTGAATCTCCATGTAGGCCGACATCAGGCTTCTCCTTTCAGGCGCTTAGCGGCGTTTTCGCGCCCGGCCTTGGTCAGGGCGTAGCGGCCCTCCTGATCGCTCTGGACCAGGCCGCGGAGTTTGAGCGCCTCCAGGGCCGATTTGGTGGCGGCGGCGGTGAATCCCGACAGGGGTTGCAGCGTCTGTACCGCGTGGGGGTGATCGTAGCGGTCGTGGGTTGTAGAGAGCCGGTAGATACCTTCCAAGAGTCTCTCCTCCGCAAAGATGCGCCGGTTCCGCCAGCGGCGAAGGGCGCTCCAGACCATCCCCCGCTGAGAGGCGAACAACAGCGAGCCCAAGGTGATCAAGGTCAGCACCAGGACGATAGTCGGACCGGTCGGTACCTTGGTAAGCGATGACGATATCAGCGCTCCCGAAAGGCCCGCCGTCAGGCCGAAGAGGCCCGAGAGCGTCACCATCCCGCCCAGGCGGTTAGTCCATTGCCGGGCGGCTGCGGCGGGAGAGACGATCATGGCGCTCATCAGCACCACCCCCACCGTCTGCAGGCCGATGACGATGGCGGCGACGATCAGGAAGGTCAGGACTGTCTCTAAAGCCTTGTCCGGGAAACCGAGCGAGGCGAGATACTCCCGGTCGAAGGCGAGGAGCTTAAACTCCTTCCAGAAAAGGGAGAGGACGAGGAGGGCTATCGCCCCGACGATTCCCATGGCCAGGACATCATGACTCATCAGCGTTGCCGCTTGGCCGAAGAGGAACTTATCCAGTCCCGCTTTGGATGAGGTCGGAAGGCGCTGAATCACCGTCAAGAGCACCATCCCCAGGCCGAAGAAGACGCTTAAGACGATCCCCTGGGCGGCGTCCTCCTTCAGGCTGGTGTAGCGGATAATGCTTAAGATGCAGTAGGTCCCCGCCCAGCCGGCGATCGCGGCGCCTAAAAGGATGATCCCCGGGGCCTTGCTCCCGGTCAGGATAAATGCCAGGGCGATTCCCGGCAGGGCGGCGTGGGAGATCGAATCCCCTAAAAGGCTCTGGCTGCGGAGGAGGGCGAAGGTTCCCATGGCGCCGGAGACGATCCCCAGGATGATGGAGCCTAAGGCTACGTTCCTGAGGGTGTAATCGAAGACAAGGTCCCGGAGGAGAGTATTCATACGCCGACCTCCTTATCCCTGTTCTCCCGCAGGAAGGAGATCCGGCCGCCGAAAGCGGTTTTCAGGTTCTCTTGATTGAAGACCTCCTCCACCGGTCCCGAGGCGATCTTGCGCACATTGAGCAGGGTGACCCAGTCGAAGTAGTCGGGCACGGTCTGCAGATCGTGGTGGACGGCAATGACCGTCTTCCCCCGGGACCGAAGCTCCTTCAGGAGTTTAATGATCGTCCGCTCGGTAGTGGCGTCGACCCCCTGAAAGGGTTCGTCCATCAGATAGAGGTCGGGGTCTTCGATTCCATCCGCTCCAGCACCTCTCCCATGGCCGCCTCGAGGTGCAGCCCGTTAAAAAGGATCAGGTCGGCGCCGGTGAGCCGGTCGACGTCGCCCGCGGAGGCCTTGTAGAGGTGCGGATCGACGCCCGGTCCCATCAGAGCCGTGACCGAGACCTTATCGCCGCCGATATTCTCGGCCGCGTCGGCGATCATGCCGACGGTGGCGACCAGCTTTAGCGCGCCGTCGGCGGAGCTCATGCTGGGGGCACCTCGGGGCGCTACTTCGTGCGCGTCCCT
>CAZTRQ010000213.1:0-3104 GCA_964616245.1 uncultured Spirochaetaceae bacterium | reverse complement strand
GAGACCGGGAGGATGCTCCGCTTGTCCTCCATCCCCAAGAGTCGGAGGATGCCGGTGGTGTCGGGAATGCGAAACTGCACGGCGCCGTTTACCAAGCCGGTGAGGTAGTCGCTCCGGTAGTCGACCTGGGCGCTGGTGGTGATGCTTCCCGGGTGGTCCTCCGGGGTTACCGAGTAGCTGCTGTCGAGGATGTTCCACCGGATTCCGAGGGCCAGGGTCAGGTCGGTCTGGCTGTTCAGTTCTACAACGTTGCCGCTGGCGAAGAGGAGGTCGCCGCCACCCTCGGGGCCGACGGTGCGGTAGGTTACCTCAATGACGTCCGAGGGAAAGATAGGGTAGGGGGTCGAGAGCCTGCCGGTCTGGTAGTCCACGGTAAAGCTCGGGTCCTCCACGCCGTTACGCAGAACCCGGACCGACCCGGGGACAACCTGCCCCGAGATCTGGAGCGATTCGACCGACCGCAGCACCCGGGCGTAGACCTGAAAGCCGACGTAGCCGGGCTTGTCGGTGGCTCCGGGGCCGTAGAGGAGGGGTTTGTCCGGATCCGGCGCCGCGAAGGGATAGCGGTTCTCCGGGGCCCTGACGTCGAGGATAGGGTCTCCGACCACGAGCTCGAGGCGCTCCTGGGCGAGATAGGGAGTGACAGCGTCGAGCTCCCGGGGGGTAAACCCGTCGCGCTCGACGAACTCGAGCTCGACTTGGGACGTAGCGCCGATCGAGAGGGAGGAGACGTCGTAGCGGTTCGCCGCCTCGAAGGGGCTGAACTGCCCGGGTTGGTAGAGGAGGAGGGCGGTGCGTCCGCCGATGGTGATGTCCAGGGCTCCAAGGTCGACACCGAGGTAGGGCGGCTGCGTGAAGTCAAAGTCCAGCGCCGGTGCCGACGGGTCAATCTGTCCCGCACTGACGCCAACCAAAGCCCCGGCCCCGAGGCTGCCGTCGCCCACCGCCGTACCGCCCACCTCGTAGTAGACGAGCACCCGGCGGTCCGCAGGCTCCCGCAAATAGAGAAAGCCCTCGTCGGTGGAGAACTCGGCGACCTCGGAGATCGCCGAGCCTGAGTAGCTCGCGTAGGTTCGGCCGTCGTCGGCGAGGAGGGTGCCCTCTTCGTCTTCGAGGTAGACCGTCAGCCCGTCCACCCCGGCGTCGGGAAGGACGAAGAATCGTCCCCGGATATAGTCCGCCGGCTCGATCCGCCGGGTTGCCACCTCGTTTAACCCGAAAAAGACCTCGGTTTCCGGGGTCGAGGCTTCGTAACGGAGCATGAACTCGTGGGTGCTTCTCTCGGTCTGGAGAAGGGCCGAGGCACCGGGGGCGGGTTCTGTCGTACCGCCGAAGTCGATGTAGGGGTACTCGGAAATGGAGAAGTCGGCCTTACCGACCCGGACCGACTGGACGAACTCGTCCTCCTTTCCTTGGTAGCCGAGGACGTAGGAGTTCAGCTCGAAGTCGTCGAGGAATACCAACTCGAAGTAGAAGCGCTCGTACAGCCAGAGGGAGACGGTCAGGTCGACCTGGTTAAAGTAGGGAACCGTCTCCATCCCCGGGAAGGTGTAGGGGTAGGTCACCCGTTTGCCGTCCGGTGGTATCGCCGGGTGGAAGGCCCATCCTATGGTCCCCTGGATGCCGCTGGTCCAGTTCCCGGCGATAAACAGGTCCACATCGGCGTCCCCGAGCTCCGCTTCGAAAATAGCTTCCCGGCTTGCGAGGTTTTCCGGCCCCCCGAGGGGGCCCTCCTGCGCCGCCCCGGGCGCCGCCCCCGGCGCCTCGTCCCCGCTCTGGGCGTACCCCCCGCCCGCCACCGAGAGGAGAGCGAAACAGAGAAAGATAGCGGCTAACGGACTACGCGGTAGGCGGAAAATCACGCTCCTTGTATTATTTTCGTAACACTGCTTATGTCCATGAGGGGAAACTCCGAAATTCTAAGAGCATGAGTGTCGAAGAAGAGCGAGCCGAAGCCTTCGTAGCGCGACTGGCTCAAAATCCGACTCTGAGTGATTTCACCTCCCTCCAACGGGAGGAGCAGATCCTCCAGTTTCTCAACGAGAACGCCGGAACTCTGGCGCCGACCCTGGCGTCTCAGCAGTTCTTCCCGGGGCGCGCCTGGCATCAGATCTACGGTCTCTTGGCCCAGGCGCTCATTTCGATTACCGACCGGGACCTCCACGCCGAAATCGAAGAGCTGGTCAGTTCGCGCATCGATCTCTCCTTCGTACAGCTTCTTCGCCAACAGAACGTACCGCAAGACGAAGTCAAAGAGCAGGTTCTCAAGGTCGTAAAGGACTTTCTCCAGCGGGTCGAGGCGCGTAGGGCCTTTACCGGGGCCCACGCGGCTCTGCAGTACCGCCTGGCGGATCGCTACCTCGACCTTTGCTTCGGCCGCCGGAGCTACGTGCATTTCGAGTTGACGAAGGTGCAGCGGCTCAAGTTCGGCAAGGAAGAGATCAAATCGATGGTCGAGTTGAGTCTTCTTCTCAAGCCAACAATCTACCTCGTTTCCGCAGGAACCGCCGGGGCGGGCGCCGGAGAGGCCGTTTCCGGGGTCGTTGTCTCTCAATTTGCCGAGAAGGCCTTTCAGGGCCTCAAGAAGCCGCTCAATCTTCTCCCGGAGCCGGCTCTTCGGAGCGCGGTCAACGCCAATACATCCTTCCAGGATAACCGATACATCGAGGCTACCTCCCGACTCGCGGCCATCTTTGCGGCCCGCGGACGGACCTATCGGCCCGCAATTACCGTCGAGCGGGGTGCCGACAGCCCGGACAAGAGCTGGCTCTTTGTCGCAAGGAGAAACCACAAGTTTTACGGCTTCGACACAAAAATGGTAGACGAGCTTTATAGTATTGCCGCGGAGAACAGATTCTAATGAGTGATAATCAGAAGAGCCATAACAACCTCGGGGGCGTCCTCGAAACCGTCGTCATCCTGGCAATAATCGCGGTCCTGATCCAAACCTTCCTCCAGGACTTCGCGATCGTCTTCGGGTGGCCCTGGGATCTGAGAAAGGCGCTTTTGTTTGCCGGGTTCGGCTTCGACCTCTTCTTCTCTATCGAATTTCTGACCCGCCTCTATCTGGCGATGCTGAACCGAAAGACCGGCGTTTATCTCTT
>CAZTRQ010000212.1:0-3105 GCA_964616245.1 uncultured Spirochaetaceae bacterium | reverse complement strand
AAGGAGCTCGATACCGGGATATTCTCCGGGTACACCTTCGAAGAGCTACCGAAGCGCTACCCCGAGGAGTGGCGACGATTTCGGACCGAGAGTTGGGAATCGGTCCCGGAGGCGGAATCCGTCGAAAGCCTCTACGGACGGGCAGAGGCGGTATGGGAGTATCTGATCGATACCGCCGAGAAGGGCT
Source organism: uncultured Spirochaetaceae bacterium (assembly GCA_964616245.1). GTDB lineage: Bacteria > Spirochaetota > Spirochaetia > DSM-27196 > PWMO01 > CAYPUT01. The sequence goes on along the minus strand of CAZTRQ010000212.1, from coordinate 2,918 downwards.
ACCGCCGGATTGTCTCGGTTACCCACGGCGGTCTGCTTCAGTGGATCTTTCGGTCGAGCCTCGGGGGTTATCACGACCGGTGGATGCCCATCGTCAAGGCAAGCAACTGCGGGATTTTTCAGCTGAACGCCGCAGCCGCCGACGGCTTCTACGCCGAATGGCGCTTGGTAAACCACCGACCGGGGCTCGACGCCCCGGTGGAGGGTTAGGAGTCCAAGAGCTTTGTCAGGTTCTCGGCGGTGTAGCCCAGCTCGACGACGACGTCCTCCGCGGGAGCCGAGGCTCCGAACCGCTCGAGAGAGAAAATATCCTTCGGGGAGGTCGCGAAGCGCTCCCACCCGAGGGAGACACCGATCTCTGCAACCACGACCCGGGAGGAGGAAGGAATAATCTTTTCCCGGAATGCCTCATCCTGCTCCACAAAACGCTCCCGGGAGATCATCGACACGACCCGGATATTCGATTCCCGAGCCTTGTCGGCCGCCTCGAGGGCGAGGGAGACCTCGGAGCCGGTCGCGACGATGGTGATAGCCGGGGAGGAGCCGCCGTCCCGGACGACGTAGGCTCCGCGACGAATGCTCTTTTTCCAGTCGGAATCGGCCTTCTCGTAGACCGGGAGGTTCTGTCGGGTCAGGGAGAGGACCGAGGGACCCTTGGTCCGCTCGAGGGCCATCAGCCAGGCTTCGTTGGTCTCCTCCGGGTCTCCGGGGCGGAGAAAGGTCATATTCGGGATGGCCCGGAGGGCGGCGTAGTGCTCGACGGGTTGGTGGGTAGGCCCATCCTCGCCGAGAAAGACCGAGTCGTGGGTCATCACGTAGACGACCGGTAAGCCCATCAGGGCCGCGAGGCGCATCGATCCCCGCATGTAGTCGGTAAAGACCAAAAAGGTCGCGCAGAAGGGCCTGAGGCCGCCGTGGAGGTAGATTCCGTTGGCAATCGCCCCCATGCCGTGCTCCCGAACCCCGAAGTGGAGGGTGCGCCCCTCGGGGGTCGCCTTTGCGAAATCGCCGAACTCCGGAATCTCGGTGTTGTTCGAAGAGCCGAGGTCGGCGGAGCCGCCGATTAGGTTGGGAAGGGCCTTCGCGACGGCGTGGAGGGCCGCGCCGCTCGCCTTCCGGGTCGCGGTACTGTCCCCAACCTTGTACGCCGGCATCTCGATGTTCTTTAGGAAAGGCAGCCCGTTGTCGTACGCGGCGTCCCACTGTTTCCGGAGCTCGGGGTTGGCCCGGGACCAGGCGTCGAAGAGGGACTTCCACTCCTCGTAGGTTTTCTTCCCGGCTGCCCGCTTCTGTTCGAAATACGACGCGGCGTCGGGATGGACGAAGAACTCTTCGTCCTCGGCGAGGCCCAAGTTGACCCGGGTCTTGACGATTTCTTCCGAGCCGAGCTTGGCTCCGTGGACGCCGTGGGTTCCGGCCTTGTTCGGGGAGCCCTTCCCGATTACCGAAGAGAGGGCGATAAAGGTCGGGCGGTTAAGATCCTTTTTCGCTTCGGCGACCATCTTCTGGATGCCGTCGACGTCGTAGGCGTCGCCCCGCATGGTTTGCCAGCCGTAGGCTTCGAAACGCTTTACCGGATCCTCGGTAAAGGCAAGGTCGGTAGAGCCTTCGATGCTGATCTTGTTGTCGTCGTAGAAGACGATAATCTTCCCGAGACCGAGGTGCCCCGCGAGAGAACAGGCCTCGGCGGACACCCCTTCCATCAGGTCGCCGTCGCTCGCTATTGCGTAGACGTAGTGGTCGACGATCTTGTGCTCCGGCGTGTTGTAGGTCGCCGCGAGGTGCGCCTCGGCGATGGCCATGCCGACGGCGTTGGAAACACCCTGCCCGAGGGGACCGGTGGTCGTCTCCACACCGATCGTGTGACCGTATTCCGGGTGCCCGGGAGTCTTGGAACCCGCCTGACGGAATTTCCGCAGGTCCTCGAGGGTAAGAGGATAGCCGCTTAAGTGAAGCAGGGAGTAGAGAAGCATCGAGCCGTGGCCCGCGGAGAGAACAAACCGGTCGCGGTTGGGCCACTGCCAATCCCCGGGGTAGTGATTCATGAACTCGCCGTAGATAAGGGAGCCGACCTCGGCGAGGCCCATGGGAAGACCCGGGTGCCCCGAGCTTGCCTTCTCGACCCCGTCCATGGAAAGGGAGCGCACCGAGAGAGCTACGGCATCAACAGTTTTATTGTCCATTCAGAATCCTCCGGAAGAAATTGTCAGTGTGAGACTACTCTACACCAATTCTACGGAGGTTAGAAGGGAAGGTGGTATCAACGAGCCTGTTGATAAGCGCCTATCGCTTAAGGCGCTACCGCTTCAGGCGCGTTTCCAGCTCGTCGAGAACCGCGGAGAGGGGGATCTCGAGGGCTCTGAGGAGGACTAGCAGGTGATACACGAGGTCCGCCGCCTCGCTAGTCACTTCTTTTGGGTCCGTGGCCAAAAGCAGCTCGATCGCCTCTTCTCCGGTCTTCTTACGGATCTTTTCGAGACCCTTCTCGAAGAGGTAGGTCGTGTAGGAGCCCTCTTTCATCTCCACCCGGCGGGACGCGATAACCTCTTCCAGAGCTTCGAGGACACCGGAGACGTCGGCTGCCACCGGGGGCTCCCGTCCAGGTGGGGCGCCGGTTTTCCGGCCGGCGTTGGTTTTCCGGCCGGCGTCGGCTTCTCGATCCGCGGCCCGGGGCTCCGGTCCCGGCGCGCCACCGGCGCCGGCCTCGGCGAGGACGACCCGGGCGGTTACCGACATCCCGTCCCGCTCGATGCCCGCCAGCCGTCGGACACCCTCGAGGGGCAGCACCCGGCCGGTCTCGGGGTTTACCCCCCAGAGGGTTCCGGACTCGAGGCTCTTCTTGTAGGCCTTCTCCGAGGAGAGGGCCCCCCGGATGGGACGCCCCTCGGCGTCGAGGAGCACCATCGGAAGCAAAGGGGT
>CAZTRQ010000211.1:0-3121 GCA_964616245.1 uncultured Spirochaetaceae bacterium | reverse complement strand
AAACCACCGCCTCTTGGGGCCATGAGGATACTATAGCCCTTCTGGAGTTTTTTTACCAGATAACGGGGCGTTTTTTTTCAGGCAGCGTCGTCCCGAGGTGCGATCGAAACCGCGGCAACCGACACCCGGTCGGCCGCCATCATTGGGGCCACGGCGTCCCGCCACTTCTGATAGTGGGCGGTCTTTTTGTGGGCGGCGGTTGCCGCCTCGTCGCGGTAGACCTCGTAGAGGTAGTAGAGCCCCTCCGCCGAAGCATCCTTAAGGACGTCGAAGCGCAGACACCCCGTCTCGGCTACCGAACCGCGGTGGTTCTCGACGGTTGCGGCCTCGAAGTCCGCCTCGGAGCCAGGTTTTACCCGGACAGTTACAAATCGAACGATCATGGTTATCTCCCGGCGGGTATTGTACCACGGCCGGGGGCTCGGCCCCTCATAAGATGCCTTCCGCCTCGAGGAGGCGGATCAATTCCCGGGTAAAGAGAACCGAACCTGCGGTATTCAGGTGGTTGTCGTCCTGGAAATGCTCTCGGGAAAACGACCGCCGGGATTCCGGGATTGCGTTGAAGTCGAAGAAGTATGCGTCGTAGACATCCGCGATGGTCTCGAGTGACCGATGGATTTGAGGATAGTCTTCGACGTGGGCGAGGGATTCGTCGGGTATCGGGGTGCTGACCATCACCGCCGTAATCCCTTCCTCCCGACAGCGCTCGAGCATCCTTACGAGGAACTCTTCCTGCCGCGCCGCGAACCCACGAAAGTAGTAATTGGCGAACTTGTTGTCTTCCTCGAGCTCTTTTCGGCTTACCACGTTGTCCGAAGTGCGAAAACCGCGCTGCCGATTGAAAGTAACGATGGCCTTCTCGGAGACCGAAGAAGACTCGTTTGGGAGTTCTGCGGCGAGCTCCGCCAAGGCCGCAGGCTGGTCAGCCGCCGGGTGCGGGTCTGCTGTCGGGCGAAGACTCAGGCGGTCGATGACGTTATTCATGACGGCCTCCCCTTGGGTGTAAAGGCTGTCGCGGTATCGCAGGAGCTTGATTGAATAGCGGAGCTTCGCGGAGAAGGGAAATCCGTCTCGGTAGAAGTCTTGGGCAATCTGCTCGTCGACCACCCGGGACAGGTTGAAGTCCGCCTGGCTAAAATCAAACTTCTGTTCGAGAAGTCGCCAGTAGACGTCGATAACGACCACGTCCGGGTTATGAACCTTCAAAGCATTTTCCAAAAGGTAGTACGCCGAATCGAATTTCTGGCCGGAGCTCGTAATCCCGAAGGGATTGACCTCAGCCACCTCATGAAGGACCCAGGGATTTACCGCGAAGTAGAACTGAGAGGAGCCGACGAAGAAGAGATCGATGTCGGGCTCTTCGTAGATAAAGGCAAAGCCGTTCTCCCCGTCCCGTTGGAAACGGTTTTCCATCCACTCGCCGAGGGCAAAGAGGCTCGCTACCGAAAGCGCGAGAAAGAAAGCTACCCCGATGAGCTTCCGCCGCCTTTCCGTCGTGGGCCCTCCGGCTTGTCCTCTCGACTCAGAACTGGAAGTAGATAAACTGGCTTTCATCACCGAAGACTCCGAGAAGAAGGGGCGCGATCAAGAGGAAATAGTAAAAAGACAACTTAAGAGGAAGCGGTAGCCGCTTGACCCTCGCGAAAAGGTCACCATTCCAGCTTGCAAGGTCGATCGCGAGCAGAATCGCCATGCTTCCGAGAAGCAACGCCATATTGAATTTGGTTAGGCCGAGGCCGGAAAAGTCGGTCACAAGGGAACGAGCATCGAGGTCAACGAAAAGATGAGTAAGAACGTAGAAAGCCTCTTGAATCGAAGCCGAGCGGAAGAACACCCATCCGACGTTCACCAGGGCGAAGGTTACGACGACGGAGACCGCTTTCGAGAGAAACCCGTTAGGCTCCTGTCGGATGAGACCAACTCGAACCAACAGTCGTTCCCCGACGACATAGACGGCGTGGAGAAGACCCCACGCCGCGAATGTCCAGTTCGCCCCGTGCCAGAGTCCACTCAATACGAAGACGACGGCTATGTTGAAGAGAGTTCGGGTCTCGCCGCGGCGGTTTCCGCCCAGGGGAATGTAGACGTAGTCCCGAAACCAGCTCGACAACGATATGTGCCACCGGCTCCAGAACTCGCTCATTCTCTTGGAAAAATACGGCTGCCTAAAATTGTCCATCAAATTGAAGCCTAGAATCCGGGCCGAGCCGATCGCGATATCTGTGTAGCCCGAGAAATCGCAATAGATCTGCACCGCAAAAAAGAGCGTCGCAACGATAAGCTGAAGCCCGGAAAAGCCTTCCGGGTTGCCGTACACGGTATTGACGAGGAGCGCGGCCCGGTCGGCGATAACCACTTTCTTGAAGAATCCGAGAAGCATCAACTTGGCACCGTCCAAGGCCCTCTCGAGATCGAAGCGTTTATCTGCTTCGAATTGCGGCAACAGCCGCGTCGATCGTTCGATCGGGCCCGCGACTAGTTGCGGAAAAAAGCTGACGTAGAGGGCAAAGTTGATGATGTTGCGCTCGGCCTTCTTGCTTCCCCGATAGACGTCGATGGTGTAGCTCAAGGTTTGAAACGTGTAGAACGATATCCCGACGGGCAGGAGGACGTTCAGATACGGTACCGGATTCATCCCTGCGTCCGGTAGAAACACGGTGATAAGCCCGTGAAGAGAACCGGCGAAGAAATTGAAGTACTTGAACGTAAAGAGCAGCCCCAGGTTCGTAAACAAGCTTACCAAGAGAAGGAATCGTTTCCGACGCAGGGAATCGCTTTGCTCGAGGCCGATTGCGGCGAAATAGTCGACCGCCGTGGAAGCGAGAATTAGAAAGATATAGAAGGGATTCCACGCCATGTAGAAGTAGTAGCTTGCAAGGAGCAAGAATACGTTGCGGTGTTTCGGAGGAAGGAGAAAAAACGCGCATACGGCGACCGGAAAAAAAGCAAGGAAATGAAGAGAATTAAATAGCACCGCGCGCCTCTACTCGAAAACGAGCTCCACGGTTGTCGCGCGTTTTCATCGGCCGAAGATGACACAAGAAAGAACTGGTGTGCAAGCCTTGTTCAATACCCCGCCTCGAGATCGATGATGTTGGCCGGCGGCCGCCCGGCGGCGTAG
>CAZTRQ010000210.1:0-3141 GCA_964616245.1 uncultured Spirochaetaceae bacterium | reverse complement strand
CGCAAGCCGGCTCTAGACTATCCCAAGCGGAGATCTTTTTTGTAGAGTTCCCGGAATCTCGATATCTCCCTGCGCTTCTCTCCAGGAGAGTCTTCGTCGTAAAGACCACCAAGGTAGGTGGCGGCGTAACCCCCGGCTACGTTACCTTCAATCACGGCGCCCGGTAGGTCCAGTTTTGTCCTTCCTTCTTCCATCTGAAAAGTAAGAGAACTCAGAACTCCGCCGACAAAGTTATCTCCGCACCCTGTCGTATCGTGAGGACGCCGCAGCTTGCGGTTTTCTGGTTCTACGGCGGAACACACGGGGAAACGCTGGTACCCAGTACCGGCAAATCGGCCGTCACGGGACCAGAGGAGCACGTCTTCGGCTCCCCGGGTAATAACCGCCGCCGAAACCCCACGGTCCGCGAACCAGCTAAGAGCTGCTTCGTCACTGGGCTCGCCGGAGATTCGTAGCGCCTCTACGTGGTCGGTGACCAGAAGGTCTACAAGGGAGAAGTCGTTAATCAAGGGCCACCGCCCACGGGGATCTCTCTTCTCGTTGCGAAAGTCGAAGACCGTTGTTATGACGATGAGAGATCCTCGGCTCCGGGCGCGTTTCGCCAGATTGTCGAGAGCGTCATGGATAGGCGGAACTAAGGCAGTCCCACCCATAAAGACGATATCCGCGTCGAAAAAGCTCTGTGGCAATTCGACGGCCTCGGAGAAGGCGGCGACTCCCAAGCGGTTTACAAAGGTCCGCTCACCCCGGCCATTGTCGAAATCGGGATCCGAGAGCACATCGGTCGAAGGCGAGGGCCCCGGAACGGCTCGGTAGTGGTCAATCGAAAGCGGCAGGGAAGCCAAGGCCTCCATAATACGCTCACCTTCCGTGTCGTTGCCACGGACCCCGGCGAAGGCGATTTCGCAGTTGCCACCCTGACGCATCTGAGCGACGTGTGCCAAAGGGATGATCGCGGGCCCCCCGAGATTGTAGCGCTCGGGCACCTCGCGCTCGGTAATGTCGCGGAGTATCTCGTGGTACGGAGCCTGTGCAAAGACGGCGAGATCCTCAGCAAAGACCAAATGTCCCGGGACGAGCCCACCGTCGCCTTCCCGCCGGGAGGAGTACCTCAAGAACGCCTCTCCCGTAAAATCAATCCGGCCGTAAAGATTATCGATAAGGGCGCAGCCTGCTCCGTGGAGACGAACCATTACGCTTTCGTGCCGACGACATCGTAATCGGTCACCAGTAGTCGATACGCAGGCTCGTCCTCTTCGATCTCTGGAAAACGGCCAACAGGGTCCCAAAACCGATTGTCGCTTTTGTCGTCGTTTACCGAACTTACTTCGCCAACAAGGACCGTTCCGGTGCCCTCGGCTCCGTAGAAGCGATGATAGAGACGTGGAAGAAGGGTTATGCTCTCCCCGGGGCTCAGGATAATCGGCTCTCCGGCATCTACCGTCCGTAGCACGCCGTCCGTCCGAACGGCGACCGGGTCTGAAAGGGGTGCCTCTCCGGCGTCGGATGCAAATAGCTCGACCACTAGGTTGCCGCCACCCCGAACGATAATGTCCTCCGTTTTGTGCCAATGAAAGTGCATCGGTGTCACCTGACCTTCTTGAACCACCATAATCTTCTCGGCGTATGTACGGTGCTGGTCCCCGGGCTTTCCATTACGAATAGTAAACAGGAGCAGCCCCATGTCGCTGAATGTCCCGCTGCCGAAGTCGGTAAGGTCCCATCCTAACCCGTTGTCAACGACTTCACCGACCTTCTTCCGCTCGGTCTTACGCCACTGCTCCTCGGACCATGACGCCCAGGGCGGCAAGGCGAAGAGACGCTGGTTCATAAACTGCTCCGCTTCGCGGATCACCTGGTTGATTTCACTGCGTTTCATTAAAGCCTCCTTGTGGAGTAGTATTACTCAGTTTCGACTGAATCGTCGATTGTGGGGGATTAAAGTGATAGATGCGTTCGGCAAGGACTCTTGGAAGGTCACTAACGGGGAGACCGAAGTCTATATAACCGGGCGTGGTGCTCAATTGGGGCCGGTAACCTTCTTTTCCACCGGGGGCTCGCCGATCCGACCGTATTACGTAAGTCCGTGGAACCTTCTGCAGGATATTAACGGACCTCTTGAGCCACCCGTTTTGGACCCTCTCCGGGGAGACTTTCTCTGCCTGCCCTTTGGAGCCGATAATCAATTTAAGAAGGAAAACCACCCTATCCATGGGGAATGCGCGGGAAACGAATGGCACCTTCTCGGACAAGACGAAGCCGACGGTGTTGCAAGCATTCGGTTGGGCTTTGAGCCGAAAGAGCGGAAGGGAACGATTACAAAGGAGCTTTCCTTGGTCCGGGGGCAAAGCGTCATTTATCAGAGCCACCGAATCGATGGTTTCGCGGGCCCCACGACGATTGCCCACCACGCCATACTCTCGGGGGACACGCCCCTGCATCTCGATACTGCCCCCCTGGCGCTTGGAGTAACCGACGGTCCCGGCGAACCCTACCATGACGCCGGGGAATACTACTGCCTCAGCAGGGAACGAACCTTTGACAGCTTGGAGCGGGTGCCATCGGTGTGGTCTAAGGAACCTCTTGTCGATGTGTCGCGTTTTCCGGCAAGGGAGGGATTTGTCGATATCGTCCAGGTGGTTCCAGACTATTCGCAGGGCCGCTTCGGCTGGTTTACCGCGACGGCACCGGAAGCAGGATGGTTGTGGTTCTCCTTGAAGGACAAGGCCCTGCTTCCCTCCACGGTACTTTGGATGGAAAATCGAGGACGCCACACGCCGCCTTGGAACGGGCGAAATCGGTGTATCGGCATCGAGGACGCCTGCAGTTACCTTGCCACCGGCCTTGGTCCATCTGTAAGGACGAATCCGCTTTCCCTGCATGGTATACCGACCTGGCATAGTCTGACCGCCGATCGGCCCTTTATAGTCAACTATGTTCAGGGAGTCTGCCGTATTCCGCATTCCTTTGATCGCGTGGCGTCGGTTCGCATCGAAGACACATCCATCCGCTTCCGAGCCCGGTCTGGAGCGGATGCCGAAGTGGCGGTTAATACTTCCTTCGTATTGACCGGCCACCTTTCGTAAAACGCGTCCTTGCCGACCATTAGGCTCGCTTCCTCATTTTGAGGCTGTTCACCAA
>CAZTRQ010000209.1:0-3154 GCA_964616245.1 uncultured Spirochaetaceae bacterium | reverse complement strand
GTCGGCGGCGTCGTCGTCGGAGCCGAAGGTCTCGATAAAGAACTGCCCCTCGGTCTGCATCGTGTCCACGTTGATAAAGGTAAAGGAGGTCTCGATGGTGGCGTCGTACTCCCCGTCGTCGTCCCGGGAAACGTTGTAGTAGGAGACCGAGGGAATAACTACGACAAACCCACCGGCAATCTGCTCGAAATCGGCCTCGGTAAAGGCCTGCTGGCCCAAGAGCACCGTTTCGGGAATCTCGACCTGCTGTTCCCGATAGTTCTGAAGGGTACGGATAAAGGCGTCGACGTTCTCGGTTTGGAGCCGTTTGTCCAAGCCGATGACGTTAAAGCGACCCATGTTGATAAAGACGCTGCGGATCCTCTCGTCGACGGCTCCGACGGCGCGCTGAAAGATCTCCGTCGTATCCCGCTCTACGGTCCGTTCGAAGCGAAAGACGTTACCGAGCTGTATCGTGGTCGACCGCTCGGGGACCGGATCCCGGGGAGCCCCATAGTAGTTAAGACGGAAGATCGCGACGTCCCGTCGCTCGGAAAACTGCTGCGCTGCCGCGGGAAGAGAGAGCGCCGACAGCAGAATCAGCGTGACCAGGGGGAATACCAGTCGTTTCAATCTTGCACTCCTCGTGGGGCCCATAATAGCACAGCCTTGTGGCGAAATCACCCGACGCGTAGTATGGCCCAAGATGCGCGCTACCAGGGCTATCATCCGTCTAGACCATCTGCGTTCCAACATTCGAGCCATCAAGGCCCACCTCGCCGGTCAATCGCCGAGCCCCCCACGTATCTGTTGCTCGGTAAAGGCCCACGCCTACGGCCACGGGATGCTCCCCGTCGCCCGAGCGGCCCTCGAAGAAGGAGCCGCGGCCCTCGCCGTCGCCACCGTCGAGGAGGGCCGGGACCTCCGAGCCGCGGAGCCCGGTGCCGAGATTATTATGTACGGCCACCCGGTCGTTTCCGAGGTGCCGGAGATTGTGGCCTCCGAAATCTCGACCTTCGTTTCCGAGGGCGCGGTTATCCGGGCTCTCGACGCCGAGGCCCGGGACCGGGGCATCCGCCTCCGGGTCCACTTGATAATAGACACCGGCATGGGCCGCGTGGGCTGTAGCCCGGAGGACGCGCTGTCCCGGGCGCGCTTGATCGACTCCTGCGAGCATCTCATCCTCCGGGGAATTGTAACCCATTTTCCGGCGGCCGACGGCATCTCCCCGGAGCTGACCCGTAAGCAAGTGGCGGACTTCGACCGAGCCGTCGCCGAGATTCGGGAGGCCGGAATCGCCTTCGACCTCCTCCACACCGCCAACTCCGGCGCAATCCTCGAACATCCGGAAAGCTGGTTCGACATGGTGCGCCCGGGCATTCTGCTCTACGGCTACTACCCGAGCGACCAGCAGGAACGGATTCTGCCCCTAAAGCCGGTCATGTCCCTCGAGTCGGCCTTGAGCTTCGTCAAGCGGGTACCTGCCGACACCCCGATATCCTACGGCATGACCTACCGGACCCCGAAAGAGACGGTTATCGGAACGGTGCCTCTTGGGTACGCCGACGGCTACTTCCGCCTCTTCTCGAACAAGAGCGAGGTCCTCGTATTCGAAGGGCCGGGCCAGGGCTCCGGTTCTGTCCCTGGCGGCCGGAGGGTCCCGGTTGCCGGTGTCGTGTGTATGGACCAGTTTATGGCAGACCTCGGCCCCGGGAGTCCGGCGGCCCTTGGGGACAGGGTCGTGGTCTTCGGCCCCGAGGAGGGAGCCCCGACCGCGGAGAGCCTTGCGGCGCTCGTCGGGACGATTCCCTACGAAGTCCTTACCAGCGTCTCTCCGAGAGTACCTCGAATCTATGTCGACGAAGCGCCCGGGACGGTGACTCCCGGGGCCTAGACCCCCCGGGCCTCTGCGACGGCGACGGAATCGCCCCAGAGGCGGCAGAGATTAACGAGGGTCCGCGTGGCCCTTACCATCGCCGGTAGGGCGACCCACTCCGTCGGGCTGTGCATGTTCTGGGCACCGCTAAAAAGGTTCGGTGTCGGGATTCCCATCTCGCTCAGCCGGGCACCGTCTGTTCCTCCGCGGATCGCGTGAAAAACGGGCTCCATACCGGTCTCCCGAATTGCCCGGGCCAGGAGTCCAACGGACTCCGGCCGGGTCTCGATACTCTTTCGCATGTTCAGATACTGCTTCCGGGTCGTTACGGTAACCTTCCCTTCGGGAAAGGCCCGCTCGATCACTCTCGCGGCTTCTTCGACCACAGCCAGGCGGCGCTCCATGCCTGCGGTTTCGAAATCCCGGAGGAGCATCTCCACTTCGGCGTGGCCGACGTTTCCGTTAATCGCCATCGGATAGAAAAAGCCGTACCGGCCGTCTGTCGATTCTGGGCGCTCGGCGCCGGGGATCGTCGACAGGAAGCGCTCCGCCATGGTGACTGCGTTGACCAACCGGCCCCGGGCCTGCCCCGGGTGGATAACGACACCGTCGAATTCCACGTGAACACCGTAAGCGGTAAAGCACTCGGCTTCGACGGCGCCCTCGTCGCCCCCGTCGACGGTGTAACACACCGTCGATTTCAGGCGTTCTTTCGGGAACCGGTTCATTCCTTTGCCGGTTTCCTCGTCCGGGGTAAAGATAATCTCGATGTTGCACCGGGGTTCGCCTGGCGTGGCGACCGCCTGGGCAGCCAGGGACATAATCGCGGCGAGGCCGGCCTTGTCGTCGGCTCCGAGGAGGGTATCCCCGCTACTAGTAACGATGGTCTCGCCGACGTAGCGTCGGAGCATTGGGCTGGTTTCCGGAGAGATGGTAAGTCCCGCAGGAAGCACGATCTCTCCGCCGCCGTAGTTCTCGTGCACGAGCGGCGTTACGTTTTCGCCGTCGCACTCTTCGGTCGTGTCTATGTGGGCCATCAACCCGATCCAGGGAGCCTCAGGATCGGCCCCCGGTATCCTGGCGATCAAGTAGCACTGGTCGGTAAGCTCGATGTCCTCGACCCCAAGCCGGCGAAGCTCTTCCTCGAGAAGCCGCGCCAGCTTCCATTGCCCCGGGGTGCTCGGGGTGTCGTCGCTATTCCGAGTGCTCGTCGTGTAAATCCGAACGTAGGTCAGAAACCGCTCTAGTATCATTTCTGGGAGATCTGAAGATATGTCCATTTACGTGAAAGATAGTATA
>CAZTRQ010000208.1:0-3174 GCA_964616245.1 uncultured Spirochaetaceae bacterium | reverse complement strand
CTTTATGAGTCGAAGACAGACTTCCGGATACTTGTTGGCCTTTGCGGCCGCAGTGTTCCTCCTTCTGCCGGCCGGCCTCTTCGCCGGAGGTGCCCGAGAGGGCGAGCTGCCGGAGCTTGCGATGCCGCCCCAACCGAGGCAGTACATAAGCCCGGCGAACGAAGACGGAGTGTCCGACGAGCTGAGGCTGCCCTTCTCCGAAGTGGTGGTGCCCCCGGAGGACCGTGTAATCGTCTCCTATACCTTGCAGGTCTTCGACGCGAGCGGCGCCGTGGTCTGGTCCGAGGAGGACCGCCGGACCACTCGGGTCGGATTCTTCGGGAACCTCTTCGGGCGACGGCCGGCGAGCGTCCCCATCCCCGAGAGCCTCTCCTGGGATGGGACCTACCGTGACTCCGCCCTGGGGCCCGACGGAGAGACGGCGGCGGACGGCGACTATACCTATCAGCTGGTAATTACCGACGACTCCGGCGCCGCGGCGAGGACGCCGCCCTTCAATGTTACCGTCGATAACACTCCGCCGGAGCTCTTTACCGGCCCTGAGGCCGACCCCGCTGTCTTCTCCCCGAACGATGACGGGGTCCGGGACGTCTTGAGGATTCGGCAGACCGGCAGCCGGGAGGCCGCCTGGGAAACCCGGATTCTCGGCGACGACGGGGCCGTGGTCTGGGAGGAAACCCACGCCTCCCCGGTTCCCGGGGACCCGCGGTACGACGTACCGCCGCCGGAGGAGCTTCTCTGGGACGGCCGGGGGAGCGACGGTACGGCCCTCCCGGAGGGCGTCTACCGCTACGAAGTGGCATCGACCGACCGGGCGGGGAACCGCTTTGTCCTAGAGGCCGGCTTTCCGATCCGCCTTAGTCTCTCCGCCGGGGACGTGCTCTTGAGTGCACCAGGCGACCCACCGGCCTTCTCCCCGAACGGGGACGGATCGAAGGACCGCCTCCCGATGGACGTGGACATCCTCGAGCCCGAAGGGACCGAGTCCTGGCTCTTCGAGGTTGCCCGGGCCGAGGATGGGCTGACCCTTGTTTCCCGGGCGGGAGACGGCGTCCCTCCGGCGCGGATCGACTTCGACGGCCTTACCGCAGGCGGTCGCGCTCTGCCCGAGGGAGAGTACCGGGCGCTTCTGTCTGTGACCTACGATAACGGCACCGTGGTCGTCTCTCCGCCGCTGGCTCTCCGAGTCGACGTTACGCCCCCGGCGGCCTCCCTTTCGGTGGACACCGAGCCCCGGGGTACCGACCCCCAGGAGGCGATCGTCTTCGGAGGGGATGAGAAGGACGCGGTGCGCTTCGATCTGGTAGTCGAGGATGGGGTCGATTGGCAGGTCCGGATAGACGGTCCGCCGGAGGCCCCGGAAACCCTCTCCCTCGACGACATCGGTATCGGCGCCGGGGTGTCTTCGGTCCTCTGGCGGGGCCGGGGCCCGGAGACCGGGGAGCTCCCCGACGGCGTCTACCGGATCCACTTAGAGGCGAGCGACTCCGCCGGGAACCTCGGGACCTCGGCCCGGGTGACGGTTCGCAAAGATACCCGGGCTACCCCCATCGGGCTGGAGATCGACGGCTCGGTGGTTACCCCGAACGACGACGGCGTCGACGATGTCGTTGTTATTCGCCCTTCGGTGGAGGTTACCGACAGCATCGAAGAGTTCCACCTCGAGATCCGCAACGAGCGGGGACAGATCGTTCGCTCGACCTACCTTCGAGAGCCCTTTTCGGTTTTCGAGTGGCCCGGGGAGAACAACGTAGGGCAGACCGTCGCCGAAGGGAGCTACACCGTCGACTTCCAGGTAATCTACCAAAACGGCAACCGGCCCCGGATATCCGGCGCCGGGCCCATTCTCGTCGACCTCTCGACCGCCCGGGAGCCGACGACCCCTCCCAACATTCGCATGACACTCTCTCCGGTTCCCTTTTCCCCGGACGACGACGGAATAGACGACGAGCTCTCGATTCGCCTCGAGGCCTCGAGCCTCCGGCCCCTCGCCGGGTGGGAGCTTACCATCGCCGACCCGACGGGACGGTCCTTTGTCGAATACGGCGGCGAAGGTGCGCCGGAACCGCTGATACTCTGGGACGGCCGGAACCCCGAAGGCGAGCTGGTGCAGTCGGCCCAGGAGTACGAGGCGACCTTCGCCGCCTGGGATACAGACGGGAACCGAGCCGAAGAGACCCGGTCCCTCGGCGTCGATATTTTGGTAATCCGGGAAGGGGACCGGCTTCGGATAAACATCCCGAGCATTACCTTCGCCCCCTTTACCGCGGACCTCTTTGCCGTCGAGCTCGACGAGCTCGAGCAAAACCTACGCACTCTCCGGCGCCTGGCGGACATTCTGATGCGCTTCCCCGACTATCAGATTCTTATCGAGGGCCACGCGGCCCACCTCTACACAGCCGAGGGGGCGGCAAAGCGGCGGGAGCAGACCGAGGTGCTTATTCCCCTCTCGTCAGAGAGGGCAGAGGAGGTACGCCAAGCGTTGATTATTCTCGGGATCGACCGGGATCGGATGCGATCCGAAGGAATCGGCGGGGCCCGGCCGGTTGTTCCCCACGAGGACCAGAACAACCGGTGGAAGAACCGGCGGGTGGAGTTTATCCTTGAGCGACGAGCGCCGGGCCCGTCATAGGAGAAGCTGCAAAAGAGAGACGTCGAGGAGCCGGTCGAACTTTCTGCCGACCTCTTTGAGGGTGCCGACGACTTCGAAGCCGAAGCGCTCGTGGAGCCGGATGCTCGCCTCGCCCCCCTCGGCGATCCGGGCGACCAGCGAATGGAAGGGCCGCCCCCGGCCTTCGTCGATGAGGGCTCCCAAGAGCTCCCTTCCGATGCCCTGGCCCCGGTGTTCGGCGTCGACATAGACCGACGTTTCGGCGGTTATCGAATAGGCAACCCGTTCGGCAAACCTCGAAAGGCTCGCCCATCCCACGACGCGCCCCTCCATCTCGGCGACCAAAAGTGGATAGTCTGCACCGTGATCTTCGAACCAGCGCAGCTGCTGGTCGCTATTCCTCGGCTCGATGTCGAAGGTCGCTGTGGTAGTAAGGACTGCGTCGTTATAGATTTCTGTGATGGCCGGGAGGTCCGGCGGCGTCGCGGGTCGAATGAGCATGGAACACTATACCCACGATACCCTTGGGGCGCGAGGGATCGAAGGGGCGCCGGAGGCGGTCT
>CAZTRQ010000207.1:0-3178 GCA_964616245.1 uncultured Spirochaetaceae bacterium | reverse complement strand
CGAAGAGCGCCTTGTTGTAGAAGCGATCGACGTAGGGAAGCACCTCCGGCCGCTGAATCGCGCCCCCGGCGTTCCCGTTAAAAAAGAAGATCCGGCGGTAGCGACGCCGAAGGGCGTCGAGAAGCGGGATGTCGGTTACCGGGGGTTTGAGAAAAAGCCGCTCGATAATCAAGAAGTCGTTTGTGTCGCGGTTTAGGCACCACTCGGGGCTATCGGTGTAGGTTAGCCGGGGGGGAGCTCCGTCCCAATCGCGGCGGTAAAGCCCGACGAGGAACGGCGCCAAGGTATGGAACACCGATATCCGATCGAAGAGGGCAAGGACGGTTACTCCGACGACCGCGTCCACCGACCCCTCTCTCGAAATACCAAGCGATCGTAACCGAGGAAGTTCAGGATTACCGCGATTACCACGCCGATAATCGCGTTTAGGCGGTAGTGCATCCCCGTCGTCGACAGAAGATAGAAGACCCCGGCACGGATCGCGGCGCTAAAGAGGGTGACCCCGTGGAAGCGCAGGAAGGCCCAGAAACGGGCGCCCCGGGGACGCCCGAACCTTCCGGCCTGCCAGGTAACTCGGCTGTGGAGAAGGTAGCCGACGATAATCGAGACTTCGATGCTTATCAGGTTGGCGATGTTCTCGCCCCGAAGCCCATCGAGACCCGCGAGCTCCACCAGTGCGGTAATCGCGAGCACCTGGCTCAAGGCGACAAAGACCCCCATCATCCCGTAGCGGATCAGCTTGGCGAGCCGGGTTGTGTTGTACTTGATGATGCAGTACAAGGCCCGGAAGGCGTCTTTGAGGCCGATCTTTTTTCCCTCGGCGTAGGTCCGGCCATGGTACGAGATCCCTACCTCGTAGATGCGAACCCCCTCTTCCCGGGCGAGCTCAGCGACCTTCGCGGTAATCTCGGGTTCGATACCGAAGCGCTTCTCTCGAAGCGAGAGCCTGTCGAGGATGGCCTTCCGGAAGACCTTGTAACAGGTCTCCATGTCCGACAGGTTCAAGTCGCTCAGCATGTTAGAGATCCAGGTTAGTGCCTTGTTCCCGAGGCTATGCCAGTAGTAGAGGATGCGATGGCTCTCGCCCCCGGCGAAGCGGGAGCCGTAGACCACATCCGCCTGGCCGGCGAGTATCGGGTCGAGAAGCTTACCGTACTCCCGGGGGTCGTATTCGAGATCCGCATCCTGGACGATAACGACGTCCCCGGTAGCCGCGGCGAAACCGCTCTGCAGGGCGCTGCCTTTGCCGCCATTTTCTTGGTGGTAGATAACCGTGTGGCGATTTTCCATTCCCCGGAGGATCTCCCGGGTTCCGTCGGTGGAGTAGTCGTCGACAAGGACAATCTGCCGCTCGGAAACTCCCTCCGGGAGGGAGACCGCCTCGACGACCTCGACGATGTTACTGATGGTGCCCACCTCGTTGTAGACCGGGATAACAATCGAAAGCTTCACTCTTTCCCGTCCTCTCGCCCCTCTTTTGGCCCTTTGTTCTCGGCACCGGGGGTGATAACAGCACCCCCTTGGGCGGCCTCCCGCTCTTCGTCGCTAAACTGATCCGGGTTCTCGACCATTTCGAGGCGATTCTCGATAACCTCCGGCGAGCGATAGGGCTGTTCCCAGGGCGAGAGGTACGGAAGGTTAACGAAGGAGAGCACCGACACGAGTCCGTAGGAGAGGACGATCGCCCCGACCACGCGCTCCCGGGCCTTCCAGACCTCGACGATTACCCAGGAAGATAGCCCGAAGACGATAAACGCGATGTCCGAGGTCAAGTAGGTGACGAAGAAACGGCGGACGGCGACGAACTGGGCGAAGGTTGCCAAGAAGAGAAAGGCAAAAAAGAGCCCTTCGGCGGTTCCGAGCTTTCTCTCCCGTCCGATCGATCTCCATCGCCCCAGGGCCGCGACCGTTAGAAAGAGGGTAACGTGGAAGAATCGCACCGCGTTCCCCAGGAACTCCATAAAGATCTCCCAGAGATCACCCACGACGACGAGGGGGTGCTGGGAAAGAAGGTCGACGATCCAAATGCCCTGGTCCATTCCGGTAATTTCGTTGTTCCGGTAGGAAAGCCCAACCAGGGAGAGGTAGCCCACGTAGAGAAAAAGAGGAACAAGATGGACGGCGAAGCTCAAAAGCGATTCCTTCCAACGTCCGAGGACCAGGGCTGTCGCCAAGAGGGCGAGGTAGGAAGAATAATTCTGCTTCCCGAGCATCAGAACGCCGACCGCAAAGGAGTAGGCCAGCACTAGGAGCCAGTAACGCCTTCGGGCATCGGCTCCGGCGAGGACCCCGATTCCCTGATGGATATCCCGGAGGTGGAGACCACCCCAGGCGACGAAGATCGGCACGAAGATCTGTAAGTCGGTAGTGTGGAAGGTGGCGATGTGGGCGAAGGTATGCGGATGGAAGAACATCAACCCCAGGGAGAGGAGTGTCGCCTCCCAGGGGAGCCACCGACGGAGGACGCTCCAGAGGGCGACCCCCGCAAGAGCATGTACGAGGAGCTTCAGGATGATGTACCCAGCCCCTGCCCGCTCGAGGGGGCTCAAATCGGTTATCGGTGAGAGGAGAACACCCACCACCGCCCCGAAACCCCGAGCCACAAGCGGGTAGAGGGGACGGTTTATCCGCTCCGGATAGGTCTCGAAGACTTCCGGAAAGTAGGCGGCGCTGAGTATTTCCATCCCGGCGTCGGCGTTGTACTGCCACATAAAGGGATAGGCATCGAAGGTTCGGTAGAGCTCGAAATCGGGACGGGGATTCAGCCACGCGATGTTGGAGCCGACGAGAAAGGCCACCACCACCATAACGGCCACCGTCGTGTAGAGCTTTTTCCTCTCGGTCATGGTGTCCCCGATCCTACATTGCTTTCGCCGAAGGGAGAAGCGATAAGGAGTGCTCCCATAATTGTGTTTTTCTCGACCAAGAATCGCATAGACCGTCCGCAGCGCCCGGCAAGACTATGACCTTGACGGCGTCCGCCACTCGGAAAACCGGTTCCGGAGTGTTTCTTCGAGCTTCTGCGTAACCGCGGCGGTATCGTAGCGCTCTCGGACGAACTCGGCGGCCCGCCTTCCCATCGAAGCGATGCTCTCAGGGTCCCTCCAAAAGCTCTCGAGGGCCCGGTGGAGCCCCTCGACGTCCCCCTCGGGAACGAGGACACCCGTTTCCCCTTCCA
>CAZTRQ010000206.1:0-3206 GCA_964616245.1 uncultured Spirochaetaceae bacterium | reverse complement strand
CTCTCCCAGGTGCAGTTGGAGAAAGCCCTCGACATTCTCTTCGAGCTCTACCGCCGGATGCGCTACAGCGTCCATCCCCTCTTCGAGGTGGAGCTCGCCGTGAGCAAGCTCGCCGGACTCCCGGCGTATCTGTCGCATCAAGAGATTCTCGAAGAGCTCAGACGCCTCGCAAACGCGGCTCCGATGATTCGGACAACCACCGCCGAGACGCAGATCCCCAAGGACGACAGTGCCCTTAGCGAGGGCGATACACCGGAGCCCGACTCTCCGGCAGCTCCGACAGCTGCGATAGCCCCGACAGCGCTCGAAGGCCTCGACGAGGCGCTTCGTATTGCCATTATCGAAGAGCTGCGGCGGGAAAAGCTGGTTCTTGCGACGAGCCTCGAGAAGGCCGTCGCCTGGCGCATCGACGATGAGCAACGGCTCCACATTGTCTTCGATTCCGATTACCCGGCTTCGGCGGTTCGGCAGGATACGGAGAAGCTGCTCTCCGCCGTTGGGGACCATCTGTCGGGTATCGCGACGGTCAAGATCGAGGTGGCGCGGCAAGACCGGACGCAGGAAGAAGCCCAAGCCGTTCGAGACCGAGACGTCGAGATCGTCCGGGATGTTTTTCGGGGAGAAGTAATCGCAAACGGAGGAACAACGGAGTGAACATCAACCCGATGGATATACTGAAGAATCTGCAGCAGATTCAAGGCAAAGTCGGCGAGGCGCAATCCCGGCTCAAGGAGATCGTCGTTACCGGGCGAGCGGGAGGGGACATGGTCCAGGTGGAGATCGACGGGCAATTCAGCGTCCGGTCGGTGGTCATCAGCCCCGAGGTAATCGATCCCAACGACCCCGAGTTGATACAGGATTTGGTTCGGGCCGCGGTGACCGACGGGCTCTTTCGGGCGAAGGAAGCGGTTCGCACCGAGATGTCGTCGATTACCGGAGGCATGGGCCTTCCGCCGGACTTCCTCAACGGCTTGATGTAGGTGCCGAGAAGAGGATGAACGCCCTCGAGAGGACCGTCGAGTACCTTTCCCGGTTACCCGGTATTGGAAAGAAAAGCGCGACGAGAATCGCCTATCACCTTTTGAAAACCGAGAGCGGTTTCGCCCAGGGGCTTGCGCGGGCCATAACCGAGCTCAAGGAGCGGATCCGCCCCTGCCGGGAGTGCGGGGTCCTAACCGAACAGGAAGTCTGTTCGTTCTGCACCGACTCGACCCGGGACCGTACCGTAATCTGCGTCGTCGAAGAGCCCCAGGACGTGGCGGTTATCGAGGAAACCCGAGAGTTCCGAGGCCTCTACCACGTCCTCCACGGTGTCATTTCGCCGATGGATGGAATCGGACCCGAGGAATTGGGCCTAAGCCGGCTCTTTAGTCGGGTTCGAGACCTCGGTGTCACCGAGGTCGTCGTGGCGACCAACCCGACCGTGGAAGGCGACACCACAGCGCTCTACTTAGCCCGGGAGCTCCAGTCGAGAGACGTTCGAACCACCCGGCTTGCCCTCGGGCTTCCGGTCGGTGGGGACCTCGAATACGCCGACCGGCTGACCCTCGCCCGCTCCTTTCGAGGCAGGACGCCTCTCAACGAGTTTTAGCGCGACCGGTTGTCGAGGGACCGGTTGTCGAGCGACCAGCGCCCCCCTTCCGGTGGCCAGGCCCCGAGGGCCTCTTCGAGGAGCTTTCGGGTGCCGGCAAACACGTCCTCGAGAACACTCCATTCCCAAGAGTTGAACGCGCCGAGCACGTGCGCCGACAGGGCCCCGGATTGGGGCCTCCCGACACCGATGCGGAGCCGAGGAAACCCGTTTCCTCCGAGGTGCTGTGCGATCGACCGAAGACCATTATGTCCCTTGAGCCCGCCGCCGGTCTGGGTGGCGACGACGCCGAAGGCTATCTCCGTGTCGTCGTAGACCGCCATGACGGACTGAAGGGGGATAGAATAGAAATCGGCGGCGGCCCGGGCACTCCGACCGGAGTCGTTCATAAAGGTCTCGGGCTTGAGGAGGACGACCCGGACTCCCGAGATCTCGGTATCGGCAACAAGGCCGTGGAACTTTCCGCGCCACGAGAGAGCACACGCATCCCCGAGGTAGTCGCCGAAGAGTCTGCCGGCGTTGTGCCGTGTGCGGTGGTACTTCTTTCCGGGGTTTCCCAGGAGCACAAGCATACGGTGCATATCCCAGAGCGGAACAGCTTTGCGCTGCCACGTCAAGAGCGTTTGTGGTATGATGCCGCCGTGGGAAAATACGGCCTCTCTCTTATTCTGTTTTTCCTCGCGGCTACGCTTCCGGGGGAAGAAGTTCTGGTTGTCGGCGCCAATACCTGGTCCGGACTTACCTACCGCGGAGCCTTCTCCAGCGGCAGTTACGAGGAGGCTGGGAGCAGAAGCTTTCGCTTCGATCTCTTAGCCGACGAGCTTCGCTCCCTCGATCCCGGTATCGCGGTTCTCTTCGAGGCGAATCCGCTTCCCCGGTACGCAGAAGAGATTGGTGCGCGACTGGAGATGGACAGTCTCTTTTACGTGCGTCGGGGAGGATTCCGTATTGGACCAATTGGTTTCCCGACCAACCTCCGGGAGGGAACCGTTGTCCTCGCCGATGGCCCTTTCGACCTTCGTTATACCGGCCTCCGGCGTCTTTCCGGGGGTTTCGTAACCAACGTCACCTCCGCCCAATCTGGGGAGGTCTCCCATGTGGTTGCAACCGCGGTTACCGTCGCAGATCGTCGGGTTCACCTCTTCGCGGTCAATCTGTTCCCGAGCCCCCTCTCGGGAGCCGGTCCTTTGGCGCGCCTTTTGGAACGGTACCTGTCGGGTCAACTGTCCGGAGAGGAATACCGACGCCGGGTGGACCTCGCGGTAACCGGGGCCGAGCGTCGACTTCGGGAAGCGCGAGCCGCACTCACCTTTATAAACGAAACCGCAGGTGCGGAGCCGGCCATTCTGGTCGGGACCCTTTCCGCCCCGCCCGATTCGCCGGAGGTCCGGCTCTTTGTCGACGCGGGGTTCGTCGACGCCTCGGGTCGCTCCGGAGGCGTAACCTGGGATCCGGCAAACAACGCGAATATCGATATCGAACGCAATACCCAGGGACCCGGGGAGGCCGCACGAATAGACTACATAATGGTCCGGGGAGAAGGTATACGAGTCCGTGGCTCGGAGATTATCTTAGACGAGCCGACCTACGGCGAGTATCCGTCGGACCACTACGG
>CAZTRQ010000205.1:0-3233 GCA_964616245.1 uncultured Spirochaetaceae bacterium | reverse complement strand
TTGCGGCAGAGAGGACTTGAACCTCCACGACCTTACGGCCACTAGCCCCTCAAGCTAGCGCGTCTACCAGTTCCGCCACTGCCGCATTTTGGGGTGTGCGATCCGCAAATTATACCGTCGGGCTGCGTTTGTCAAGAGTCAAAAACGGCCTGCCTTCATTCAATTTTAACATGGATCTGGTGCTCTTACGGGCACAGATGGTGACAGAGAGCACGACGAAAGATCTACTACGAAGGCGCTTCGAGCTTGGTGAGACGATTACCAGGGCGATTCTGGTCGGTGCGGCGCTCCTGACCCTTGCGATAACTGTCGGTATTGCCTTCTTCTTCGTCAACGAGTCTCTGGTGTTCTTCCGCGATCCCGGGTTTAGCCTGGGCGAGTTCTTCGGCACCACCGTCTGGCAACCAGCCGCCGGCGCCTTCGGTGCCTTGCCGTTGCTCAACGCGACACTACTTACCGTTGGCATCGGGCTCTTGTTTGCTGCGCCAACCGGGCTCGCCGCAGCGTTCTACCTCCACGAGTACGCAGCGCCCCGGGTTCGTTCGCTCCTGACACCCGCTCTGGAAGTGCTCTCGAGTATCCCGACAGTGGTCTACGGCTATTTTGCCCTCTATCAGGTTACCCCTCTCCTACGGCGCGTCTTCGGTGCCGACATCGTGGAGGTATACAACACCTTTTCCGCCGGCATAGTTCTGGGCGTCTTGATTCTACCGGTCGTCATCACGCTTTCGGTGGAAGCCCTGAGTAGCGTTCCGTCGTACGCGAAAGAAGCACCGATCGGTATTGGTGCGACGCGATTAAGAGCTTTCTTCAAGGTTTCTGTTCCGGCCGCTGGTTCCGGTATCCTTGCCGCCTTGGTGGTCGCAGTATCTCGAGCGGCGGGAGAGTCGGTAATCGTCTCCTTGGCCGCCGGATCGGGACCCAACTTTACATTCAACCCTTTTCGACCGGCCGAGACGATGACGGGCTATATTCTGAGAATTGCCCGGGGCGAGTTGAGCTATGGCACCGTGGACTACACGAGTATCTTTGCTATCGGATTGGTTCTTTTCGTCATCACCTTCGGGTTGAACGCCCTAAGCTGGTCCATCGCGGCTCGCAGCCTCAGGCGGTACGAATGAGCACAGCAGAACTATCGAAGAAAAAGGCGGCGATCGCATTGCGCCGAGCTCCCGGTATGGGATGGAAGGCGCTCCTTCTTCTCGCGGCGGTTGCCGTCTGCCTCGTTTTTATTCTGTTGTTGTTTACCACCATCAATAGAGCCTTCGGCCTCGTAGCCTTCGAGAACACCCGGGAACCGACGAGTCTCGTCCCGGGGGCCGAGAGCGTCGATGATCTGACAAGGGCCGAGCTTCTATCGCTCATCGAAGAGTACTTTTCCGAGGGCCTATTGCGGCGCCTGGAGAGCGAGACCCCACTGACGGCACGAAGTGACGCCGGTCTCCGCAGGCTTGTCCAGGATCGCATAATAGACCCCCGGATCGTGCGCAGCTGGAGCCTCTTCGAGAGTTTCTTCCAACAAAACGAAATACAGGAGTACGCAGAGGATAACCCGGAGCAGAATCTCGCGTTTCGCTCCTGGCTCAATCTTTCGTTTCTCACATCCCACCAGTCCAGCCGCCCGGAAGAAGCAGGAATTCGTGCAGCACTCCTCGGGACCCTCTGGATCGTCGGCCTTGCGGTTCTGGTCGCATTCCCCGTCGGCGTTATGACGGCGCTCTACATGGAAGAGTACGCCCGAAGAAACCTCTTTACGACCCTCGTAAATCTTAACATCAGAAACTTGGCTGGAATCCCCCCCGTCATCTACGGCCTCCTAGGACTTGCGATCTTTGTCCGTAGGTTGCAGCCGGTAACCAGCGGCGCGTTTCTCGGCATCCCGGATGCCCAAAGCGCCGCCGGCAGAACGATTCTCTCCGGCGGCCTGACTCTTGCGCTGCTTATTCTTCCTCTAATCGTCATCAACACCCAAGAAGCCTTGCGAAGCATTCCTTCCGGCTATCGGCAAGCCTGCCTCAGTGTGGGGGCACCGAAGTGGCGCGTGGTGGTGCAACGCCTGCTTCCGTACAGCTTCGACAGGCTGCTAACCGTCGTCATTCTTGCGATCTCTCGGGTAATCGGCGAGACTACGCCCCTCATTATCGTCGGGGCGGCGACTTTTATCGTGTCCGACCCGGCGGGGATCTTTTCCCAGTTTACGACGCTCCCGGCCCAGATCTTCTTCTGGTCCACCCGCCCCCAACTCGAGTTCCGAAACCTCGTCGCCGCGGCAATTGTGGTTCTGCTGATCCTCTCTTTCGGGATGAATATCCTATTGATCCGTATCCGGGAGAGCTTACGGCAGTCGAAGAAGGACCTATGAACGACTCCGATTACATTCGATTCGAAAACGTGAGCGTCTACTACGACCGTTTCCGAGCCGTCCGGGACCTCGACCTCTCGCTTCCCCGGAACGCCGTAACCGCCCTAATCGGCCCTTCAGGTTGTGGCAAGAGCACGATTCTTCGTTGCCTAAACCGTATGAACGAGCTCTCGCCCCGTTTCCGCCTCGAGGGGAAGATCTATTACGACGGGATCGATATCTACAAGCGAGAAATCGACCCAACGTCACTCCGCCGACGGGTGGGGATGGTCTTTCAGAAACCGAATCCCTATCCGACGAGCATCTACGACAACATTGCCTGGGGTGCGCGGATAAACGGTGTCCGCAAAGGGCTTCGTGAGCTCGTCGAAGAAACGCTTAAGCAGGTGGCTCTCTGGGACGACGTAAAAGACCGACTCAAAGACAACGCATTGAC
This sequence comes from uncultured Spirochaetaceae bacterium, assembly GCA_964616245.1. Taxonomy (GTDB): domain Bacteria; phylum Spirochaetota; class Spirochaetia; order DSM-27196; family PWMO01; genus CAYPUT01. The sequence continues at coordinate 435 of CAZTRQ010000205.1, read as the reverse complement.
GCTCTCCGGGGGTCAACAGCAAAGGCTCTGCATCGCCAGAACCATATCGCTCAAGCCGGATATTGTTTTGATGGACGAGCCGACTTCGGCCCTCGACCCGGTTACCGCGGCACAGATCGAAGACCTTATAGCCGCCCTGCGAGAGGAGTACACGATCCTCTTGGCTTCTCACAATCTCAATCAGGCGGCGAGAATCTCCGACTACACCGCCTTCTTTATGCTCGACGAGCAGAAGTGCGGCTACCTCGAAGAATTCGCCGACAGCCCAACGATCTTTTTACGGTCGGATAACGCGCAGTTGCGGGACTATATTCTTGGTCGCTATTGGGACTGGAGCCACCACGACGCGATAACGGAGAAGACATAGACCTCGCCCGCCCGAAATTAGACCCCGGCCGGGAACCCGGCCGCCGCCTGAAACAACGCCGCCCGCCC
>CAZTRQ010000204.1:0-3264 GCA_964616245.1 uncultured Spirochaetaceae bacterium | reverse complement strand
GCGACCTCCGGCTTGACAGGCCGGCGCGATAAACCGACTTCGCCACGCCCCCTTTTTCGTAGAGGCATACACTAATAAGAATCCCAAAAGCTGTCAATATCTTCCGTCGTTGACGACGATCTGTTGCCTTGGTATTGTAGCGTAAATCCATGGCAAAGAAAAAAGACGTAAACCAAAACCAACAGACGGAGCGCAAGCCGTCTACGGCAAACACTCGACCGGGTCTCTATATATTCAGCGTGATCATTCTCGTCATCGTGGTAGTCACCTTCGTGGGTGCTCCGGTTATCTCCGGAACTGCCGGGCAAAGCGCGGCGACCTTTGGTCGTTACGGTAATCGAGAGATCGCCCACGCTCCGGGGAACTACTTCGCTCGACAATACGAAGCCCTCGCCGCACAATACGACCGGGGAGACCGGCCGGACAATCTGGAAGCAGAGCTCCGTCTTCTGTGGCGTCAAGCGTTCAATAGAACCATGCTTCACGCGGCGATAATGAGAGAAGCGCAAGCCTCGGGCCTTTCGGTTTCCGAGAGCGCGGTGGATGAGATGCTCGCCCAAGATCCGCGGTTCCAGGTCGATGGCGTTTTTAGCCCGGAGCGCTACCGCCAGACTCCGAGCCAGGAACGCTTTAGCTTGAGAAACTACTACCGCGAGACGCTGATCCATCAGAAGTATCTCGACGATATGCTTACCGCCGGTCGCTACAGTCAGCAGGACATCGAGTTTCTCAAGGCCATGGGAAGCCCGGAGCGGCAGTTTCGAGGGGCCGCCCTCTCCTTCGAAGACTATCCTGACGCCGAAGTAGTCGTCTACGGAGAAGAGAATCGCGACATCTTCCGACGTGTTAATCTCTCGGTCATAACCGTACCAGCCGAAGAAGAGGCGGAGCGTATACGACAGCAGATCGAGGAGAGGAGCTCGAGCTTCGAAGAGCTCGCCCGGGCCCATTCGGCGGATCGATTCTCGGAGCAAGGCGGAGATGCCGGCTGGGTGTACGCCTATCAACTGGCGAGAGATTTCGAAGGTGGAGAAACCGTCGATGAGATACTCTCCTTGGATACCGGCGAGGTTTCGCCGGTCCTCGAAGCCATAAACGGATGGGTAATCTATAGGCTCGACGACGGCCCGCTTCAGACCGACTTGGAGACCCAGGAAGGGATTACCGAGGTTCGGCGGTACATGAACGCCTTCGAGCGAGGGGTAATCGAAGACTACCTTCTCGCGGAAGCGGAAACGCTTCGAGGGGCCACCGACACAGAGCAGTTCACTTCGGCCGCGGAGGAAGTCGGCGCAGAGCTGTTTACCACCGATTTTTTTCCCGTCAACTACGGCAACCTCCCCTACTTCCCGCAGATATCGAGCCCCGATACCGAGATCCTCGACGATGCCTCTTTTCGGGAGTCGTTTCTCGAAGAAGCCTTTAGCATCGATGAAGGACAGACAAGCGAGCCGGTAGTCCTCCGGGACAGTGTTGTGGTACTTCGTCTCCTCGAGGAACGCCGGGCGGAGGAGGATTCGATGGGCTTCCTCGATTCCTTCTACCCGTTTTTGCTCCAGCAGTTCCGTTCGGAAGACCTTCAACGGAGCATCATCGACCCGGATCTGGTAGAGGATAACTTTAACCAAGCCTTTAACCGGTACGTCCTGGGGAACTGATGTCCGGTCCGGACCTGAGGGCAGAAAAGACCTCAGACGGCTTTCAGGTCTACTACCGGGGGCGTAGGCTCTACACCGCTTCGGGACCGATGACAGGTGCCCGGCGCCGGGCCGCCTCCGCGGATCTTACGGAAGACACCCTCTTCTTGATTCCCAGCCCTCTCTTGGGATACGGGCTCGGGGAGCTGCTGCAACGACTCCCGAGCTCTTCCCACCTCTTCTGCGTCGAGGTCGACCCTGCTCTCGGAGCTCTCGCAGAGAAGCCGGCAGAACAGTATGCAGACGCCGATCACATCACCTTCTGCCTTCCTCCGCAGTTAGGATCCGGCCGGCCCCTTGGTTGGCAGGGCACCGCGGAGAGCCTGGTGGAACGGGGGTACCGCCGGGTTAGAACCATCACCTTGAACGGTGGAGCATCCCTCCATCGGGAGAACTACCGAAAGATCGAAGGGGAGCTCGGAGAGGCCATCCAGCAGACCTGGCAGAATCGGATGACGACGATCCGGCTCGGCCGCGTCTGGAGCAGGAACTTCTTGGTCAACCTGGGCAGAACCGGATTCGCCAAGAGCGCTTCCGCACTCGCCGAGTCACGGCCGATCGTCGTGGTCGGCCCTTCGGAGTCTCTCGAAGAGGAATCCGCCCATCTCGCTTCGGTTCGGGACCGGGTCGCCGTTATGGCTCTGGACACCGCCCTGCCGGTTCTCCGGCTCCGGGGAATAACTGCGGACTACGTTGTGACCGTCGATTCGCAACGAGCCAACGCCCTCGACTTTATCGGATCCCAACCCGAGCACCTCGTCCTTATCGCCGAGACCACGGTGCACCCGTCGATACCGCGATTTGCCGGGGAGGAGCGAACGTACTGGTTCTCGTCCGAGGCCTTCGAAACGAACCTGGTCCGACGTGCCGAAGCAGCGGGTCTTCTGCCCCTCCGGCTACCGCCGGTGGGGTCGGTCGCCGTAGCGGCGCTTCTTTTGGCCCTTAGGATGACGCAGCAGAAGGTCTATCTTATGGGAATCGACCTGGCCTACACGCCGGGAAAACCCTACGCCACCGGCTCTCCCCTGCAGATCGAAGAGCTCTCGACGAATCACCGTCTCGCCCCACAGCGGATGCTGAGTCTCTCTTTTCGGCGTCCGTTGGCCCGGGAGAAAGGCGCCTCCGGATCGACGGTGCAGACGGACCTGGTTCTTCTCTCGTACCGGCACCAACTGCGCACCCTCCTTGCCGGTAGCTCACGGGTCTTTTCGGTGGGTAGCCGGGGGCTCGGTGTCGGTGTGCCTGTCGTACCGGGGTCCCAGATAGCCGAGGACAACGTCGATCGGAGCGCCGTTCCGGCGGTCCAACCGTCGGCCCGAGGGGAAGAAGACACTTCCCGGGCCGAGCGACTTCGGAGGTTTCTTTCCGAAAACGCGGAGGTTTTGAGGCGGGCTCTGGAGAGCTTGGACTCGGGGTCCGGGGACGTTCTGGCCTGGGACCACGCCTGGTTCGACTTTCCGGAGGCGCAGACGGCACGGCACCCGGGGCCCAGCTTCGGCCCCCGGCTCTCCCTCCGGTTGAAACGGTACGGGCGGCTCTTAGAGGAACTGCTCCGCGATCCGGGGCC
>CAZTRQ010000203.1:0-3279 GCA_964616245.1 uncultured Spirochaetaceae bacterium | reverse complement strand
AAGAAGCGGTTAAAGAGCACCAGGCCCTTGATGCCGGTTTTCGAGATAGCCTGAAGCGTCTGGGCGAGGAGGGTAAAGTAGAAGCTGAGCTTGACCGAGACCGGAATGCTAACCTGGTCGAGAACCATGTTGATGATGTCGAAGTAGATCTTCTCGTACTCCGACGCGCTTTCCGCCTCAAAATCGGAGGGCTGGAGGAAGATGTTGAGCTCGAGGGCGTCCGCCCCCTGCTCCTCGAGCTTGCTCGCGAAGTAGGTCCACTTCTGGGCGCTTATCCCGTTAATGGAGGCGATGACCGGTATTCCAAGCTCTTTCTTGGCCCGGCCTATCAGCTCGAGGTAGTCGGGCACCGTCTGCTCGGACTCGATCAGATCATCCATCTCTGCCATCTCCGGGAAGGTAGGACCGGGCCGCTGCATCGCGATCTCGGTGCGCTCCATCTCCGCGAGGATTTCCTCCTCGAAGAGGGAACGTAACACGACCGCCCCAGCTCCGGCGTCTTCGAGCTTCTTTAGATTGTCCAGCTTGTTTGTCAGCTCCGAGCTAGAGGCGACTACCGGGGAGGAGAGCTCCAAGCCCATGTATCGTGTTCGGATGTCAGGTGTCATACCGTCTAGTAGTACCGAGTCTTTCACCTTCGTGTCTACTAGCTATGCAAAAGGCCGGCGATTCGCCGGACCCCCGAAAACCGCTTGCCGCCACGGCGCGGAGGCTATACCTTTGCGGCAACAGATTAGTGCAATCTGATTTCACTTTTTGATATCTGTGCGTTGCCAATGGAGGACGTCATGGCCGAAGTTGTACCGGGAATATCATTCGAACAGCATCCGGATTCCGGCCGGGTACTAACAGCAGAAGCTCAAGAGTTTCTCGCGAAGCTCCACAGGAAGTTCAACGCCCGGCGGGTCGAGCTCCTCGCCGCCCGGGAGGAACGACAGAAGAAGATCGACGCCGGCGGGACGCTTTCCTTCCCTCCGGAAACCGAATCGGTGCGGGCCGGGGACTGGAAGGTCGCCCCGATACCCGAGGACCTTCAGGACCGCCGCGTGGAGATTACCGGACCCTGCGAGCGGAAGATGATGATAAACGCGCTCAATTCGGGGGCGAAGATCTTTATGGCGGACTGCGAAGACGCCCAGTCCCCGAGTTGGGCAAACCAGGTAACCGGCCAGGCAAACCTGATGGACGCGGTACGCAGGTCGATCCGGCTCGTCGACGAGGCCCGGGGAAAGACCTACGAGCTCGCCGACACGATTGCGACGCTCCTGGTCCGGCCCCGGGGCTGGCACCTGCCGGAACGGCATTTTACCGTCGATGGCGAGCCCATCTCCGGGAGCCTCTTCGATTTTGGTCTCTACTTTTTCCACAACGCACAAGAGCTCCTCTCCCGGGGCAGTGGTCCTTACTATTACCTTGCAAAGATCGAGAGCTACCTCGAGGCGCGCCTGTGGAACGATGTCTTCGTCTTTGCCCAGGAGGAGCTTGGCGTCCCCCAGGGGTCGGTCAAGGCGACGGTCCTGATCGAGACGATCCACGCGTCGCACCAGATGGAAGAGATTCTCTACGAGCTCCGCGACCACATGGCGGGTCTGAACGCCGGGCGATGGGACTACATCTTTAGCTGTATCAAGACCTTCCGGCATCACGGCGACGTGGTCTTTCCCGACCGCTCGCAGGTAACGATGACCGCACCCTTTATGTACGCGTATACCGAGCTCCTCGTGCAGAGCTGTCACAAACGCGGCGCCCACGCGATCGGCGGAATGGCTGCTTTTATTCCGAACCGTCGCGACCCCGAGGTTACCGAAAACGCCCTCTCCAAGGTTCGCGACGACAAAAGACGCGAAGCAGGGCAGGGCTTCGAAGGGACCTGGGTGGCTCACCCGGATCTCGTGCCGGTTGCCCGGGAGGAGTTCGACAAGGTGCTCGGTAACAGACCGCATCAGAAGGAGAAGATGCGTCAAGACGTCTCGGTATCCGCCGCGGAGCTGACCGACTTTACCGTGCCCGGAGGGACGATAACCGAGGATGGCCTGCGGCTCAACATTAACGTAGGGATCCAGTACGTAAACGCCTGGCTCCAGGGAAACGGGGCGGCGGCGATCAACAACCTTATGGAAGACGCGGCGACCTCGGAGATTAGCCGCGCGCAAATATGGCAGTGGATCCACCACGGCGCAATGCTCGACGACGGCCGTCCGGTAACCATCGAGCTCTACGAAGAGCTCCGGGACGAGGAGATCGAAAAGCTCGGCGCGGATAGCGGGCGTGTAAAGGAAGCGGCCGAGTTGATGGATCGGCTGGTGGAGAGCGACGACTTCGAGGTCTTCCTGACTCTCCCGGCCTACGAGCTGTTGGACTAAAGGGGCTGTATGAAGATTCTTCGTTTTAAGGATACCGACGGCTTGGTGCGACTCGGCGTTGTGGACGACCCCGTCGTTACCGACTCGCCTCCGGAGCGGGCCCGGCTCATCGAAGGCGATCTCTTTTCCTCTTGGCGGGTCACCGACGACACGGCTACCGTCGCGAAGCTGCTGTATCCCTTCGTCCCCGGGATGATCCTCGGTATCGGGTCGAACTACAAGGCGGCTTTTACCGCCACCGGCCGGCCCATGCCCGAATACCCCGTCGTATTCTTCAAGCTTGCGAACACGCTCCAGAACCCCGGCGACCCGATCGTCCTGCCACGGACTATGCTCCGAGCTGAAACCGTAAAATACGAGGGAGAGCTCTGTGTCGTCATCGGCAAGGGCGGGAAGAACATACCGGCCTCCGAGGCGATGGAGCACGTCTTCGGCTACACTATCGCGAACGACGTCTCCGGCTCGGATTGGCAGGGCGAGCGGGTCGGCAGACAGTGGGCAAAGGGGAAGGGTTTCGACACCTTCTGTCCCTTGGGGCCGGCGGTGGTCACGGCCGACGAGATCGGCGACCCGACTTCGCTGCGGGTGGTCACCCGCGTCAACGCCGAGGTCGAGCAGGACGAGTCGGTCGCCGAAATGGTCTTCGCCCTACCACGGCTCATCGAGTTCCTCTCGGCGGCGCACACAATCGCCGACGGCAGCATTATCCTTACCGGTACGCCACCGGGGGCGCGGTTTGTAGAACCCGGCGAGAAGATCGACGTGACCATCGACGGTATCGGGACGCTATCCAACCCTGTTATAGAAGAGGCCTAATCTCCGGCGACCGGGAGAGCCGCCCGAGTGGGCGTGGGCCAGGCGGCTTTCCCGCCGTAGGTCCGAAACACCGGCCCCATGTCGGGGCTTGGCGAAATGG
>CAZTRQ010000202.1:0-3309 GCA_964616245.1 uncultured Spirochaetaceae bacterium | reverse complement strand
AAGTCGGTTAGTGCGAAGATTCTTATGATCCTGGTTTTCTCTCTCGTCCTGGTGGAGGGAGTCATCCTCGTGTTTACCGGGGCCGACCACCGTCGGGAGCTCGTCGGGCACTACGTCTTTCAGGGTTCGATTATCGCCCAGTCCGTAGAGGACGATCTGTTGACCGATCCGGCGTATCGAGCTCGCCTTCTCGACCGCCTCGAGCCGGAGGGTGTTATCGCGATCGGCCCCGGGCCGGAAGCCGAAAGCTGGGAGATGCTCGACGGAGGAGTCCTGAGATACCAGGGTTACGGCGCCCAAATGGATATCGACGTCGCTCATATTCCGGCGCTTACCCAGCAGTTCGTCTGGAACACAATCGGTATTGTCGCACTCATCGTCCTTTTTATGGTTGCCACCTCCTTCTTTTTCCTCGGAATTTGGATCGTTCGCCCCCTTCGGAGACTTCTGTCGGGCTTCGGAAAGATGCTCGGAGGCGAAGGGGACCTGACGCAGAGAATCCACCTGACGACGGAGGACGAGGTGGGGCGCATCGGTGGCTCGTTCAATCTCTTCGTCGAGCGAATCGCCGAAACCGTAACCCGGATCCGAAACGCAGCCTCCGAGAGCTCTCAGATTAGCGGTCCCCTTCGCAGCCAGGCTGAGGGGTCTGCCGCTCAGGTAACCGGAGCTTCAGAGAAGGCCGACATGATCGGAGAATTGGCGTCGTCTCAGAACGAGCAAGTCCAGGGGACGGGGGAATCCGTCCACGCGATTATGGAAGAGGTAGAAGGCATGGTTCGCTCCGCGGAGGAACAGCGCAGTGCCGTCTCCGATGCCCTCGCATCGGTGGAGGAGCTAAACGGCTCGATCTCGAGCCTCAACGATATCGCCGAGAAACGGCGACAAGCGGCGGACGTGTTGCGATCGAACGCGAACATCGGCCTCGATCAGATGCGGGAGTCGGTAAAGGCCATCACCGAGATGGAAGAGTCGACGAGCGAGATGCTCGATCTAATCGACGTAATCCACGACGTCGCGGGACAGACGAACCTGTTGTCGCTGAACGCAGCCATAGAGGCGGCCCACGCCGGAGACGCCGGGAGGGGCTTTGCCGTCGTCGCCGACGAAATCGGGAAGCTTGCGAACAAGACAGCCCAACACGCCCAGTCCATCGACAGCTCCCTCAAGAAGGAAGTTCAGGGTATTCGCCTCGCGGGGCAGGCCAACCGGGCCGCCGTGGAGCTCTTCGAGAATACCGTCCGGGAGATCGATCAACTCGTGGGGTCCCTCGGGGAGATCGTCTCGGCGCTGAACGAACAGCTCATAGCCACGGGGGAGATTCTCCGGGCGGAACAGCTTATCGACGACATCGCGAACGCCAGTACTCGACGGGCAGACGCCCTCCGGTCCGACCTTCGGACCATTCAGTCGGGGGTAGATGCCGTGAGCAAGAACTCTCGGATAGTTCTCGATTCGGTCTCGACGGTTACGGCGGAGCTTCAAGGCGCCAAGGCCGCCATGGAGGAGATGGCGAAGGCCATCGTCCGAAACGACGACGTGGTGCAGGGAGTCAACCGGGAGCTAGAAGCGTTCAAGACGGAGTAGAGGGTGACGCGGTCGATGGACCATTTGACTATCCGATCGCTTCGAAAAAACCGCCTCGCGGCCGAAGGAGGGGTTGTCTCGATTGTCCGGGATCGCCGTTGGGGATTCTCAACACAGCCGACGGACATAGTCGGCTAACTCTTTCTCGGGAGCCGTTAGAAACCCAGCGAAAATCAGCGATTTTTAATAATAGATCTATTTGAGTGAATATGATAGACTATACTGGATGAACCATCCCCCTCCGGACAGAGTGCCTTCGACCTCTCGACTTCTGCTGGTTGAGGACGAGGCTATCGTCGCCTTGGCGACGACCTCTTTTCTGAGGAGCGCCGGCTACGACGTCAAGACCGCCCCAACCGGGGAGGACGCCGTCGCCGCAGTGGCCGAGGCCGAGACCGAGACTGAGGGTCGGCCCTTCAACTTGATTCTGATGGACATCGACCTGGGTGCGGGGATGGACGGCGTCGAAACGGCCCGGCGTATTCTCGAAGAGAGACGCCTCCCGATCGTCTTCCATACCGGCCACTCCGAGGACGCCGTCGTTCGTCGGGTCCGGAGCGTAACCCGGTACGGCTACGTCCTTAAGTCCAGCGGCGAGCTCATTCTGAAGCTCTCCATCGAGATGGCGTTGGACCTCTTTCGGGCTCACGAGGAGACCCGGGCCCGGGAGCAGGAGCTCGAGGCCATCTACCGCCACGCCCCGGTGCTCATGTTTATCGTCGACGACGAGGAACAGGTGATAAAGTCCAACCGGGACGGTCCCTTGCCCGAGAGCATCGGTGCGGCCGTCGGCTGCCTCTCCGCGGCCCGGGATCCTCGTGCCTGCGGTCGCGGTCCGGCGTGCGACGAGTGCGAGCTCCGGCGAATCGTCGAGGCGACTCTCGAGCACGGCCAAGAATTCGAAAACGTGGAAATATCGGTTCCGACCCGCATGTCCGTTTCGGCTTCACCCCTGACGCGGGGGGCACGCAGGTCCGCACTGATTACGGTCTTGCAGGTTGTTGACGAAGGGATAACCGCCCAAGAGCACAAAGACGTGTCGGAAAACACGGAGCAGTATCGTCTCCTCGTCGAGACGACCGACGCGGTACCCTGGGAGTACGATATCCCCTCGGACACCTGGACCTATATCGCGCCCCAGGCGGAAACCATCTTAGGGTACCCTCCGGAAGCCTGGGAAGGCGTGGGCTTCTGGATGGATCTCCTCCATCCGGAGGACCAGGGGTGGGCCGCCGACTATTGCGACCGTTGTACCGTTCGAGGGGAGGATCACGTCTTCGAATATCGCTTCCGGCAGCCCGACGGGAGCTACATCTGGATTCGGGACCTCGTAAAGGTGGAGATGCAGGCCGGCCGGCCGGTGCGCCTCCGCGGCTTTATGATCAACATCACCGAGCGCCGAATCTCCGAAGACCGAATTAAGGCCTTGCTCGAAGAGAAGCAGATGCTCCTTAAGGAGCTTACCCACCGGGTAAAGAACAACCTGACAACTCTCTCGTCGCTCCTGTCCCTCCAAGAGAACGCCGCAACCGGGGATGTCCAAAGCGCCCTCGGCGAAGCTCGACGCCGAGTCGAGACGTTGTATCGCGTATACGCTCTCTTAAACGACGGCGCGCCCGACGGAACTATCGACCTTAAAGAATACCTTGAGAGTCTCATACCCGGCTTGGCCGAGGCCGGCCTTATCACCTCTCGCATCACCGTTACCGCCGACGTCGCCTC
>CAZTRQ010000201.1:0-3317 GCA_964616245.1 uncultured Spirochaetaceae bacterium | reverse complement strand
GCTGGTGATGTGGGTTCGATTCCCATCGGTCGCTTTCGGTGAAGTACACAACCTATCTGGTACATTTCCCCGACGGGGAAACCCAGGAAGTTGACCATCCGGTTCCTGTCGGACCCCTCCTCGATGTAAACGCACGTCCTCTCCCGTTGCCCCTGACGAGCCCCCGGGTTCTCGCCTACCGCGTGTGCCGGCGGAGCGAGGAGGAGCTGCGCTCCGAAATAGTCGTTCATATCACTCTGGAACAGCTCTTTCCCGAAGAGCTCGGCGAATACGTCGAAGCTTAGAGCGAATTCGTCCGCCGATTCCAGAAGACCAATCGGTCTTCGGTGTGCGTCTTCCCGAGGACGAAGCAGTGGACGGCGGTATTGTCGGTATGGTGGGCACTCATCATCCCCTCCAAGGTCGGCTCTCCGACGATAGGGTCGCCGACGAGGTGGCTTCGAAGGACGTTCAAGATGCCGGTGTGCGCCACGAGAAGCACCCGTTCCGCCGAGTGTTGACGGAGTGTTTCCAGCAGGGACGCGATGCGTCTGCCTGCCGGCTCGGTCCACATGTCGGCGGTGTCCGGTTCGGCGGTATCAGGCGTTTCGTAGGGCAGAACCGCCCGGTAGTCGTAACCCGGGCCACGATCGAGGGTGCATTCCACCAGGCGAGAATCGAAGCGGGCAACCTCGACCGTCGGGGACGATAGCTCGAAGGTTCGCCGTGCCCGGCGGAGAGGGCTGATTAAGGCAAGGTCGAAGGCTTTATCGGTAAAGAACCCGGCCGCTGCCGCGGCTTGGCGCTCCCCGAAGGCCGAAAGGTCCGGATCGAGCCACTCCCCTTCTCCGGTCTGTGCGGTGCTTTGTGCGTGTCGTATTGTGTAGAGTTCCATGGCGTCCTTACTCGTAGCCGGCGAACATCGCCCGGCGGGCTTGTTCGAGGTTAAAGGTCTTGAAATAGGGAAAGCTGTCGCGACACCAGTAGGCGACGTGAAGGCAGTTCATCACCATTGCCCATCGAAACGCCTCCGGATCGTAGCTGCAATAGGCCGTGTACCCGGTCAGAAAGCGCGAACGGGCTTCGGGTGTGTTCATATAATTCCGACGCTCTCGGAGCGCCCAGGCCAAGTCGTATTCCCTCCAACCGATTCCGGCGCTCTCCCAGTCGACAATACCGGTTACCTCACCATCTTTTACCAGGATGTTTCTGTCGTTCAGATCCCCATGGGTAAAGACCATGCTCTTCGCCGGCGGAGGATTCGCCTTGAGCCACAGCACGATCTCTGCAAACTCCCAATCGTCTATCTCTTCCTCGCCGAGAAAGTCGTAGAGCGATGTCCTTTTCATTTCCGGCCATTCGACGTCGAGGCTGTGGAGTCGCCCGACGGCCTCTCCGAAGCTCTCCAAGGTCGGGTACCGAAGATTCGGCTTGTGAAACGGGCTCGCGGGGTTCAAGAGGTCGAGGAGCATGACACCTTCCCGCTTTTCGAGGGCGAGAAACTCCTTTCGGTCCTTTCCGTGCCAGAGCACCCGGGGAGTCGGGAGACCCTTTTCGGCGAGGTAGAGAAGCACTTCCCGCTCGTTCGGCATGTTGGTCTCGGTTCCCCGGTTTACCTTCAGGAAGAAGGTAAACTCCCTACCCTGGCGTTGTCCTTGGCAACGGTAGACGTTGTTTACCTCGGCAATCCCTATTTGCTGCGACGAGAGAACCCGGACGTCCTGAGGAATGGCATAATCTGGTATGGACAAGGGTTAACGGAGGCCGGATTGGAAATCGGGGACGTCGAGAAAATCTACGATCTCCGTGCAGAGCTCGTGGAGACGCTCTATCCCATCGCCAACGCTAAGGTTCCGTAACTCTTTCTCCCGGTCGAGGGTCGAGTATTCGAGATCTTCGTCGGCGTTCTGGCAGAGGATCTGTTGGCCGTGAATATCGTCCAACAAGTCCGCCGAAAAGCGCATAACCTGTCGAAAAAAACGATCCGCCTCTATGTAGACGCCGTGGCGCATCTCCACCATCCTGCGAAGGATATCTTCTTCGTAACTCTTGGTGTAGTTTCCACCCTGAATTCTGTTCGATTCGTCACAGTAGGTCAGGGCGCGGCGATGAAGCTGGTTAAACTGATTGTAGAACCCATCGCGTTCGACCGAGAACTTTACATCGAGGCGCAGCTTCCGTTCGTGAAAGAGGCCGAGAAACTCGTCTTCGAAGTAGGTCATGTAGAGGAGCAGATCGCGAATCTCTCGGACCTGGTCTCGATACTGCTCGGATACCTTCTTGTAACGCGATCGGATCGACGAGAGGATCGGTAGCTCGTTCGCATCAACCTCTTCCTGCTCGACGAAGAGGTTGTCGCTGTGGAGACGTTCCTGTTCGAGCCTACTGATGTTGTCCACGAGCTTCTTTCGGCTCAGGGCGTCGCGGCTTCCCTTGAGCTTTCCTTGGAGATTGCGAATCTTGCTGTTTATCCCGGGGTCAAGGTTGTCTCGGTAGTCTTCCATCTTTACCTGTAAGTATACCGGAGCTATGCCACATTTCAATAGATCGGCAACAGACCACCACCGAAGAGTACACCGCTTGCTCGATACATCGAAAAGGGTGATTCGATGACGACCAGGTTGTTTTCTTCCGCGAGGGCCAGCATTCCCCCGGGGGCCGGCTTTCCCCTCACGAGCAGGATGGTTTCGATGTCGGCCATCGTAGCCGTCCGTACCGTCTGGACTGTCGCGAGGCCGGTAACGAGCAGAATGCCCTCTTCGGTTACCGTGAGTACGTCGCTCATAAGGTCGGAGGCAAAGGCGTAGACCAGATTCCTCTGGTTGTACGCTTCCCCACAGCGGAGCACGCCCTGGGTTAATGATGCAATTTCTTCGACGATCATAGACTCCCTTTTGCTTCCATCTACGATACTGCCCCGGGAATGGTTAAACAAGTAGATCGCTTTAGCGAATTACGAGCCTGCTTGCAGGGGAGCCGAAATCTTCGAAGAGAGGCGCTCGGCCAACTCCCTTCGCCGAAGCGAGCGGTACTCCTCGAAGGGGAGAGGCGAATGGACGATAAGTCGTGTCCTTGCGGATCGTAGGACCCTCCGCTCTTCGAGGACCTTGTAAGCTCCGTCGATGGTCACCGGGACGATGGTAGCTTCGGAGTCCACCGCAAGCTTGAGACTTCCTCCCTTGAAGAGGCCGACCCGGGCCGACTGGCTCCGGGTGCCTTCGGGAAAGATCAGCATCGGATACCCCGCCCGAATGTTCTCGACGGCCTTGTCGATCGCCCGAGCACCCCGCCGGACGCTTCGACGGTCGATAAAGACGCAACGAAAAATCCGCATCCAG
>CAZTRQ010000200.1:0-3422 GCA_964616245.1 uncultured Spirochaetaceae bacterium | reverse complement strand
GGGCGCTTCGAGGCGCAGTAGGGGCCGGCCCGGAGGAGGGCCGGCCCGGAGCAGAGCTGCGCCGGGGCTACTTGTCCGATGTAAGGGCAAAACCCCGCATGAACTGTTCCTGCAAAGCGATAAACACCAGAAGGGGTGGCAGTATGGACACTAGCGCACCGGCCATTACCTGACCCCAGTAGACCCCCTCTCCTACCCCGATAATGAGGTTCAGCCCCACCTGGACGACCTGTCGAGAGTCGTCACGAATAATCACCCGGGGCCAGAGGTATTGATCCCAGACGTAGACGAACTGGATAACCGCGAGAGCGCCTATGGTATTCGCGCTCATGGGCACAAGGACGTTGAAGAGGAAACCCCAGGGGCCGGCGCCGTCGATTCGAGCCGCATCACCCAAGTCGCGGGGAATCGACATAAAGTGCTGCCGAAACAGGAAGATACCGGTGGCGCTGGCCATAAAGGGCACGATGATGGAGCTGTACCGGTTGGTCCAGCCTAATCCGAAGGGAATCGGTTCGAGGAGTACGCGCCGCGGATTGACGATCCATCGCAGGAATTCCCCGAAAGATTCCGGGGGTCGCAGGGATACCATATCGAAGAGGCCGACTATCAAGACCTCGGTCGGCATGAGCAGCGTAAAGAGGATAAAACCGAAAATGATGGCTTTGAATCGTACCCGGAAATAAACGAGTACCATTGCGGCGAGTATGGAAAGTACCGTCTTACCGGTCGTAACGACGAAGGCAATCCAGAACGAGTTTGCCATATATCTCCCAAGATTCTGGTCGTCCCATACGATACGGAGGTTTCGAAAGAACTCTACACCCGGAACAAGACTCGGAGAGAGGACATCGCCCCGGGACTGCGTCGACTTGATCATCGCAAACAGTATCGGCGCAGCGATAAGCAACACGGCAATCGAAAGAACAATATGAACCCAAATGGGGTCTTTCTTGTGCATGCTAGGCCCCCTCGTAGTGGATACCACGCCGCCCGGCGCGGAACTGTGCAGCCGTCATCGAAACGGCGACTATCATAAGAACCACCCCTTGCGCGGCGGCCAGCCCGACATTGCTACTCCCGCCGAATCCGTCGCGAAACACCTTTACGATCAGAGTCGTGGTTACGCCGGCGTTGTCGAAGGGAGCTCGGCCTATGGGGCCCCCGGCGGTAAGAATGTCTATGAGCCCGAAGACGTTGAAGAAGCTGTAAGCAAGATTGGTAAAGACGAGAAAGAAGGTCATGGGGCTTAGCATCGGAACCGTGATCCGAAAGAATCGTGTCAGGCCGCCGGCACCGTCGATCTCTGCGGCTTCCCCAAGGCTCCTCGGAACGTTTTGGAGTGCGGCGAGGTAGAAAACGATGTTATAGCCCAGGTTCTTCCAGATGGCGGCGCTTACGGCCACACCGAAAGCCAACGCTGGGTCGTCGAGCCAACGGGGCCTGATGCCGGTCAGAGACGAGAGGATTTGATTAACGACGCCCACCTCGGGGTTGAACATAAACAGGAAAATGGTCCCGGCGATTGCCGGTGAGAGCGCAAAGGGCCAGATTAGCATGATTCGATAGAATCTCCCCCCGGTAATCGGACGGGAGGCGATCGTGGCAAGCACCATTCCGAAGGCAACGCCCGGAACGGTCACGAGCAGCGCAAACACGATTGTCTGGATGGTCGCTTGCCAGAAGGCCGGCGCCTGGACACCGAAAAAGATCGCTCGGTAGTTCTCTAAGCCGATAAAGGCACGGGTATCGAGCAGGAGATTGCTACGATACGCGCTGAGAACCAGCGATTGCACCACCGGATAGTAGAGAAACACGAGCAGAATAAGAAGCGTGGGAACGAACAGAAGCCACCCGAGCATCCGATGGCCGAATATGGGGCGGTAGTGCATATGCTCTCCTCAAAGAAAGACCCTCCGCCGCGGGGCAGAGGGTCTCAGGTAGTCTGAGAGATAGTGAAAAATGGACGCCGGTCTGTCGGCATCGCATTCGGGAATTAGAGGTTTGCGTTGTAATCCCGAAGCCGATCGTCGGCGAGGGCTTTCGCCTCTTCCATCGCCGCGACCACATCGCCTCCCTGCAGGACCTTCTGGATCGCTTCTTCGATTATCGTTCGGGTGTCGAGGAAGCTGCCCATCAGAGCACCGGCTGTGGCGCTGTTCGGTATGGTATTGAGTAGCTGATCGAAGGCCGTAAAGGCGTTCGGGTCTTCGACGAACCATCCCTCGTCCTCGAGCTGGTCTACCGAGGAGTTGCGCACCGGGTAGTACCCTGTGAGTTTGTGCCAGGTCACCATGTTCTCGGTATTCGTCATAAAAAGTACGAAGTCCCGCGCGGCTTCGAGCTCCGGCGTGGGATGGCCGTCTAACACCCAGACGCTCGCTCCTCCGATGACAACGCCGTTGCGCGTCATGCCTGCGGGCATCGGGAGAAGTCCTGTTCCGAGCTCGAAGGATCCTTCGACTGCGGATCCGATGTTCCCTAAATCAGCCGTGGACGTAATATGGAACATCGCCTGACCCTCCTGGAAGATGGCATCGCTTCCGCTCCAGTCTTCGAGACGCCCGGTGTAGGTGTACATGTCCCGCCGATTGAGCTCGTCGATCCAGTTCACGATCTTGTACGCTGCGTCGCTGGTCAAGTTAACTTCGGTCGCACGCTCGGCACGCCCGTTGTCGTTGTTAACCAGGGGTGCTCCCTGCTCTGCCATCCATTGCTCGAAGAACCAGGAATGGAGATTGAACCCTATCTTGGCTCCCTCAACGCCGGCCGCTTGGGCCTGTTCGAGCATCGCAATTACGTCCTCGAAAGTTTCCGGCGGATTCTCCGGATCGAGCCCCGCTTCTACCATTTTGTCTTTGTTGTAGTAAAGAATAGGCGACGAACTGTTGAAGGGAATCGAGTAGATTTCATCGTCAATCGTGTAGTAGTTCAGGACCGGCTCTATATAGTCCGACGCCGGGATTCCTCCGACTTCGCCGACCGGCTTGAATATGCCTGTGTCGACAGCAAGTTGGCTTCCTACCTCGAAGAGCTGGACGAGGTGCGGTGCGTCTCCCTGTCGCGCGGCAAGCACTGCGGCTTGCAGCGTCTCACGGTAGGACCCTTTTCGCTCGGTAACCACGTTGAATCCGGGGTTCGCCGCACTCCACTCAGCCGCCCGGTCTGCGATCCAGCCGGATCGTGGAGCGTCGCTAAAGGCGTGCCAGAACTGAATCTCTACGGGTTCTCCGGGGGTGGCGGAATCTGCATCCCCCTGTCCACCTGCGAAGAGCGATGCCGGCAGCAGCATCGTGGCCAGGGCGATCAAGAATAGTCGGCGTAGTCGATTAGTCGTCATAGATCATTACTCCTTATTAGCGTATACCTTATTAATGCGCTAGGAGTATTAGGAGATGATTAAGAAACGATTAGGTATTGGT
>CAZTRQ010000199.1:0-3443 GCA_964616245.1 uncultured Spirochaetaceae bacterium | reverse complement strand
CCGGAGATCGAGATTTCGGCGCCATAGAACCGACATCACGCACGCCTGGACGCCGTGGGGGTGCGGAACTGATCCGCACCATTTGTGACTAAAGTTACATGTTCGGATTAGAATTCTCCGACTATCCTTTATACCACTGACGACAAGGGAGGCCGTGGTGGGACAAGGCAGTCGAACTAAACGATGTCGGAAACGATCGCTCTTGGCGGCGCCGTATGGGGTGCTGGTGATGGTTATGAGCCTCGCCGCATGCACCGGCCCGGTAGGACCTGAGACCGGAGGGCCTGGGGCGGCTGCGGCCTCAGCTCCGACCTTTGATCCTCCGGCAGGAGCGTACTCCCAGGACATCGACGTCTCTATCTCGACTGCTACCCCGAATGCGACCGTCTATTATACGACGAACGGAGACGAGCCAACCACCGGATCCGAGAGCTACACCGGGCCGATCCCCGTGGCAGGCGACGGCACAGCGGTAACCATCCGGGCCATCGCCATAGCCCCTGGGGTCCCGGAAAGCGAAATTGCCGAGGCCTCTTATTCGGTCAACTACCAGCGAGTGGTCACCACGGCGAATCCGACGGGCCCCGGGAGCCTCTCGGAGATGGTCTCCCTGGTTTCCGACGGCGGGACCGTCACCTTTGACGGCGACTACACCATAACCCAGGACGCGGCGACCTCGAGCTTCAGCTGGTTCTCCGTTGTAAGCCGGGCCATAACCATCGACGGGGAGAATAACGACATCGTAATCGACGTCAATACGCTCGGGCGCCACTTCTTCGTAAACGGCGGCTCCTTGACCTTGCGGAACGTGACGCTGGCCAACGGCCGGGGACTCAGACCCTTTGGACTGGAAGGTGGGAGCGCGCCGGATCCCGGAGGAGCTATCTTCGCATCTCCCCAGTTTGGGCCGAGCACCGTGATTCTGGAGAACGTGACGATCCGAGACAGTAGCGCCACCGGCGGTTCGGGAAACCTCTTCGGGGGCGCGATATCGATTTCCGGCGCTTCGAGCCGTCTGGAGGTACGCGGCTCCACCTTCAGCGACAACCTTACGGGGCTCCGAGGGGGAGCCATCTACACCACCGCCGGGACCAATATCATCGAAGACTCGACCTTTGAGGGCAATATCGCCCCGGATACGTCCCGGGGTGCCAACGGAATGGGCGGCGGGGCAATCTATGTAAGCTCTTCGGGGGAGATGATAATCCGGGACTCCCACTTTATCGCAAACTCCGCAAGAGGAAACGCAACCTCCGGCCGGGGCGGAGCCATCTTCGCAGACGGCAACATAACGATTGTAAACTCCACCTTTACCAGGAACACCAGCACGGCCCCGGGGGGCGCCATAGCGATAGGCGCCGCCTCCCGTGCCCGGATCTATACCTCGGTTATCCGAGGTAGTGTGACGCCGGGACTCGGTGGAGGCATCTACACCGAAGGCGAGGTGACGGTTGCATCAAGCGCTCTTATCGCCAATGACGCCGCTGTCGGAGGTGCCGTCGCCACGGACACTACCCAGGCCGACTCTACCCTCCTGTCGAATGTCAGCCTGGTGGCCAACACCCAGGACACCGGAGCCTCGGTGGAGCTCTCCGTTGGCACCGCCACCGTCGACAACTCGATCTTTGTTGGGGATAGCGTGGTAAGCCGCGCCACGGTGAGAAACAGCGTCTCTGCAAATGCCCTTCCCGGCGGCACCGGTGCCGGGAACATGGAAGCGGATCCCTTGATTGTGGCGGGGCCGACACCCGGGCCGGACGGCCAATACGACGGCGTAGACGACGACTATGGCTCGGTGGAGCTTCAGGCAGGTTCCCCCGCCGTCGACGCCGGGAGCAACGCGCTCATCGTCCCCGACGCCGGCGACGCCGACGACGATAACAACACGGTCGAACCGCTGCCTCTGGCGCTAGGCGGTGGCGCTCGAGTCCAAGGTTCCCAGGTGGACGCCGGGGCAGCTGAGCGCTAAACGGCGCACCGGGAGCGTGCCACGGTCACAGCCACGGCCGCGGAGTTGCGGGGCCCCTCGTCATGCTGTATAGTCAGCGGTAGCTGAAGCTGACTATGACGGTAAGATATGGCGCCTGCGCGCTCCTGCTGTTTTTGACCTCCGGCGCCGCGACGGCCGCCGATGCTCCCCTCGCAGTTAACGGTCTCTTAGACTTGCGCCCCTACGACTTGGCGGACCGAGGTATCCTCGAGCTAAACGGCGAGTGGCTTATCTTCTGGGAAGCGCTCCTTACCCCGGAGGACCTCGTCGGCGTCCGGCGGAGCGAGCTTACCCGCCGGTCCGACGGACTCTTCGACATGCCCGGGACCTGGAATAGCTGGGAGCACGATGGGGAGGCCGTCGGCGGGATGGGGTACGCCACCTTTGTCCTCGATGTCCTCTTGCCGGGGGCCGGCCCCGGCCCCAACGGCCCGGCGGGCGGTAACAGGTCCTCTTCCCTTTGGATTCCGAATGCCTCCACCGCCTACCGCCTCTGGGCCGACGACACCTTGGTGGCCGCGAGCGGCGAGCCGGGAACCAACCGTGAAAGCTCAGAGCCCCACTACGTCATAAATACCGCCCGGCTTCCGGAAGGCGACGGCGGCGAGGCAGTCCGCTTGATACTCCAGGTATCCAACTTCCACCACCGCCGGGGCGGGATGTGGAAGCCGATCAAGCTGGGAAGCCCGGAGCAGATCCGCCTCCTGGATACCCACGAAACGGTCTACGACCTCTTGCTCCTCGGAAGCTTCATCGCTCTGGCGCTCTTCAACGGGTTTCTCTACCGACTAAACCGGGGCCGCGTGGAAGCCGGGCGACGAAAGACGGCGGTACCGTTGCTCTTGTCCATCGCCTTTGCAGCTCTGGTCGCCCGGGTCTTCGTGACGGGGCAGATTCTGGCAACCCGGCTGATTCCGGGGTTCCCCTGGGCCCTCGAGCTCCGCATCGAATACCTGTCCGCCCACCTGGTCTTCGTCGCCTTCGCCTGGATCGCAGACCGGACCTATCCGGGCGTTATATCCCGGTGGGTAACCTGGGGGATTACCGTTTTCGTCGCCGGGAACGCCCTTATCACCCTCGCCTTCCCTGTCCTTGTCTACTCCCGGGTGGTGACAACCTACAACATCGTAAAGAGCATCACCCTCTTAGCGATGACCACGCGGTTTATCCTCTGGGCCGCCAGGGGCCGTAGGGAAGCCTGGGTGATGGTCGGCGCCATTCTGATTTTCTTCCTAATAACCTTCGGGGAGACGCTCCACTATCGGGAAGTAATCCTCTCCCGGGACTTCGCGCCGGTGGGCTTTCTGGTCTCCCTCTTCTTCGACGGGGGCGCCAACGAGACCTTGGTCTACCTGGCCTCCACCCTGGTGACCCTGGGGGTGATGCTGGTGGTATTCAATCTCTTTGCCCTCAAGATCTCCCTGGCGTTTCTGTCAACTGAGCGAGACATCAC
>CAZTRQ010000198.1:0-3459 GCA_964616245.1 uncultured Spirochaetaceae bacterium | reverse complement strand
GTACAAATAAGGCGGCCCACGGTGCTTTCGGTCGTGGTACAATTTGTCGGTCTATGGAACAGCTCTACAAGATGATCCTCGTCGACGATGAAGACGAAGTGCGGGGGCGAATTTCTTCAAGAATTTCCGAGGAAACCGGTTTCTCGGTTGTTGGCACCGCGGGCAACGGGTACGATGCGTTGGACCTAATCGAAAAGCACTCCCCTCACGTCGTCCTGACGGACATCAAAATGCCCTACATCGATGGGATCGAGCTCGCCTCGATTATTCGCAGAGACTACCCCACAGTCCGGATCGGATTCCTTACGGGATACAATGAGTTTGACTACGCTCGGGAAGCCATCAAGCTTCGGGTTCAGAGCTATCTGACCAAGCCGCTGACGGAGGAGGCCATCCGCGAGTTTCTGGAAGAGCTCCGGCGAGAGCTCGATGAGGAGTTTAGAACCAACTACAGCCGACAAATGGTCGAGCAACAGTACCAGGAGAGCCTGCCGCTTCTCATCGATCACTGCTTTACCTCCCTTCTTTTTACCCGGGAGGAATCGGGCGCCGCGGAAGTCGAGCAGCTCAAGGGCCACGGGGTGGATCTCGACCAGGAGTACCGTACGGCCTTCGTCTCGGTGGAACGAAACAAAGAGCACTGGAACGTCATCGAGTTCGAGAAGCTCAAGATGTCCGTTCGAAGCAATATCGAGAAGGCGCTCGATCGGGAAGGGATTAGTTTTCACACCTTTTTCTTCAATGACGGTATCGTCGCGGTTCTGAAGGGCGAGGGCCATCGGTTCGAAGAGGAGGTCGACCTTGTACTAAACCGGATCATTCGTTCCATCGAACGGTTCCTCTCGCTTCGAATCATGATCGGCGTGAGCCGTCGACATTCGGGCTTTCGCGATTTCGGCCCTAGCTGCGATGAAGCAACCAGGGCGGTTGCGTCCGGCCGCCTCCTCAGCGTTGGGCGGCTCGTCTACGTCGACGACCTTTCGGAGTCGCGGCGGAGGTACGCGCTTCTCGAGCCTGCGGAAATCGAAAAGCTCGACAGGACTCTTCGCTACGGAACCCCCAAAGAGATGCGAGATCTCCTCGGAGTAATTCGTCGTCGGGTAACCGACGCCTCGGAGCTCTTAACCGATCACCGACTGGTGATGGTGGGGATCGTGCACGTTCTGCTGCAGTACAGTCTCGTCGTGGATACGGACATCACCGCCCTCGCCGGAGGAGACCTCCTGGAGACGGTCTCGCGAATAAAGAGTATCGATGAGTTCATCGGGTGGGCGGCGCTTTTGGCCGAGCAACTTCAGGAGCAGGGACGCCGGAGCCGGATGGACAACGCCGAGCGCCTGCTTTCCGACGCGATCGGCTACATGGAGGAGAACTACCAAGACAAGGAGCTCACGATGCAGAAGGTTTGCGCGGCGCAAGGGATAAGCGCCTCCTATCTCGGGCAACTGTTTAAGAAGTACAAGAAAAGCACCTTCGTCACCTACCTTACGGCGATACGGATGGAGCACGCGAAAGACGCGCTTCGGCTCTCGGGAAGCCGAATTATCGAGGTAGCCGAAGCATGCGGCTATCGAGACGTCTACTACTTTAGCCACTGCTTTCGAAAATATGTCGGTAGCCCGCCGAAGAAGTACCGTGAACAGCACGCCTAGAGGTCATACGTCGGGCTGGTCGATCGGCGAGAAGGTGTTTATCTCCACTTTAAGCCTGGTAGTGGTGACCCTCTTGGTTACCACCTTGGTCTATCTGATCGTGTTTTCAGAGGCGTCCCGAAATCTGACCGAAGATCAGTCCGTCGAGATCAATAAGCAGATCGTCTTTAACTTCGACCGTTACGTCGCGAGCGTCATCGAGACGGCGAATTATCTTCAGCTCGCCGTCGGAACCTACGACGTGGAACGGGACCGGCAAACCCTAGAAGGTATCTTTGATTTGAATCAAGAAATCAAACAGGACGTGGTCTCCATCTTCCTTTTCGACGACGGAGGAGCTCCTCTTCTTGGTGGCGACCTCCGGATACCGGTGCCGCTTCGAGTTTCCGAGACCGACTGGTTCCTCGCCGCCACGAGACGTCCGGAAATCTACCATTTCTTCGTCGGGATGAGCGCCAACACCGAGATAGACCGGAACGACAGGGTTATTACCGTATCCCGACGGGTCAGCTACTACCGGGACGGGACGAGCAACACCGGAGTTCTCCTGGTGGAGCTGAACATAGACGCAATCACGCAGCTTTCGGAGCGGACGAACCTCGGAGAGTTCGGTCACATTCTGATTATTAACGAACGCGATGAGCTTATCTACGCGTCTGCGCGAACTCCCTACTCTGAGGCAAGTTACGACGTCGCTGCCCGTCTCTACCTCGGAGGCTTTCCCACCCGGGTCCAGGGGCTCGATATGTATATCCACACCAACTCGCTACCGAACACCCGATGGCGCATTACGACGGTCAGTAACATCGACCAGGTTATCGGAGCCCGCCGACGGGTGCTCTATATTATGGTGGCGATCGGTCTCGTCTCCCTCGCAGTGACCGCCTTGGTGGCGGCGCTTATCTCGGTGCACATTTCTCGGCCCATCAACACACTTCGCGGCATAATGGCGGAGATTGAGGGAGGGGAGCTGGACACGCCGGTCCAGATAGATGGGCAGCGAGAGATCGTGGAGCTTTCGGCCTCCTTCGCCCAGATGGTCAACCAGATTCGGGAGCTCATGACGCGCCTCGTTACTGAGCAACGGGAAAAGCGCAAGACGGAGCTTCGGGCGCTCCAGAACCAGATCAATCCGCACTTTCTCTACAACACCCTCGATTCAATCGTGTGGCTTGCCGAGCACGGCCGAAGCGAAGATGTGGTAACCAGTGTCGTCGCCCTGGCGAAGTTCTTCCGAATAAGTATCTCCAAAGGCGACACCTTTATTCCTGTCGCCCACGAGATTGAGCACGTAGAGAACTACCTGACCATCCAAAAAACGCGGTACGTCGACAAGTTTGCCTACCGGATCGCGGTGGCCCCGGAAATCTTCGAGCTTAAGGTTATGAAACTGATCCTGCAGCCCCTGGTCGAGAACGCCATCTACCATGGCATGGGCGACGAAACGGGACTAATCGAGATACGGGGAGGTCGCCGGGCAGAGCGGGTCTATTTCGAAGTGGAAAACTCCGGATACGGTCTTACCGAGGAGAAGATACGGGAGATGGAAGAGATGATGCAAGGTGTGCGACCAGGCTCCAGTGTGGGTTTGCGAAATGTCTATCAACGCCTCAAGCTCTACTACGGAGAAGAGGCGGAGGTAAAAGTAAGCAGTGTTATCGACGAAAGCACCACGATAACCCTTGTTATCCCTGCAGAGAGGCCGGGTGGATGAGGGGCGGTATGGCGCGGAGATATCCGCGACGCTGGGCCCTCGCCCTGGGCTCCCTCCTCTTTCTCTCGCTTCTCTCCTGTAGGAGCGAGGAGC